>JBDQFC010000009.1:13688-90482 GCA_040266055.1 Candidatus Nanopelagicales bacterium | reverse complement strand
CATCAACGCCGCTCGCGGCGGGATCATCGACGAGGACGCGCTATACAAGGCGATGTCCGAGGGCCGGGTCGCTGGCGCAGGCCTGGACGTCTACGCGTCCGAACCGTGCACCGACTCGCCGCTGTTCACGTTAGAAAACGTCGTCGCGACCCCGCACTTGGGAGCGTCAACGGATGAAGCACAAGAGAAGGCGGGAATCGCAGTAGCGAAGTCCGTTCGCCTTGCGCTCGCGGGCGAACTGGTGCCGGATGCGGTGAACGTTCAGGGCGGTCAGATCGACGAGGACGTCAAGGCGGTGCTCCCGCTCGCTGAGCGCATCGGTGCAGCTGCCTGCGGGCTTGCCCCGGCTGCTGTCGAGCGAGTAGACATCGAGGTGCTCGGAGATATCATCGAACACGATGTTCGAGTCCTCGAGCTTTCCGCTCTCAAGGGTGTGTTCCAGGTTCTGGTCCACGACCCCGTTTCCTACGTCAACGCTCCCGTGCTCGCCGAGCAGCGGGGAGTGGAAGTTGCGCTAACGACGGACAGCACAAGCGGTGACCATCGCTTCCTGCTTCGGGTGAAGTTAACCCTCACCGACGGCGCGACCGTGTGCGTCGGAGGAACGGTTGCCGGTCCGCACAGTCAGGGCAAGATCGTCGAGGTCGATGGTTTCGACGTGGATGTCCCACTGAGCGATCACCTCGGCTTCTTCCGCTACCACGACAAGCCCGGCGTGGTCGGCATCGTGGGCAAGTTGCTCGGCGATGCGGACATCAACATCGGTGGCATGCAGGTGAGTCGCGATGACACCGATCATTCCTTGATCGTGCTGACCGTCGATTCGCCGATCCCGGCGGAACTGCTGGAGCAGATCACCGAGCAGATCGGCGCTCACTCCGGGCGCTTCGTCACGCTGGCTCAGTGATCGACGCCCGGATTCGGGCGGGCCTTGCGTGGGCCTTTCTTGCGGTTTTCCTGTGGTCATTCACGGTCCCGCTGACCAAGGTCGCGGTTGAGGGGTTCGATGCCGTCCTTACTGCGACGGGGCGCGCGGTTATCGCGGGCGTAATTGCCGGCGTAGTGCTGCTGATCCGACAGATACCGCTTCCACCTCGGCACCTGTGGAAGTCGTTGTTTTTCGTGATGCTGGGTGCGGTCTTTGGCTGGCCGGTCTTTATGGCGATCGCGCTCAACTACACAACCGCTGCCCACGCCTCGGTTATTGCGGCCTTCCTGCCTCTCTCGACCGCCATCTTCGCCGTGGCGCTGACGCGGGAGCGGGTAACCCGAGCGTTCTGGTTTGCCGCCGTCATCGGGACCGGAGCCGTCGTTGTCTTTTCTTTAAGCCGAGGCGAACTAGGCCCCGGATCGCTGCTCGCCGACGGGTTGCTCCTGCTCGGCGTGATTGCCGCGAGCATCAGTTACGTCCTCGGCACTGCCGCCACCAAGACATTGCCCGGCTGGCAGGTGATCTCGTGGGTGGTTGTCATGGCGTTGCCCATCACGATCCCGGCATCGGCGGTGCTGTGGTGGCTGACGAAGGATTCCTACACACCCTCGGGCACGCAGTGGGGAGCTCTGATCCTGCTGGGTGTTTCGTCGATGTACCTCGGGTTCTTCGCCTGGTACCGGGGGCTGTCGCAGGCGGGCGTTGCCTACGGCGGTCAGGTGCAGCAACTGCAGGTGTTGTTCAGTCTGCTCTGGTCCGCGCTGCTCTTGGGAGAGGTCGTCACGTGGATCACCGTGGGCGCTGCGATCGTCGTGATCGCAGCGGTCGCCTGGGCGCAGGTGGCTCGGGCCCCCGGGCACGTTGTCGCTCCCGAGGAGTGACGGACTACGTGTCCCGCTCGGCTCGGTTGACGGCGCTGATGATTCCCTTGAGCGAGGCGGTGGTGATCGACGGATCGATTCCAACGCCCCACAGCACTCGGTCGCCCACCGCGCACTCCAGGTATGCCGCTGCGCGCGCGTCACCGCCAGCGCTCATCGCGTGTTCGGCGTAGTCGAGTACGCGAACGTCCACTCCGTGCGAGGTGAGTGCCGCGCAGAACGCCGCGATCGGACCGTTGCCGACTCCGGTGAGTTCGATTTCGGAGACATCATCGTTCATCACGACTGCCACGGATGTCTCGCCGTCGACGGCGGAGTCCTGTTGAACGGACACGAGAGAGAACCGTCCCCACGGTGCGTCCGGATTCGGCAGGTACTCGTCGGTGAAGGCCGACCACATGTCCTCGGGCGAAACCTCGCCACCCTCGGAGTCGGTCAGGTGCTGGATCACCTGGGAGAACTCGATCTGCAGCCTGCGGGGGAGGTCGAGGTTGTTCTCGGTGCGCATGATGTACGCGACGCCGCCCTTGCCGGACTGCGAGTTCACACGGATGACGGCTTCGTACGTGCGACCCACATCCTTCGGGTCGATCGGCAGGTAGGGGACATCCCAGCGGAAGGAGTCGACGTCGGTGCCCGCGACCTCGGCGTCGGCCTTCATCGCATTCAGGCCCTTGTTGATGGCGTCCTGATGGGATCCTGAGAACGCCGTGTAGACGAGGTCGCCACCGTAAGGGTGACGCTCGTGGACCGGAATCTGGTTGCAGTACTCGACCGTGCGGCGAATGTGATCGATATCGGAGAAGTCGATCTGCGGATCCATGCCCTGGCTGAAAACGTTTAGGCCCAGCGTTACTAGGCAGACGTTGCCGGTGCGCTCACCGTTGCCGAATAGGCAGCCTTCGATCCGATCGGCGCCGGCCATGTAGCCAAGCTCGGCGGCGGCAACGGCGGTTCCGCGGTCGTTGTGCGGATGCAGTGAGAGCACGATCGAATCACGACGTGCGAGGTTGCGGTGCATCCACTCGATGGAGTCGGCGTACACGTTGGGCGTGGCCATCTCCACTGTGGCCGGCAGGTTCAAGATGACCTTGCGATCGGGGGTGGGTTGCCAGACGTCGGTCACGGCGTTGCAGATCTCGAGCGCGAACTCCAGTTCGGTTCCGGTGTAGGACTCAGGGGAGTACTGGAAGTAGACGTCCGTCTCGCCCTTCATCTCGTCGGCGAACTTCTGACATAACTGCGCGCCGTGCACGGCGATGTCGGTGACGCCGGCCTTGTCCAGGCCGAAGACCACACGGCGCTGCAATGTGGAGGTTGAGTTATAGAGGTGGACGATCGCCTGCTTGGCGCCGCGGATCGATTCGAAGGTCCGCTCGATCAAGGCCTCGCGCGATTGGGTGAGAACCTGGATGACAACGTCGTCCGGGATGAGGTCTTCTTCGATGATTTGCCGAACAAAATCGAAGTCGGTCTGCGATGCAGACGGGAAGCCGACCTCGATCTCCTTGTAGCCCATGTCTACGAGCAGTTGAAACATCCGTAACTTGCGCTGCGGAGTCATTGGATCGATCAGCGCCTGGTTGCCGTCACGCAGATCCACCGCGCACCAGCGCGGTGCCTTCTGGATGACTGTGTTCGGCCAGGTGCGGTCGGGCAGATCGATGGGGGTGAACGGCTGGTACCTGGTAAACGGCATCGCCGAGGGCTTTTGGGAATTTCGGGTTTCGTACTCGTTCGCGGTGGTCACGTCTTGCTCCTAGTTCTATGAATCGGGCCGGGGACCGGCCACGCAGAACCTCCGCGACGAGGAGGCCGGTTGCTAGGCCTCGCCGCGGCTGCGAAGGAGCAGGAGCGAATGCACGGGGAAAGGTTACCAGCGCGTGATGTGATGGCCGGTCCCGTGCCTGGAGCTATCGGCCGAGCGCGCTAGGGGCGTCGACGTACACCGAAAGCGAAGTAGGAGATTGGGCCGACGAAATTTACTGCGATGGCTGCGACCCACAGGCCCTTCGGGCCGTTCACTTGCGCGGCTGGGCGCCGCGCGAGATCCACCCAGGCTGTTGCTGCGAGAGATAGTTGCACCGAGGCGGCCACCAGTACGGCAGTCTTTTGGCCATCGTTGAGGTCGCTCCAGCGTCGTCGTTTCATGCCTCGATTGTGAACCGGATTACGGCCAGGTTTCCACTCATGATCGGTCACGCTCCTGGTGACTAGGCTCTCTCACCATGGCGCGTGAATTGAACCTGGCACTCATTCCTGGCGATGGCATCGGCACCGAGGTTGTAGCTGAAGCAATGAAGGTACTGGAGGCTCTTGCCCCGAAAGCCGACCTGTCGATCTCGACGACCGAATACGACCTCGGCGCCACTCGCTACAACGCTACGGGCGAGCTTCTACCCGAATCCGTGATCGAAGAACTGCGGACCTACGACGCGATCTTGCTCGGTGCGATCGGTGACCCGTCGGTCCCGCCGGGTGTGCTGGAGCGCGGAGTCCTTCTGCCGCTTCGGTTTGTGATGGATCACCACGTGAACCTGCGTCCGGTCAAGTTGTACCCGGGCGTGCAGGGCCCGCTAGCTGCTGGGAAGACGATCGACTTCGTGGTCTGCCGTGAGGGCACAGAAGGACCGTACGTGGGCGCTGGTGGTGTGCTGCGCAAGGGAACTCCGCAAGAGGTCGCGACCGAAGAGAGTCTCAACACCGCTTACGGCGTTGAGCGCATCGTGCGCGATGCGTTCGACCGGGCGATGCGTCGTCGTAAGCACGTGACGTTGGTCCACAAGACGAACGTCCTCACCAACGCTGGCTCACTGTGGAAGCGGACTTTTGATCGGGTGGCCGCGGAATATCCGGACGTCGCCACCGACTACCAGCACGTGGACGCCGCGGCGATGTTTTTCATCACAAATCCTGATCGTTTCGATGTGGTGGTAACCGACAATCTGTTTGGCGACATCCTGACTGATATCGGCGCCGCCATCGGAGGCGGTATCGGCCTGGCCGCCAGCGGCAACATCGATCCGTCACGGTCCAATCCGTCGATGTTTGAACCGGTTCATGGATCGGCGCCGGATATTGCCGGCCAAGGCAAGGCCGACCCGACAGCTACGGTGATGTCGCTTGCGATGCTGCTAGATCACGTGGGCGAGGCGCAGGCTGCCGGATGGGTTGAGGCTGCGGTTGCTGCGGATCTGGAGTCCCGCGGTTCAGTCGAGCGCTCGACCGCGCAGATCGGTGATGCCCTTGCTGCTGGTGCCGTTGCCGCAGCGGATCGGTAGGTTTCGGCCATGACTTCCACCGAGGCTGGCACTGGCCTTTGGGGCATCACGTTGCATCCGTCGTCGTCACCGACGTCGGAGCAAGAGCGCAATGCCATTTTGGAAAACCCCGGCTTCGGCCGGAGTTTCACCGACAACATGGTTCGAGCCAAGTGGACCGCCGACAAGGGCTGGCACGACGCAGAGCTGGTGCCCTACGGGCCGCTGCTCCTGGATCCGGCAACGAACTTCATTCACTACGGACAGGCGATCTTCGAGGGATTGAAGGCCTACCGGCACGCCGACGGATCGATCAAGACTTTCCGGCCATTCAAGAACGCCCAACGATTTGCTGCTTCGGCTCGACGACTAGCCATGGCGGAACTCCCTGAGGAACTGTTCGTCGCCAGTTTGGAATCACTCGTTCGGCAAGATCGTGATTGGGTTCCCGGGGACGCAGAGAAGTCCCTCTACTTGCGGCCGTTCATGTTCTCCACTGAGATCGGTTTGGGAGTCAAGCCAGCCAACGCATACGAGTACTTGCTAATCGCGTCGCCCGCCGGTGCCTACTTCCCCAATGGCATCAAGCCGGTGAGCGTGTGGTTGTCCGACGACTACGTTCGCGCAGCTCCCGGAGGAACGGGCGAGGCGAAGTGCGCGGGGAACTACGCGGCTTCTTTGATCGCCCAAGCCGAGGCTTCCCAGCACGGCTGCGACCAGGTGGTCTGGCTAGACGCGGCCGAGCGTAAATGGATCGAAGAGATGGGTGGCATGAACCTGTACTTCGTGTACGGGTCGGGAGACTCGGCTCGCTTGGTGACGCCGCGGTTGACCGGTTCGCTCCTGCCGGGCATCACTCGCGATTCCTTGCTGACGGTGGCCGCAGATCTTGGGATCCGTGCTGATGAAGGTCAGATCAGCGTCGAAGACTGGATGGCTGGCTGCGAATCCGGGGAGATCACCGAGGTATTCGCCTGCGGGACCGCGGCCGTGATCACCCCTGTGGGAGAGGTGAAATCGCGGACCAATGGCTCGTGGTCGGTAGCGGATGGAGGGACCGGTCCGGTGACGACTCGGTTGCGCCAGGAGTTGCTCGATATCCAAACCGGGGCGATTCCCGACCGCCACAACTGGCTGCACGCGATCTGCTGATCGGGTCTTTCCATGGAATGGACTTTCACGGCCGAGGTGTGGCTGTGGAAGTCCGATGCCGCCTGGCACTTCCTCTCCCTTCCTGAGGAAGTTGCCGACGAGATCGAGGACATGCCCATGAATCGGGGTGGCTTCGGGTCGGTGCGTGTGGAGGTCTTGATCGGGTCGAGCACCTGGAGAACGTCCATCTTTCCCAGCAAGGATGTCGGCAGTTTCATCCTGCCGCTGAAGAAGCCCGTTCGTACTGCAGAAGGACTCGCGGTGGGGGACGTGTGCAGCGTTCACCTGCGGATTGCTGAGTAGTCGGGCCGTCGTCGTTCGCTCTGTCTTGGAGTGGCTGGAAGTGCACATTCGAAGGCCAATCTCTGCATGTTCAAGCACACATTCCTGCAAGTTCGGCGTTCCAGACTGCAAGTTCGTGGGGTGTGGCAGGATGTGAGCCGTGAGGATCACCAGCACCACCAGCATCATCATCATTACTTAGCGCGTCGACACCCCTCGACGCGCTGCCCTTCGCCTAGCGAGGGGCTTTTTTGATGGTGGGAAAGAAGGAGAGATGAGTACCACGCCGCTTCCCCAGGGAGACGCGTTCCATGTGTACGACACCACCTTGCGCGACGGCGCCCAGCGCGAGGGCATTTCGTACTCGG
Source organism: Candidatus Nanopelagicales bacterium (assembly GCA_040266055.1). Taxonomy (GTDB): domain Bacteria; phylum Actinomycetota; class Actinomycetes; order S36-B12; family S36-B12; genus S36-B12. The sequence goes on along the minus strand of JBDQFC010000009.1, from coordinate 83,608 downwards.
TGAACGACAAGCTCACCGTGGCGCGCTTGCTCGACGACTACGGCGTGGGCTTCATCGAGGGTGGATGGCCCGGGGCGCTGCCGAAGGACACCGAGTTCTTCCAGCGGGCCCAAACCGAACTGAAGTTGAAGTACGCGCAGTTGGTGGCGTTCGGTGCGACCCGCAAGGCCGGCGTGGTGGTGTCCGAGGACCAGCAGGTGCGCGCGCTGCTCGACTCCGGTGCTCCGGTGATCACGTTGGTGGCGAAGTCCGATGTTTGGCACGTGGAGCAGGCATTGAAGACCTCGTTGGACGAGAACGAGGCGATGATCCGCGACACCGTGGCCTTCCTAGTGGGGGAGGGCCGCCGGGTGTTCGTGGACATGGAGCACTTCTTCGACGGCTACAAGCACGACTCCGACTACGGCGTTCGCCTGCTGGTTGCCGCCGCCGAATCCGGTGCGGATGTGGGCGTGCTGTGTGACACCAACGGTGGGATGTTGCCGTTGGGGATGGCCGAGATCGTGTCGGATGTGGCCGAGCGTTCCGGTGTTCGGCTGGGCATTCACTGCCAGGACGACACCGGTTGCGCGGTGGCCAATTCGGTAACTGCCGTTTCTGCAGGCGTGACGCATGTTCAGTGCACCGCCAACGGATATGGCGAGCGAACCGGCAACGCGGACCTCTTCCCGGTCGTGGCGAACCTACAGTTGAAGATGGGTATCGAGTGTCTTCCAGAGGGCAAGATGGCCGAGACCCGTCGCATCTCGCACGCGATCGCGGAGATCGCCAACATTGCTCCCGATACCCACCAGGCGTACGCCGGCGTCTCGTCGTTCGCGCACAAGGCCGGGCTGCACGCCTCGGCTTTGAAGGTCAACCCCGAGCTCTACAACCACATCGATCCGGCGCTGGTCGGTGGCGATCAGCGGGTGCTCGTAACCGAGATGGCCGGACGAGCCTCGGTCGAGATGAAGAGCAAGGAACTCGGCTACGACATCTCCGGCGATAAGGAACGCGTCACCCGAGTTGTCGAGACGGTCAAGGACCTGGAGTCCAAGGGCTGGACCTTCGAGGCGGCGGATGCCTCGTTCGAGCTGCTGTTGATGGGCGCCGACCAACAGCAGTCGCGCTTCGAAGTGGAGTCCTGGCGGACGATCGTCGAGCAGGACGTCTCGGGGGAGGTGCGCACCGAGGCGACGGTCAAGGTCCGGGCCAATGGTGAGCGCATGATCAGTACTGCCGAGGGCAACGGCCCGGTGAACGCGCTGGACAAGGCGCTGCGCTCGGCCGTGACGTCGTTGTATCCAGAACTCGAGCCCTTGGAACTGATCGACTACAAGGTGCGGCTACTGGAAAAGAGCGATGCAGAAACGTCCGGCACCGCGAGTGTCACGCGTGTTCTGGTCTCCACGTCCGATGGGTCGCGCGAGTGGACAACGTTGGGTGTGCACGAGAACGTGATCGCTGCATCGTGGCGCGCTCTCGAGGATGCCCTCACGTATGGGCTGATGCGTAGCGAGGTGCGTGACTAGCCGCTCATTAGGGTGGGCCGGTGCTGATTTGCCGGTTCGCTGCGGGCGAGGACATTTGGTACGGGGCCGTTGACGGTCTCGACGACAGCGACGACATCACCGAGGACTCGATCGTCGCGCCCATCGAGGGACATCCTTTCGTGGAGATCCGCCCTGAGGGCAGCGTGCTGAAACTCGCTGACGTTCGGCTTCTCGCTCCAGTGCTGCCATCGAAGGTGGTGTGCGTTGGCAAGAACTACCGGGCGCACGCGGCTGAGATGGGCGGTGAGGCCCCCGAGGAGCCGCTGCTGTTCTTGAAGCCCAGTACGTCGGTGATCGGATCCGGAGACCCGATCGACCTGCCATGGCAGTCCGAGCAGGTCGAACACGAAGGTGAACTCGCCATCGTGATCGGCAGGATGTGCAAGGACGTTCCGCTCGATCGCGTGGACGACGTCATCTTCGGTTACACGATCGCCAACGACGTCACCGCTCGCGACCTCCAAAAGTCCGATGGTCAATGGACCCGGGCCAAGGGATTCGACACCTTCTGCCCCATCGGGCCGTGGATCCAGACCGAGTTGGCGCCGGCCGATGCCGACATCACCGTGACCGTCAACGGGCAGCAGCGTCAGCATTCGGGGATCGATGCCATGGTGCACGACGTTCCGGCTCTGGTGTCCTACGTGAGTTCGTGCATGACGTTGCTTCCCGGTGACGTGATCTTGACGGGTACCCCCGAAGGTGTCGGACCCTTGATCGCTGGTGATTCGGTGACCGTGAGCATCACGGGCATCGGCAACCTGACCAACCCCGTGAGGAGTGCTGCACCGTGAGCGATGTCCGTGTTCGCTTTTGTCCATCACCCACCGGCAACCCGCACGTCGGGATGATCCGCACCGCGCTGTTCAACTGGGCCTACGCCCGGCATACCGGCGGGACCTTCGTCTTCCGGATCGAGGACACCGACGCGGCACGCGACAGCGAAGAGTCCTACGAGGCGTTGCTGGCGTCGTTGCGCTGGCTGGGGCTCGATTGGGATGAGGGCCCGGAGGTCGGTGGACCGTACGGTCCGTATCGGCAATCCGAACGTCGTGAGTCGTACTCAGCGATGGTCGAGAAGTTGGTTGCCGGCGGCTACGCCTACGAGTGCTACTGCTCCAGCGAGGAACTCGAAGCTCGCCGCGAGCAGGCGATGGCCGAGAAGCGTGCTCCGGGTTACGACGGTCACTGCCGGGAGCTGAGTACTGAGGCACAGCAGGCCTACATCGATGAGGGTCGCCCGGCGGTCGTGCGTTTCCGGATGCCCGATCGCGACTTCACCTGGAATGACCTCATCCGCGGCGAGATCACCTTTGCGGCGGGGCAGGTGCCCGACTACGTGCTGCAGCGGGCCAACGGTGAGCCGCTCTACACGCTCGTGAACCCCACCGACGACGCCGCCATGAAGATCACCCACGTGCTGCGCGGTGAGGATTTGCTGTCCTCGACACCGAGGCAGATCGCGCTGTACGAAGCGATGATCGCGGTGGGCGCATTTGAGGGTCCGGTCCCGCATTTCGGTCACCTGCCGTACGTGATGGGGGAGGGCAACAAGAAGCTTTCCAAGCGAGACCCGGAATCGTCGTTGCAGATGTATCGCGACGAGGGTTACCTGCCTGAGGGCCTGACCAACTATCTGGCACTCCTCGGATGGTCTCCTGGTGGCGACGTGGAGTTCTTCAGCAAGCAGCAAATGGCCGAGGCGTTCACCCTCGATCGAGTCAACCCGAATCCGGCGCGCTTTGATTTGAAGAAGTGCACCGCGATAAACGGGGACTGGATCCGGCACCTAGCAGCCGATGAACTCGTCGATCGGCTAATTCCGTACCTGGTGCGTGATGGCGTCGTGAGCGATCCGCCGTCGCCAGCCGAGGTGGACTTGGTCCGTGCAGTTGTTCCGTTGATCTCCGAACGGATGGAGACCCTGGGGCAAGCCAGCGCGATGATCGGCTTCCTGTTCGTGGAGGATGTGATTGTTGATGCTGCTGATGCCGAGAAGATCCTGGGAGAGCAGTCGGCCGCTGTTCTGCAAGCTGCCGAGGCTGGTTTGTCCGATCTGAGCGAGTGGACAACGGAATCCATCGAGGGCGCTTTGCGGACAGCTCTGATCGACGGTCTTGGCCTCAAGCCGAAGGTGGCCTTTGGTCCAGTGCGCTTGGCTATTACCGGCCGCCGGGTTTCCCCACCGCTGTTCGAGTCGATGGAACTACTGGGATCGCAGCGTTCTCTCTCCCGGATCAAAGCGCTCAAGGGCGCATGACTACACTTGTTGGGTCCCATGGGGTATGGGGTAATTGGCAGCCCGACTGGTTCTGGCCCAGTTAGTCTAGGTTCGAGTCCTGGTACCCCAGCGACGAGCGTGGGTTCGGTTCCTGGGCAACTAGGATCCAGCACGTGCTCGGCATGGCCCCGTTGTGTAGCGGCCTAGCACGCCGCCCTCTCAAGGCGGTAGCGCGGGTTCGAATCCCGTCGGGGCTACGAGGGCCCTCCCACTAGGGAGGGCCCTTTCGCTTGCTACGTAGAATCAACTTTCGTCGCTCACTCACCGATGGAGGAATTCGTGGGACGCACCCTGGCCGAAAAGGTCTGGCAAGACCACATCGTGCGCTCGGCGCCAGGCGAGCCGGACCTGCTGTACATCGATCTTCACCTGGTCCACGAAGTCACCAGTCCGCAGGCGTTCGACGGTCTTCGTGCCGCCGGCCGCCCCGTGCGTCGGCCCGACCTCACGTTGGCCACCGAGGATCACAACATTCCCACCATCGATGTCGACAAGCCGATCGCCGATCCGGTGTCCCGGGCCCAGGTGGATGCACTGCGCAAGAACTGCGCCGAGTTCGGTGTTCCGCTGTACTCACTGGGCAACGTCGAGCAGGGCATCGTGCACGTGGTCGGACCGCAGTTGGGCTTGACCCAGCCGGGCATGACCATCGTCTGCGGCGACTCGCACACCAGCACCCACGGAGCTTTCGGTGCGCTCGCCTTCGGAATCGGTACCAGCGAGGTTGAGCACGTGCTCGCCACTCAGGCGCTGCCTTTGAAGCCGTTCAAGACGATGGCAATCAATGTGGAAGGCGATCTGCCCGAGGGGGTCTCGGCCAAGGACATCATCTTGGCGGTCATCGCCAAGATCGGAACCGGTGGCGGGCAGGGCTACGTGCTCGAGTACCGCGGGTCTGCGATCCGGAACCTTTCCATGGAAGGCCGGATGACCGTTTGCAATATGTCCATCGAGGCCGGCGCCCGCGCAGGCATGATCGCGCCGGACCAGACCACCTTCGACTACGTGGAAGGCCGCGAGCGGGCTCCTGAAGGTCCCGAGTGGGACGCTGCCGTCGCCTACTGGCGGACGCTGTTCACCGACGACGACGCTGAATTTGATGCCGTCGTCGAAATCGATGCTTCGACGCTGTCGCCGTTCGTCACCTGGGGAACCAACCCCGGCCAGGGGCTGCCGCTCTCAGCCAACGTTCCTAGGCCGGACGATGCCACCGACGAAGTCGACCGGGTTGCTATCGAGCGTGCCCTGGAGTACATGGACCTCACGCCGGGCACCCCGCTTCGTGAGGTGACTATCGACACCGTCTTCATCGGCTCGTGCACCAACGGTCGTATCGAGGACCTTCGGGTTGCTGCGGACATCCTGCGCGGTCAAAAGGTCAAGGACGGCATGCGGTTGATGGTCGTGCCGGGATCAGCCCGAGTGCGCTTGCAGGCCGAAGCCGAGGGGCTCGATCAAGTGTTCCTCGACGCCGGTGGCGAGTGGCGCGGTGCGGGCTGCTCAATGTGCTTGGGCATGAATCCCGACAAGCTCACCCCAGGTGAGCGCAGCGCCTCGACCTCGAACCGCAACTTCGAAGGTAGGCAGGGCCCCGGGGGGCGGACCCATCTGGTGTCCCCAGCCGTGGCAGCAGCCACCGCCGTCGCCGGACACCTCGCATCCCCCGCAGATCTCGCGTAATCGACTCGACGTAGGAGCATCACCATGGAACCGTTTGTCCGGCACACCGGGACGGCAGCGCCGCTGCGTCGCAGCAATGTCGATACCGACCAGATCATTCCCGCGGAGTACCTCAAGCGGATCACGCGAGACGGGTTCGAAGACGGCCTGTTCTCCGCCTGGCGCAAGGATCCTGACTTCGTCCTGAACCGCCCCGAGTACCAGGGTGTGAGCGTGCTGGTCGCAGGTCCGGACTTCGGAACCGGCTCCTCGCGTGAGCACGCGGTTTGGGCCCTTCAGAACTATGGCTTCAAGGTCGTCCTATCTTCCCGCTTTGCCGACATCTTCCGGGGCAACTCCGGCAAGGGAGGCCTGCTGACTGCTCAGGTCGATCAGCCTGTGATCGAGGAACTGTGGTCACTAATCGAGGCCGATCCCTCGTTGGAGGTGACAGTCGATCTTGGTGCCCGCACTGTCTCCGCGGGCGATCTGACCGCTGAATTCGAGGTTGACGACTACGTCCGGTGGCGTTTGATGGAGGGGCTCGACGACATCGGCATCACCCTCCAGCATGCGGACGCCATCGCGGAGTTCGAGTCGCAGCGGCCGGATTTCAAGCCCGTCACCCAATAGTCGGATGTGACGGAAATCCCTTGCAATGCAAGGAATTTCCCGGCGCGCCAGCGCGGGAAAAGAGTTGACCTCGCATAGGTTCCAGTCGTCGGCCAAACGGTCGATTTCCTAACGCCCTCCGGAGGGGTACAACTCGTGAACAAAGCAGATCTGATCGACAACGTGTCGGACCGTCTCGGCCACAGCAAGAAAGATGTCACGGACATCGTCGACGCGTTCTTGCATGAGACCAAGAAGGCCGTCGCCAAGGGCAACAAGGTTGCCGTGGCTGGTTTCGGTGTGTTTGAGTCCAGCGCGCGTAAGGCACGCGTGGGCCGCAACCCGCGCACCGGCGAGGCTGTAAAGATCAAGGCCACCAAGCTCCCCAAGTTCCGCCCGGGTGCGGAGTTCAAGGGTGTGGTGTCTGGAGCCAAGAAGCTCGTGGATCCGTCCGCCAGTAAGCCTGCTGCCAAGAAGGCGGCCGCGAAGAAGGCTCCTGCTAAGAAGGCAGCTCCGAAGAAGGCAGCAGCAAAGAAGACCGCGAAGAAGGCTCCTGCCAAGAAGACCGCCGCCAAGAAGCGGTAACTCTTCCCCCACTTCGATGAGGGTCGCCCGGATGGGTGGCCCTCATCTTTTTGTCGACTACGCCTGTGTGCTCTGTGGGTTGAAGTTGCGTACGGCGGCAGAGGTAGCCGCACCGGCTCCGATTCGTAGCGCATCCCACAGATCAACTTTGGTATCAACGTCCCGACGTGCCCGCGCCCAGGTCAATAGAGAGTCGTTGCTCAGAGGCGGCTGGGGGCCGAGTTCGACAGCTCCACTGGACCGATGGTGGGCTCGAGAATGGGATCCGAAATGAGAGACCGATTCAGCTCTTTGCGTGCACCACATCGTTGAGCCGGTACCAGCCGTATCGGGGACGAAGGACACCGCGTTTTGAGATGCCTGGGTGAGGACAGCAGTCAGGACCTCTGGCGTGAGGCACGGGGCATCACCGAGGATCGCGATCACGGGTGACGAGGGGGCGTAGGCATCGCGGGCAGCGGCGATCGCTTGATTGATCCCTGCTGCGATTGGTTCTTCGAATGTCGAGCATCCCTCGGCCCGGGCGAGTTCGTGGACGGCGGGATCGGGGGAGACCACCACCACTTGGTCGATACCCGGACACGCCCGACAGGCGCGCAGCACATCGATCGCCAGTGCCTCAATAAGGACCCCTGCGTTTTGGGATCGTTCGGTGAGCCTGGACTTGCCCTCCGTCAGTGACCGCAGCGGCACGATGGCTGTCCAGGAGGGCGCGGTCATGGACTCGGCTGGCGAAGGAGTGGACGACACTGGGACATTCAACGCTAGGGACCGACTAGCCTTCACAGGTGCCACGAGGAGGGATGCCCCGAGTGCGCCGGTCGTGGAAGTTAGGACCGGGGTATCGGATTGCTGTCTTCTTGCTGTGGCCGCTGATGACGTGGTTCACCAAGCGCGACTGGCGCGGCATGGAAAATCTCAATACCGACGACGGCGGCATCATCGTGGCCGGCAACCACATCTCCTGGTTCGATCCACTTGTCATCTCCCATGCCCTGTGGGAGAACGACCGCCCCCCTCGGTTCCTAGCCAAGGAATCCGTCTTTCGGGTACCGATTGTCGGCTCCATCATCCGTAGCGCCGGACAGATTCCGGTTTATCGGGAGACTCGAGAGGCGATCGCCGCGCTGCGTGACGCCGTGACGGCGGTCGAGGCAGGTGAGTGCGTGGTGGTCTACCCCGAAGGCACCATCTCCAAGGACCCCGATCTTTGGCCGATGGTCGGTAAGACCGGCGCAGCTCGGATCGCATTGGCCACTGGACGCCCGTTGATTCCGGTGGCTCAGTGGGGTGCTTGCGACGTGATGCGCCCGTACAAGAAGGAATTCCGGCTGCTTCCGCGTAAGACCATGCATGTGTGGGCAGGTGAGCCGGTGGATCTGTCTGACCTGGCCGACCGGCCTTTAGACCATGAGACCTTGGACATCGCGACGGATCGGGTTATGCAAGCCATTACCGCATTGCTCGAAGGGATTCGAGGGGAGCAGGCACCTGTCGAGCGCTTTTCTCCGGTCAAGGCCCGCAAGGAAGCTCAGCGGGCACGCGAAGTCCTTGACACTGCTCAAGAGGAGGGCCTGTGACTCGGGTTGCGATGATGGGCTCGGGCTCATGGGGTACGGCCTTCGCGATGGTGCTTGCGCACGCTGGTTGCGACGTCACGATCTGGGCACGAGATCCCAAGACCGTCGAGCAGATCACCACGATCCACCAGAATCGGACCTATCACCCCGGCGTGGAGCTTCCGGAAAATGTGCACGCCACGCTCACGGCTGAAGAAGCTCTCGCTGGGGCCGACTACGTCGTACTCGCTATCCCATCTCAGGCAGTTCGCGCGAACCTCACCCAGTGGAAGCCTTACATTCCACAGTCTGCGGTGATCATCTCGCTGATCAAAGGTATCGAAATCGGGACGAGTCAACGGATGAGTCAGGTGATCGCGGAGACGCTCGGTACTCCAAGTGCACAGATCGCTGTCGTTTCTGGACCGAACCTCGCGCGAGAGATCGTTCAGCGTCAACCGACGGCTTCTACTGTTGCCTGCACAGACGCTGACATGGCCCGCGAGGTGCAGCACATCTGCACTACCAACTACTTCCGTCCGTATTGGACAACTGATGTCATCGGCACGGAAATTGGTGGTTCGGTGAAGAACGTCATCGCAGTGGCCAACGGAATGGCAGTTGGCATGGGACTGGGAGAGAACTCGCAGGCCTCGCTGATCACCCGCGGACTGGCCGAGATGGCGCGCCTGGGGGTGGCCCTCGGGGCCGATCCGCTCACTTTCCAAGGCCTCGCTGGAGTCGGGGATCTCGTTGCGACATGTCAGTCACCGCTGTCACGTAACCGAACATTTGGCGAGAACATCGGATCTGGGTTGACGGTTCAAGAGACGATCGACATCACCCGCCAGACCTGCGAGGCCTACAAAAGTTGTACGCCCATCCTCGAACTCGCCCGTGAACAGGGTGTGGAAATGCCGATCACCGAGCAGGTAGTCAACGTTCTGCACCACGACCATTCACCCACGGTCATGGCTGCGGCTTTCATGTCAAGGGACACCAAAGCCGAATCAGAACTCGGGATCTAACTGTCGCGTATCGCAGTTTCGAGATCCGCCCACAGATCGGTGGGATCCTCGATTCCCACCGACAGGCGGACCAAATCATCGGGAACGTGCGCGGCTTCAAGCGGCCAGCGACGACGCCGCTCTAGTAGCGACTCGACTCCACCCAAACTGGTGGCGTGGGCCCACACGCGGGTAGATGAGCAGACACGCTCGGCACGCGGGACGTCTCCACCAAATTCGATGGAAACCATGGTTCCAAAGTGACGCACCTTGCTCACCTTGTCCTGTGCGTGCAGTTTGTCAGCGAGGAAGTTCGCATTGGACTGCGCTCGCTCGATACGCAGTGCGAGCGTTCGGATGCCGCGAATGGCGAGGTAGCAATCAAATGCGCTGGGTGCGGCGCCGAGCAGGATTCGTCGGGTGCGCAATTGCTCTGCGAGATCAGCGCCTGACGTGACCAGGGCACCCATCAACAGATCGGAGTGACCCGACAGGCTCTTGGTTGCGCTGTGCATGACGACGTCCGCTCCGAGCTCCAGCGGACGTTGCAGGATCGGCGTAGCGAAGGTGTTGTCGACCACAGTGCGAATGCCGGCTGCACGCGCAGCCGGCAGACACGTTGCGAGGTCGGCGACTTCAAGGAGCGGATTGGTGGGTGATTCGAGCCACAAAGTGTGAGCCCCGGTCGAGATCTGTTCAAGTATTGCCGTGGTGTCTGTCACGTCGACCAGGTGAAGTTCGATTGCGCCACGGTCGGCCAGTTCGCGTAGTCGCACGGCAACGCCGGTGTACGTGGTGGTTGGGGCGATGACTCGGCCACCGATGGGGACGAGGTCCAACACCGCATCGGCTGCTGCCATCCCCGAGGAGAAGCCGATTGCCTGCGCGGGTGTTTCCAGATTGACAGATTCCAAGGCGGCGATGAGTTCTTCGAACGCAAAGACGGTCGGGCCACCTTCGCGCGCGTACTCGGTCGGGCCACCGGCAATGAACGACGATGCGGGCACGATCGGTGTGTTCAGTGGCGCATCTGGTTCACGGGGTGGTCGTCCGGCTGTTACGGCGAGTGTCGACAGATCCAGATTCGACTCCACCGGGTGTTGCGTCATGGCTAGACCGTAGTGGTGCGCCCGATAACGTGCGCCCATGTCCACGCAGCGGGTAGCGGTGATCTTCGGGGGCCGCAGCAGCGAGCATTCGATCTCGTGCATCAGCGCTGCCGCCGTCTGGGAGGCGCTGCTGTCGAGTGGGTACGAGGTCGTGCCCGTTGCCATCACCCCTCAGGCGCAGATGGTGCTGTTCGAAGGAGAGCCGAGCGACCTTCGTGGACAGAGCCTTCCGGTTGTCGATCGCGGCGCTACGTCGGTTGTCGTCTCGAATGACTCTCGCTCCAGTGGCCTGCTCGTCGATGGGCAGATCCAAAAGGTCGATGTGGTCTTCCCGGTTCTGCATGGGCCCTGGGGTGAGGACGGCACGATCCAAGGGCTTCTGGAGATGGCCGGCTTGCCATACGTGGGCTCGGGAGTGCTGGCGTCGGCCCTGTGCATGGACAAGATCACTCTTAAAGTGCTGTTGCGTGCCTCGGGTATCGCCGTTGCAGATTGGGTAGCGATTAACGCGCGCAGCGACATGGCGCAGGTACTCAACCGTGCGCAGGAGCTGGGTCCCGCCGTATTCGTCAAGCCCTCACGCGCCGGATCATCTGTGGGCATCACGCGGGTAGATGTCGACACTGAAGGACGAGCCGGCATCGAGCGGGCGGTCCGTATTGCCCAAGAATTCGACCCTCGGGTGATCGTCGAGGCTGGTGTGGTCCAGGCTCGCGAGATCGAATGTGGCGTCCGACAAGATGCCGCTGGCGTGATCGAGTCGAGCAAGATCGCCGAGATCGTCGTGCGCGATGATTTTGATTTCTACGACTTCAACGCCAAGTATGTTTCCAATGGAGCCGAACTCGTCGTTCCTGCCGACGTGCCCGAGGCGCTAGCCGATCGAATTCGCGATCTCGCCCGCCGATGCTTCATCGAGATCGGTTGCGAGGGGCTAGCCCGTGTGGACTTCTTCGTTCGTGGTGAAGAGATCGTCGTCAACGAGGTGAACACGATGCCGGGCTTCACTCCGATCTCGATGTACCCGCGCATGTGGGAAGCCAGCGGTGTGCCCTATGCCGAACTCGTAGATTCGCTGATACGCGAAGCTCTCGCTCGCCCGAATGGACTGCGCTAGTAGCCGGTTATTGACAGCGCTTTGACCCCGGCAATCGCAAAAGCGGTGACCGCCGCGACCTCCGCCTGCGCGTCTTGACCGGGCTCGATGCGTCGGGCCGCAGCTTCCACGACGCCTTGGACGTAACGAGTCGCCTGATCCACGTCAGGGACTCCCAGTTGCGCCACCGCTGAGCTCAACGGAGCGGCCAGTGTGGCGTGCACACCGGTGAGTTGACGGCGCACGTGCGCGGGCAGGGTTTCGGCGCTCAGGAGAGCCAAGAGGGTGTGACTGCCGTCAGTGATCAGTCCCAGCGAGACCTGGACGTAGATGGTCAACTTGGCTTCTGGGTCATCGACGTCGGCGAGTGCTTCTTCGACTTCCACCGTCCATGCCGCCATGCGCTCGCCAAGCACCGCTGCTAGGAGATCTTGGGTCGAGGCGAAGTACTCGTAGACGGCCGTACGGGACAAGCCAGCGCGAGCGGCGACAGCCGTCATAGTCACAGCATCGGGGCCACCGGACAGCACTAGGTCGTGTCCTGCAGATAGGAGGTCGGCCCGACGCTGATCCCGGTGCTCGGCAACCGTGGGAGCGTCGATTCTGGGCACTAGCGGATCATGTCACACGGCATCACGGTTCGCTGGTCGGCGAGAGCACCCCTGTCGGCAGTGCGGAACTGAACTCGACGACTGCATCGATCTCGGGGCGGTAGTCCACTGGAACCCGTAATTGCACGACCGGCTCGGCCCCGAAGGTGGTGAACGCGGTGCCGTCCGATCCGTCCTCTCCCACGGGTTCGGCTATCCACTCGACACCTTCCACCTCGATCACTTGCGCGTTCACTGTCGACGCCGGGTCGACTCCGCACGCAAGAACGATCGCGGGATCGCCCCACGCGATTGCTGCCGCCTGCCGAGGAGTGGTTTCTCGTTGTAGTTCGCTGAGCAAGGTGATTGGCGCGCTGGCCAGGATCGGCTCGCAGGCCTTAGTGATGTTGGGGGCTTGCACTGAGACGGCGTTGGAGCACCCGGCAAGAGTCGTCGCAGCAATCGCACCTGAAGCGGCGAGAGTGATCAGCGTCGTGATCTGCGGTCTGCGTCGTCTGACGACGTAGGCTGACGCGATCACGAAACGAGCGTACTTCGAAGGTGGGGTCATGACTGACGGGCAAACCGAGCGAGGCGATCGAACTCTGCGCGACATCGGAGAGTTCGCTTTGATCGATCGGCTCGTTGCGGACACGCCTCAATCCGACGTGGTTGAGGTCGGACCCGGCGATGACGCAGCAGTGATCGCTTGTTTGGACGGTCGCGCAGTGGTGTGCGTGGACGTTCTCGTAGAAGGCAAGCACTTTCGCCGAGATTGGTCGAGTGCGATCGATGTCGGTCGCCGGGCTGCCGCGGCGAGTTTGTCCGACGTGAATGCGATGGGAGCGGTGTCCACGTCGTTGTTGGTCGGCCTTGCGGCACCGGGGGATCTGCCCGGCGCGTGGATCATGGAAGCCGCGGCAGGTTTGAAGGAAGAAGCCTCCACGGCAGGTGCGATCCTGGTCGGTGGAGACACCACCGAAGGTGATGTGATCGTTCTGTCGGTCACTGCTCTGGGCTCGCTCGAGGGGCGTTCGGCCGTCACCCGCGGTGGAGCCAAGCCCGGTGACCGAGTGGTGGTCTGCGGTCGCCTGGGATGGGCAGCAGCAGGGCTGGCCGTACTCGGCCGCGGATTCCGTTCACCGAAGGTTCTGGTCGATGCCCATCGTTTCCCCGTGATCGACTACACGGCCGGTCCACGCGCTGCCGTTGCTGGCGCAACGGCGATGATTGATGTCAGCGACGGTCTGCTGGCTGATCTCAGTCACATCGCAAAGTCATCGGGTGTGGCGATCGACGTGAACTCCGAGTCTTTGGAAGTGGCCGAGCCGCTTCAGGCAGCAGCGGCGGCCTACAACGTGGATCCGAAGGTCTGGATGCTCACAGGGGGAGACGACCACGCATTGGTGGCGTGCTTGTCCGCGGGCATCGAGATTCCCGTGGGCTTCGTAGAGATCGGTCAGGTGAGCGAAGGGTCAGCCCAGGTGACCGTGGATGGATCCGAACCCGAAGGCCCGGCAGGCTTCACGCACTTCGCGTAGGGGGCGCCAGCCTCAGGCGCGGGTGACCTTGCCGGCCTTGATGCACGAGGTGCACACGTTCAGGCGCTTGGGGGTCGAGCCCACCACAGCGCGCACACGCTGGATGTTGGGGTTCCAACGGCGCTTGGTACGCCGGTGCGAGTGCGAGATGTTGTGGCCGAAGCCGGGGCCCTTGCCGCAGACGTCACAGTTGGCAGCCACGGTGCACTCCTTGTAATGATCCGATGTATCGGCCCGGCCTTGCGCCGGGGATGAACTAAAGCCGCCTAAGGGTAGCCGACGAGTTCCCCGGCTGCAGGAGCAGCCCCCGGTAGCGTCGCCCCGTGGCAGGCGACCTCCACCTGGAGACAAAGCTCCGGGGCGTGCTCGGCGGGCGAACCGCCGGTGCGCTGGAGCGGGGCCTGGGTTTGATCACAGTTGGTGATCTGCTGCGGCACTACCCCAGGCGTTATGCCGAGCGCGGCGAACTGACCGCGATCAGCGCGCTTGCCGACGGTGACCACGTGACCATCGTCGCCGATATCGCGTCGGTGACCTCCCGGCGGATGCGCAGCAAGCGCGGCTCGCTCCTGGAGGTCTTGGTAACCGACGGCTCGGACTCGCTGGTCATTACCTTCTTCAACCAACCGTGGCGCGAACGTGAACTCCGTGTGGGTGAGCGCGGTCTGTTCGCCGGAACGATCAGCAGCTACCGCGATAAGCGGCAACTTGCGCATCCGCAGTACGTCTTGCTCGGTGATGGGTCTGATGACGAAAAAGTGGAGAGTTTCGCTGGTGCGATCATCCCGGTGTATCGATCCTCCAAGTCAGTTACGAGTTGGCAGATCCAATCTTCGGTCGGCATCGTCTTGGACTCGATCGCGGCCGATGTGGCGAATAACGACGACGCAGATCCGATCCCGCGTGCGCTCCGCGAGGAACTCGACCTTCCCGATGTAGGAGCAGCACTCGAGGGAGTCCATCGGCCCGCGAGTTGGCCTGAGATCGATAGAGCACGAAAGCGCTTGGTGTTCGAGGAGGCGCTAGTCCTGCAGGCGAGTTTGGTTGAACGTCGACACGCGGCTCGGGCATACCGTTCATCGGTTCAGCCCACTTCCGGATCGAAATTGCGCGAGGCTTTCGATTCGGCCTTGCCCTTCGACTTAACGCCCGGTCAGCAACAGGTGGGCGCTGAAGTCTCGTCAGATCTTGCGCGCGATGTGCCGATGCAACGGCTCTTGCAGGGCGATGTGGGAAGTGGTAAGACGGTTGTGGCCGTTCGGGCCATGCTCGACGTCGTAGCAGCAGGTGGCCAAGCTGTACTTCTCGCGCCAACTGAAGTGCTCGCTTCGCAACACGCGGCGGGCATCCGTCGGCTACTCGGGCCGCTGGCAGAAGCCGATTCGCTTTTAGGTTCGGGTGCGTCTATCGAGGGGACGTCGTTGGTGTTGTTGACCGGGTCGGCGCGATCGGCCCAACGGCGGGCTGCACTCGAGGCCATCGAGTCCGGAACCGCGGGGCTCATCGTCGGAACGCACGCGCTGCTCGAGGAGTCGGTGCAGTTCTCTCGTCTTGGGTTGGTGGTTATCGACGAACAGCACAGGTTCGGTGTGGAGCAACGGGCGGCGCTCGCTCAGCGAGCACCGGACGACACCCATCCGCACGTGCTCGTGATGACCGCCACTCCGATTCCGCGAACGGTCGCGATGACCGTGTTCGGTGATCTTGACGTCTCCACGCTCGATGAAGTTCCGGCCGGTCGGGCCGAGGTGACCACGCATGTGGTCAATCCGGCGACGCAGCCACGGCACGTGGATCGGCTCTGGGAGCGCGCCGCGGAGGAAGCAGCGGCCGGGCATCGGGTGTTCATCGTGTGTCCACGCATTGATGCAATGAGCGCTGAGGAGGGGCAAGCGGCAACGGACGAAGGCCAGGCGAGTGCCGCTGTTGCCACCGTGGAGGACACCTACCACGAGGCAATGAATCGGTTGCCGAACGTGCGCGTTGCAGCCCTGCACGGGCGAATGTCGTCTGAGGACAAGGACGCGGTGATGGCCGGACTTGCCGCAGGATCGATCGATGTGGTGGTCTCCACCACGGTGATCGAGGTAGGCGTAGACGTGCCCGATGCCACGATGATGGTCGTGTTCGACGCAGATCGCTTCGGTATTTCGCAGTTGCATCAGCTTCGCGGACGCATCGGCCGCGGTCGGCTACCCGGGGTCTGTTTATTGGTGAGTGCCGCTGAGGCTGGGACCCCCGCGCGCGAAAGACTCGACGCGGTAGCTGCGACCCGAAACGGATTCGAACTCGCGCAGCGTGATCTTGAGATTCGCCGAGAGGGCGATGTCTTGGGTGGCTCCCAGTCCGGAGTGCGGTCCTCCCTGCGCTTGCTTCGAGTGGTCGAGGATGCTGATGTCATCTCCACAGCTCGGGCAGCTGCGGAGCAACTCATCGAGGTCGATTCGGATTTGTCGTCGTACCCGGCCCTTCGCGAGGCGATGACCCGGTTGGACGAAGAGCAAGCCGAATTCCTGGAAAAGTCGTGACGCGCGTCATCGCCGGGATTGCGCGGGGCAGGCGCCTGAAAGTTCCCGGATCCGGTACCCGCCCTACCTCCGATCGGATCCGTGAAGCGCTGTTCGCGAGCATCGATTCCCGACTGCTGGCCGAGGGCAGGACGTGGGGTGATGTGGCCGTGTGCGATCTATGGGCCGGTTCGGGGGCGGTTGGGCTCGAGGCGTGGAGCAGGGGTGCGGTGCGGGTCCTGGCGGTGGAGAAGGCCAAAGCGGCAGCGGCTGTGATCGCGGGCAACGTCGAAGAGCTGGGGGCCAGTGGCGTCGTCGATGCCCGCCGAGCCGATGTGTCGTCCTTCGTGGGCTCGCCACCTCCGGGTGGGCCGTTCGACGTTGTCTTCGCCGACCCGCCCTACGACTACGACGACGAGTCTTTGGCCGCGGACCTCGCCACCGCGCGGCGATCGGGCTGGTTCGCACCTGATGCGTTGCTCGTCGTCGAGCGCGCGTCCCGGCGCCGGACCGACGGGACGGGGGAAGGCGCTGGACCCTTACCGACAGGAATCGACATCATCGATTGTCGAGCCTACGGGGATAGCGTGCTTTGGTACGGTCGCGTGAGCGAAGAATGAGGGCGCTGCAGATGGTGGGCGCACGATCGGTGGAGGTGACGTGAAGGCAATCTGTCCGGGATCCTTTGATCCCGTCACTAACGGCCACCTCGATGTGTTCACCCGTGCGGCACGTATCGCCGATGAGGTCGTCGTCGCTGTTTTGGTGAACCGCAACAAGGCCGGGATGTTCACCGTCGATGAGCGCATCGAAATCCTGCGTGAGGTCACCTCCGATCTTCCGAACGTTCGAATCGACTCCTTCCACGGACTGCTTGTTGACTACTGCAAGGAGCACGGCATCCAAGCGATAGTCAAGGGTTTGCGGGCGGTCAGCGATTTCGACTACGAGCTCCAGATGGCCCAGATGAACCACCGGCTGGCGGAGGTGGAGACCCTGTTCGTCTCCACGAACCCGCAATTCAGCTTCCTATCCTCGAGCCTGATCAAGGAAGTGGCCCGCCACGGCGGTGACGTATCGGGTTTGGTGCCTCAGGCCGTGTTGGACCGCTTCCCGGGGAAGTTCTCCGACACAATGTGAAAGGCCCCGTCGCCGCGGGGGAGCAAGGCACGCTAGTGCGATAACCGAAGGAGCCAGGAGTGGACGTCCAGGAACGACTCGACGAGCTGACCGTGCTCGTCGAGGATGCCAAGTCCATGCCGTTGTCGGCGTCGTGTGTGGTCAATCGATCGCAGGTCCTTGACCTCATCGACGAGATCCGCCAGTTGCTTCCCGAATCGGTCCATCGGGCCGATGAGTTGCTGGCCGATCGCGAAGCCGTGGTCCAAGACGGACGACGAGAAGCCGATCGGATCCTCGAGCGCGCACGTACCGAAGCCGACAAGATGGTCTCCGAACACGAGGTGTATCTGGCAGCGGTTGCCGAGGCCGAGGCGCTTCGCAAGGACACGCTCGCCGATACCGCGCGGATGCGGCAAGAAACAGACGACTTCATCGACGCCAAGCTCGCGAGTTTCGAGATCACTTTGCAAAAGACCCTGCAGACGGTCGACCGCGGCCGTGAGCGAATTCGCGCCCAGATGTACGAAGACCTCGCACCGGTCGAGGGCGACGACTTCTTCGACGGCACCATGGAGCCGGAACGGCAGGAGTACTGACCGTGAGTGGTTCCCGGTCTTCGGCCCAGGAATCACCCGGGACCGCCCCTACTCGACTCGACGTATCAAGGCTGCATCGTCAGCCGGGATCGATGCTCGAAATCAGCAGGGAGATTCCCGCGCCTGCAGACCTCGCGGTGGCGATGGCTCGGGTGCCCGACGGTTCACCCATCGATCTCGACCTGACACTGGAGTCCGTGGTCGAAGGTATTTGGGTGAGCGGCACCGCCGATGTCGAGATAACCGCGGAGTGCTCGCGGTGTCTAGAAGCCACGGAATGGTCCGAGACCGTCACCCTCGAACAGCTGTACCGCTATCCGGCCACCGACGCTCGAGGAGCGCTGCTGGAGGGTGATGAGGACTCTGACGACGAAACTCCCGAGGTGGTCGACGATGTCATCGACATCGAGGCCGCATTGCGAGACGCCGTAGTCCTGGCGCTGCCGATCGCACCGCTGTGCTCTCCGGAATGCCTGGGTATCTGCGCAACTTGCGGCGAGCGTCTGACCGCGGAGCAAGGTCCGCACGATCACCCGGTCACCGATCCTCGTTGGTCGGCCCTACAAGAACTGCTGGCAGAAAGCCCCCCGCAGGGTGACGAAGACCGGTAGTGGAGAATCGACGCCGTTAGACGAGCGTCCAGGGCGTTCCGTTACGCTCTGCGCACCCGAGATAAGGAAGAACCGTGGCTGTCCCTAAGCGCAAGATGTCCCGCTCCAACACGCGTAGTCGTCGTTCGCAGTGGAAAACCAGTGCACCGACCCTCGTGACCTGCGCGCGTTGCAAGGAGAAGCGTCCCGCGCACACGGCGTGCCCTACGTGCGGCACCTACGCCAAGCGCCGCGTACTGGACGTCTAGTCCGGTCCAATTCTCCATGGCACGTATTGCCGTCGACCTTCTCGGAGGCGATACGGGTCCGGGCGTCGTAGCCGACGCTATTGCCTCGTTACTTACGGACGCCCCGGACGACGCTCTAGGCACTGAGGAACCGCTAACGATCTGCATCGTTGGTCCTCGAAGCCGCGCGTGCGAACTCCTCGCCGAGCGCGGCGTTGACATCGACGACCACACCCGCGTCAACGTCGCGCACGCCGAAGACTGCGTGCCGATGTCGTCTTCTAGTCACGACACCTTGGCGCTGCTGCGCGAACGCAGTGATCTGTCGAGTGTGGTCGGCATAGAAGCCGTTCGTGACCATCGCGCGGACGCTTTTATCTCCATCGGCCACACCGGAGCGACTGTAGGGGCGAGCGTCCTAGGCCTAGGGCGCATTCGCGGCATGGGTCGGCCAGGACTAGCCGTTCAGCTGCCTGGCGTCCACGGACCCGTCGTATTGGTCGACTGTGGAGCGGCGCCGCATGCCACGGCTGAAGATCTCGTTCGCTTTGCGGCGGCGGGTTCTGCTTACGCGCACATCATCGGAATCCAAAATCCACGCATTGGACTGTTGAGCATCGGCGGAGAGCGTGGCAAAGGTGACCACCTACGTAAGCAGACCGATGCCCGGCTGGAGGAGGAATTCACAAACGCCTACGCAGGTGCGGTGGAGGGGCACGACCTACTGGGGGAGGACACTGCCGATGTCATCGTCGTAGATGGATTCACCGGCAACATCGCCTTGAAGTCGATGGAAGGTGCGCTTCGCTGGTCGGTGGGCGCCATGGCCACGGCCTACGGGTCGATCGAGCCGGCCCAGGAGGTGCTGCGGAACTCGCACTTCCTGTCCGGCGGCTCGCTCCTGGGAGTCGGCGGAAACATCGTCGTAGGACATGGTGCTTCGAGCGCGGACGAGGTCGTTGCCTGCATTCGTCGAGCCGCGATGCTGCACGCGGGTTCGCTAGTGGACCGGGTCCGTGAATCGGTAGATGGATTCTCACCGTTGAACTCGCGCGGGGAGCCGGCGTGACCCCGGTCTCACCGAATGCTGATGCTGCGGATGTCGCAGCATTCGCGGCAGCGTTCGATCTTGAGCCTCGCAATGTCCGATCCGATACTCCATTGGGTTCGGTGGGATGGCGTGGATCTGCAACCGATTGGCTGCTGGTGGCTGACCATCTTGGCGTTCGAATGACAACGGACCCTCGAGAGGCTGAGAACGTCAAGACGATTGGCGATGTCATCGCTATCGTCAGAGCATCTGCTTGAGCAATCGTTTAGCAGTCGACGGCCGAAGGGAGTGTGTCGCGTTGTCCGGCGAGGTTCACGGATCGGTGCAGGTGCAGGGATCTTTGGAGTCTTTAGAGGCGCTAATGCAAGTCCTCGGCCAACCGATTGATCCAGAACTGCTCAGGCAAGCCGTGACGCACCGCTCCTACGCCTACGAGCACGGCGGGCTGCCCACGAACGAGCGCTTGGAATTTCTCGGGGACTCGGTGCTGGGCGTCGTGGTGACCGAACGACTCTTTCGCGATTTCCCGGACGAACCCGAGGGCCAGTTGGCGAAGTTGCGGGCGGCCGTCGTGAATGCGACAGCCTTGGCGGAGGTTGCACGGGCGTTGGATCTAGGTTCGTATCTGTTGCTTGGCAAAGGCGAGGAAAGCACCGGCGGCCAGGACAAGTCCTCGATTCTGGCCGATGCCATGGAAGCGGTCCTCGGCGCGATGTACATGGCTACCGATCTAGAAACCACACGGGCATTCATCGAGCGGATTTTTGGGCCATTGATCACCGAATCCGCGCAACTCGGCGCCGGGCTGGACTGGAAGACCTCGCTGCAAGAACGTTCGGCAGTACTGGATCGAGGGGTCCCGGAGTATCGGGTCACCGATACCGGTCCCGATCACGCCAAGGAGTTCACCGCAGAAGCGTTGATCGGTGGCCAGGTGCTCGGAGTTGGTCAGGGTCGCAGTAAGAAGGTCGCCGAGCAGGAGGCTGCAGCGCAGGCCTACGCCGCCCTCGGCGGCACCGCCGATGCCTGAACTGCCTGAAGTCGAGGTTGTTCGTCGAGGGATTGACCGCTGGGCCACCGAGCGATCGATTGCCGCAGTGGATGTGCTGTACCCGCGCTCGGTGCGGCGCAGCCCGGGAGGTGCGGGCGCGATCCAAGCTGCGTTGGTTGGGGACGCTTTTCGGTGTGCGAGCAGGCGGGGGAAGTACCTGTGGTTGCCGCTTTCGATCGGTGGTGATCAAGCGCTCGTGGTGCATCTGGGCATGAGCGGCCAGGTGCTGATGCAGTCGGTCGACGCAGCAGATGAGAAGCATCTACGCGTGAGAGTGCGCTTCGATGACGATCAACGCGAGATGAGGTTCGTGGACCAGCGCACGTTCGGTGGTCTTTACATCGACGATGTCATCGAAGGGGTGCCCTCGACCATCGCCCACATCGCTCGTGATCCACTCGACCCGCAGTTCGATCGAGATGCCACGATTCGTGCGATCCGGCGTAAGGACACCGAAATCAAGCGCGTGCTGCTTGATCAGTCGGTGATCTCGGGAATCGGCAACATCTACGCCGACGAATCCCTGTGGCGATCAAAGGTGAACGGTCGACGCTCCAGTGGATCGTTGAGCGCGTCCAAGGTGGGGGAGGTCATCGACCAGGCCACGGTGGTGATGCGCGAGGCGCTCGCTCAAGGTGGCACCAGTTTCGACTCGCTGTATGTGAACGTCAACGGCGAATCCGGATACTTCGAGCGGTCCTTAGATGCCTACGGCCGAGAAGGCGAGCCGTGCCGCCGGTGCGGCGCGCCGATCCGGCGAGAAGCGTTCATGAACCGATCTAGTTTCCGCTGTCCGCGCTGCCAGCGTTCGCCTCGCACCCGGCGAAACCTGGGGGAAACAGCGCGGATCCCCCGGGGTGTGGGAAAAAGGAGTTAGGTGCGGGGAGATCGCCGGGGGCGACGTCGTTTCTCCCGGATACGTGCTGACCCGGCCGCGTGGGGACGTAGCCTTCACCCTCGCCGTGGGTAGCATCGTCTCGCGACTTGCGTGTCTTTCCTAGATGCGCCTTCCCCAGACGCGACTTCCCCGAAACGCGCCTTCCCCCAGGCCAGTTTCCCGCTCCGGCGGGAACGCACTCGAATGGAGCTGTTCGACCCGTGCATCTGAAGTCGCTCACCCTGAAGGGCTTCAAGTCCTTTGCCTCTTCCACGTCGCTGGAGTTCGAGCCCGGCGTTACCTGTGTGGTTGGCCCCAATGGTTCGGGCAAGTCCAACGTCGTCGACGCCCTCGCCTGGGTCATGGGCGAGCAGGGAGCAAAGAGTCTGCGCGGCGGCAAGATGGAAGACGTCATCTTCTCTGGCACGTCCGGCCGCGCACCTCTGGGTCGAGCCGAAGTGTCGCTGACGATCGACAACACCGATGGCGCGCTGCCGATCGACTACTCCGAGGTCACGATCTCCCGCACGCTGTTCCGCAACGGCGGCTCTGAGTACGCGATCAACGGTGAGACGTGTCGCTTGCTCGATATCCAGGAGTTGCTGTCGGACTCGGGCATTGGTCGCGAGATGCACGTGATCGTTGGGCAGGGTCAACTCGACTCGATTCTTCATGCGACCCCTGAAGACCGTCGCGGCTTCGTTGAAGAAGCCGCAGGTGTCCTGAAGCACCGCAAGCGCAAGGAGAAGGCGCTGCGCAAGTTAGACGCGATGGAAGGCAATCTGACGCGTTTGCAAGACCTGACCACCGAACTACGACGACAGTTGAAGCCGCTGGGCAAGCAGGCAGAGGTCGCCCGTCGAGCCGTCGTCATCCAAACCGACGTCCGGGACTCGCGGTTGCGCTTGCTGGCCGACGACCTCGTCCAAGCCCGTCACACCCTCGAGACCGAGGTCGCTGACGAAACTGCTTTGCGCGAGCGTCAGGCCAAGGTCGAATCTGCGATCGCCGAACTCCAGGCCCGCGAACAGGCAGCGGATGAGATGGAACGCGAAGAAGCGCCCTTGCTCTCACAGGCCCAAGACACCTGGTTTGCATTATCCGCTGCTCAAGAACGCTTCCACGGCCTTGATCAACTCGCCCGCGCCACTGTTCGACATCTGCAGCCAGAGGAAGAAGAGCTAGCCGTGGCGGGCCGTGATCCCGAGCAGCTCGATGCTGAAGCGCGTTCGCTGCGGGCCCAAGAGTTCGAGCTCGGGCGCGAGGTTGAAGGCTTGCGAGATGCCCTGGCAGATGCAGAGTCCGCTCGGCATCGCTCCGAGGACGAGTTGGCTGCCGAACAACGTCGCATCGAGGCCATTGAAGCCGCGATCGCCGATCGTCGCGAGGGTCTTGCGACTACCGAAGGCAAAGTCAACGCCGCCACATCGCGCAGGGACGCCCGGGCGGCGGAGATTTCCCGGCTCGAAGGTCAAGTCAGCGAAGCCCGCGAACGGGCCGCGACGGCTCAGCGTGAATTTGCTCGTGTTGAGGTCGACATCGTTGGGCTTGATCAAGGTGAGGTCGGACTTGACGAAGCCCACGCGCAGGCTGAATCTGCGCTGGAGACCGCTGACGCCGAGGTCGAACGCTTGCGGCAGGACGAGGGACGTATCGAGCGCGAGCGTGCGGCGGCGGAAGCGACGTCTCAGGCATTAGAACTCAGCCTCAAGCGCAGCGATGCTGGCTCGATTGTCATGGGCGCATCGCTTCCGGGAGTTGTGGGTGCACTCGCCGAGCAGATCCACATCGATGGTGGTGCCGAGCATGCGGTCGCAGCGGTCCTGGGTGACCTCGCCGACGCCATCGTGGTTCGAGGTCAGTCTACGGCCGTCGACGCGTTGGCCGTGCTGAAGGAATCCGACGGTGGACGTGCGGCTCTGGTTATCGTCGATGAGCCGTCGGCGGCGTCAGCTTCGACAGTGCCGGCGCCGATGGGTGGGCGCTGGCTCCGCGACCACGTTCGTAGTGAAGAACTCATGCGTCCGGTGGTGGATGCCCTCCTAGCCAACGCAGTGCTCGTCGACGATGTCGACGCAGCTATCGCCGGCCACCGGGCATCATCGAATCTCACCTGGGTTACCCGCGCCGGTGACGTCGTAGCACGAGGAACCATCCGCGGTGGTTCGAGCGTTAGCGACTCTCTAGTCGAGGTGCAGGCCGCATACGAGCAAGCCAACGCTCAACTGCAGACGCTTACGCAGCAGGCCGAGCGGTTGCGCTTCGACTTGGCTGCTGCTCGCGATCGGCAGCAGGCAGCGTCCGCTGGGGTCGAGGGCACCCTCAAACGCCTGCACGAATCCGATGCGCAGATGGCCGCTGTGGCCGAGCAATTGGGGCAACTAGGTCAGACGTCGCGTGCGGCAACGGCCGAGGCCGAGCGCCTGGACCAAGCCCTGACGGCTGCCACCGAGGCTCTTGCGCAAGACGAGGCACAACTCGCCGAACTCCAACAACGACTCCGGGTGATGCAGGAACAGCCGCAAGAGGATCCTGGTCAAGACCGGCGTCCAGAACTTCAGACGGCAGCTCAAGCGGCGCGTCAGTCTGAGGTCGATGCGCGATTGGCAATGCGCACCGCAGAGGAGCGGAAATCCGCTGTAACCGAACGGGCGTCATCACTTGAGGCCGACGCCGAAGCCGAACGCCAGGCGCGTCGCGCGGCACAGGAGCGTCGCGAGCGCCGTGCCCGCGATCTGGTCGTGGCTGAGGCCATCGTTAAGGCCGTAGGTGTTGTTCGCTCGCACGTCGAGACGTCAGTAGCCCACGCGCAGCACCGGCGTAACGAGTATCAGCGCTCCGCGCGTGAACGGACTGAGGAACTGTCGGTCATCCGAGAACAACTGCGCACTTTGGCCACCGAAGCCGAGGGGCTGCGCGACAGCGTCCACCGTGACGAACTCGCGCGGGCGGAACAGCGCATGCGCATCGAACAGATCGAGACCAAGGGCCTTGAGGAGTACGGCGTGGAAGCCGACATCCTTGTTGTCGAGTACGGACCCGATCAGATGGTGCCGCCGTCTCCTCGGGCACCAGGGGATGAGATTCCCGAGGGTGAGCCCGAACCGGAGCCGTATCCCTACGTTCGCGCCGAACAAGAGAAGCGACTAAAGGAAGCCGAACGTGGCCTAGCGCTCCTGGGCAGGGTCAACCCGCTCGCGCTTGAGGAGTACGCGGCGATGGAGGAGCGTCATCGCTTCCTGACTGAGCAACTCGACGACATCAAGCGCTCCCGCGATGACCTTCTCGACATCGTCAAGGAGGTCGACGAGCGGGTCGAGCAGGTGTTCACCGAGGCGTATAGGGATGTGGAGCGCGAATTCGAGCAGGTGTTCGCTCGACTCTTCCCCGGTGGAGAAGGCCGTTTGATCCTCACTGATCCGAGCAACATGCTCACCACGGGCATCGACGTCGAAGCCCGCCCGCCCGGTAAGCGGGTCAAGCGCCTGTCCTTGCTCTCCGGTGGTGAGCGCAGTCTGACCGCCGTGGCGTTCCTCGT
Source organism: Candidatus Nanopelagicales bacterium (assembly GCA_040266055.1). Classification (GTDB taxonomy): domain Bacteria; phylum Actinomycetota; class Actinomycetes; order S36-B12; family S36-B12; genus S36-B12. Next base: position 58,454 of record JBDQFC010000009.1, on the reverse strand, counting down.
CGCGCTCTTCAAGTCCCGTCCGAGTCCGTTCTACGTTCTCGACGAGGTTGAGGCGGCCCTCGACGACGTTAACCTCGGCCGCCTGATCGACATGATTGAGGAACTGCGCGATAGTTCCCAGCTGATCGTGATCACGCACCAAAAGCGCACGATGGAAATTGCCGATGCTCTGTACGGCGTATCGATGCGTGGAGATGGCGTGACCCAGGTAATCGGACAGCGCATCCGCGAAGCCGTTAGCGCCTGACACCGGAACGGGGCCCGCGGGCGCTGGTTGCGCCTGCGAGAGAATGTCGCCATGGAGTCCTTGACCTGGTATCTCGTCATCGCCGTCGTCCTTTTGGGATTCGTTATCGGTGCGAGCATCGCGCTCGTTCGGCGTCGTGGCTCCAAGCCCGCGCCTCCTGCGAAGCCACGACCGGGCATTGACTACGCCCCGGGGGTCGGCGATGACGATTCGGTCCCCAGGGACACCGAGCGGCGAGGGGTTACCGACGTCGGTACGAGTGTGCTCGACCGCCCTGTGGAGGTTCCTGTCGAGGAACCGACCGCGCCCGAGGAGTTGGAAGAACCGGGTATCTGGGAAGTCGAGATTCCGGAGCCGACCAAAGGTCGCCTGCACCGGTTGCGCGAGCGTCTTGCGCGCTCGAACAACACCCTAGGCAAGGGCTTGCTGGCTCTGCTCTCACGTGACGACATCAACGACGACACCTGGGACGAAGTCGAGGAGGTGCTGCTCACCGCTGATCTCGGGGTTGCAGCGACGACCGAGCTCATGGATCGACTTCGGACCCGGATCCAGGTTGAAGGAGCACGGGACACCGAAACGGTTCGGGCTCTGCTGCGTAGCGAGTTGCTGACGTTGGTGGATCCGCAGATGGATCGTTCACTGACGACCAAGGCCAGCGGTCGCCCGGCAGTGATCCTTGTCGTCGGCGTCAATGGCACAGGCAAGACCACTACCAGCGGGAAACTCGCCCGCGTGCTCGTGGCTGACAATCGCACAGTCCTTCTCGGTGCTGCGGATACGTTCCGTGCGGCAGCGGCCGAGCAATTGCAGACCTGGGGTGATCGTGTTGGTGCTGTCGTCGTTCGTGGGCCCGAAGGCGGGGATCCGGCATCGGTTGCCTTTGAGGCAGTAGACGTTGCGGCTAAGGCCGGTGTAGATGCGGTGGTCATCGACACTGCCGGTCGCCTGCACACCAAGACCGGACTCATGGACGAACTCGGCAAGGTCAAGCGCGTCGTTGAGAAGAACAGCGAGGTTGACGAGGTCCTGTTGGTTCTCGACGCAACGACGGGTCAAAACGGGCTCGTTCAGGCACGGGTGTTCGCTGAAGTTGTGGATGTCAGCGGCATTGTGCTGACCAAGTTGGATGGGACGGCCAAGGGCGGCATCGTGGTGTCCGTGCAAAGGGAACTCGGCGTTCCCGTGAAGTTGGTGGGCCTAGGGGAGGGTCCGGACGATTTGGCCCCCTTCGAGCCGACCGAATTTGTTGAAGCCTTGCTGTCCTAGTCAGGAGATGTTCCTGGTCAGCAGATGTAACGCGCCCGAAACACAATGGGCGCTTTCGTCACCCAAGTGAAACGTCGAACGTCACTTACCGAAACTCCGGACCTCCAGTGTAAGCGCCGATAGGGCCACACAACAGGAGGTACCTCATATGGATTCGGGCGTAACCGCGTGGTTGCTGACTTCAGCCGCGCTGGTCTTCTTGATGATTCCCGGCCTCGCGTTCTTCTACGGAGGAATGAACAGGTCGAAATCAGTTCTCAACATGCTCATGATGGTCATGGGCGCGTTGTTCATCGTCGGCATTCTCTGGGCGATCTACGGCTACTCAATGGCTTACGGATCTACCGCCGGCTACTTCGTCGGTAGCTTCACCGACTACTTCGGGCTTGAGGCCGCACTCGCGCCGCCGGCAGAGGGAGATGCATTCCCGGTCATGGTCGACGTCGTGTTCCAGGCGATGTTCGCGTGCTTGACCGTCGGCCTCATCGCCGGTGCACTCGCTGACCGCATGAAGTTCGGCGCTTGGATCATCTTCGCTGCCATTTGGGCGTCGCTGGTCTACTTCCCCGTGGCCCACTGGGTCTGGGGCGGTGGCTGGATCGGCCAGCTCAATATCGGTGGTGCTGAAGTAATCGACTTCGCCGGTGGAACAGCGGTCCACATCAACGCTGGTGCGGCTGCACTCGCGGTCTGCATCATCTTGGGTAAGCGCCTTGGTTGGCCGAAGACACCGATGCGCCCGCACAACCTAACCATGGTCATGTTGGGTGCTGGCCTCCTGTGGTTCGGATGGTTCGGCTTCAACGCCGGATCGGCCTACGCCGCCGACAACACCGCCGCTATCGCCGCTACCAACACGCTGGTCGCTACCTGCGGCGCCGGTATTGCGTGGTTGATCGTGGAAAAGATTCGCGACGGGAAGGCGACGTCACTGGGTGCCGCGTCGGGCATCGTTGCCGGTCTGGTTGCCATCACTCCGGCCTGTGCCAACGTCACGCCGCTTGGTGCGATTTTGATCGGCCTCATCTCCGGTGCTGTTTGTGCATGGGCCGTCACACTGAAATACAAGCTGGGTTACGACGATTCCTTCGACGTTGTCGGTATCCACCTTGTGGGTGGCATCGTCGGAACCCTGGCGCTGGGCTTCCTTGCGTCGGACATCGCAGCCGAGGGTGGTCAAAACGGCCTGCTCTACGGCGGAAACGTCAACCTGCTGATCGTCCAGATCATCGCTGCTGCAGGCGTCCTGGTCTACTCCTTCATCCTCGCGGGCATCATTGCTCTCGTGTTGAAGGCCACCATGGGCATCCGCGAGGACGAAGAGGACGAGTTGATGGGCATCGATCGTGCCGAGCACGCGGAGACCGCCTACGAGTTTGGTGACTCCGGCGCCGGTGGTGCGTTCGCAGGCGTTGGGCACGCTGCCCGCGCCAAGGAGGTGGAGTAGTCATGAAGTTGGTTACAGCGATCATCAAGCCGTTCAAGTTGGACGACGTCAAGACCGCCGTTGAGGCGCTGGATGTCCACGGGATGACCGTTTCGGAGGCCTCCGGATTCGGTCGGCAGCGGGGCCACACGGAGGTCTATCGCGGAGCTGAGTACACGGTCGAGCTCGTACCGAAGGTGCGCATCGAGATTGTGATCGACGACGATCGCGCCGGGGAACTGATCGACGCGATCGTTGGTGCCGCTCAGACGGGCAAGATCGGTGACGGCAAGGTCTGGGCCGTTCCTGTTGACTCGGTCGTGCGGGTGCGAACGGGTGAGACAGGCGCGGAGGCGCTCTAGCTCGATGGGCCAATTAGCCGACGAACGGCAGAAGATCGCTCGGCGCTCGGACCTCGCAGGGTCCGAGCGCCGAGCGCTGCTGTCCGATGCCACCGACGTTTGGCTGAGGGGACTGTTCCTTGAGGCGGTCGAGTCGGCCAAGACAGATGCGTCGCAGTTCGCGCTTGTGGCGGTCGGTGGCTACGGACGTCGCGAGATGTCGCTTGGAAGCGACATCGACGTCCTGCTGGTGCACGAGCCGTCAGCACTGCGGGTGGAGGAGGTTGCCTCGGCGATTTGGTACCCAGTGTGGGATTCGAAGATCGCGCTGGATCACTCGGTGCGCACGATCGCCCAAGCTCGCACTCTCGCGCGCGATGACTTTAAAGTCGTTCTGGGTTTGGTGGATGCGCGCGTCGTGGCAGGCAGCACCGAACTCGGTGAGTCCTTAAGGTCGGGCATTTTGGGAGATTGGCGGGCTAGCGCGGGGGACCGGCTTGCTGAACTTCACGCAACTGCGACACAACGCCGCTCCCGCGTCGGCGACCTCGCGCAATTACTGGAGCCAGACCTCAAAGAGGCCTACGGGGGCCTGCGCGATGCGGTCTTGTTGCGAGCGCTTGCAGCCTCGTGGACGGTCGAAGTGCCGCGTACCAGTTGGCCCGCAGCAGTTGCCACCCTCCTCGATGTGCGAGACGCCCTTCATGCGCGAGGGCTCCGTGACCGCTTGTCGATGCAAGACCACGATGAGATCGCATCGGACTTGTCCGGCCTGCTTGGTGAGGACGCCAACGCCGATGACCTGCTACGAACGGTCTATCTCGCGGCCCGCGACATTGCCTACGCGAGCGACGTAGCGTGGTACCGGGCACTACGTACAACCAAGAAGCCCGTGAGCCTGGCACCTCGGGTTCTGCGTCGGTTGACTCGCCGTTCGTCGTCGAACAACAACGGTCCAGAACGAGTGCCACTCGCTGAGGGAGTAGTTCTCGTCGAGGGTGAGGTGTCGCTGGCGCGCGGTGCCAAGCCCGCGGAGGACCGAGGCCTGGTGTTGCGGGCGGCAGCTGCCGCAGCGCAAGCGTCGGCGATGCTGGCCCCGGCGACGGTCGAACGCGTTTCGGCGTGCATACCGGTCAGTGAGCCATGGAACAACGATCTTCGTCAATCGTTCGTCTCACTTCTCGGCGCTGGAAAGTCGGCGGTGCCTGTTCTCGAAGCGCTGGATCAAGCCGGGATCATCTCTGCGCTCGTACCCGAATGGGAAGCCGTGCGATCGCTGCCGCAGCGCAACCCGATGCACGAGTACACGGTCGATCGACACCTAGTCGAGACGACGGTGCACGCGGCCGAACGCGCTCGTGACGTCTCACGTCCCGACCTGTTACTGGTCGGTGCGTTCCTGCATGACATCGGCAAGGGATACCCGGGAGACCACAGCATCGTCGGTGCGGAGATGGCCCGAGACATCGCCGAACGCATGGGATTCGCCGAGGAGGAGGTAAACGTCCTAGACGTGCTTGTTCGCCAGCACCTGCTCCTGCCCGATGTCGCGACGCGTCGGGATCTGGAAGATCCGGCGACAGTGGAGGCAATCACGAGCCGAATTGCCGACGTTGACACCCTCGAACTACTGCACGCGCTCACGTGGGCCGATGCGCAAGCAACCGGTCCGTCCGTGCGCACCTCGTGGCGTCGGCGTTTGGTCTCGGATCTCGTCAACGAGTGCAAGGTTCACATGCGAGGCGAGGCAACCGAACTACGCGACGAGGGGGGCAAGTCCGCTGTCATGGCCGATGCGCTCGCTGAGACCGGGGACACCACGTTGAGGCTGGTTCCTGCGGATGACGGATGTTCGATCGTTGTCTCGGCTCCAGACCGGTTCGGACTTCTCGCAACAGTCGCTGGAGTGTTGACCTTGCATCGGCTTCAGGTTCGTGGCGCACGCATTCGCACAGAATGCGGCCGGGCCGCGCAGGAGTGGTACGTGCGACCGCTATTTGGTGATCCCCCCGACGAGCGGGCGATGGCCTCTGATGTTCGTGCCGCTATCGCAGGGGACCTCGATGTGGCCGATCGGCTCAGGCGGCGGTCAGAGGGCCGCGAGGGGCGATCATCAGGTGCGGCACCAAAGGTCATCGTGGACACTGCGGCGGCCAACCACACCGTGATTGAGGTTCGCGCACATGACGAGCCCGCACTCTTGCACCGAATTACGTCTGCCCTGGTGGCGTCGGACAGCCTCGTGACAGGCGCCAAGATCGACACCTTGGGTTCGGAGGTGGTGGATGCGTTCTTCGTGACGGACCGTCTTGGTGCTCCGTTGAGCCCCGACCACGCCGATGCCGTGCGCACCACGGTGCAGGCGTCCCTCGAGGCGCGTTAGTCTGACCGAACGCTGATGCAGCGTCTTTCGTGTCGTCGTCGCTTGAGGAGCCGGAGTGTTCGCGTCGCTGTCTGACCGGTTGTCCGAGACCTTCAAGGGTCTCCGGGGCAAGGGTCGTCTCTCTGAGGCGGACATAGACGCGACCGTCAAAGAAATCCGAACGGCGCTTCTCGAAGCCGACGTCGCGCTACCGGTTGTCCGAGCATTCACTACTCGCGTCAAAGAGCGTGCCCTCTCGTCAGAGGTCTCTGGCGCCCTGAACCCCGGCCAGCAAGTCGTCAAGATCGTCCACGAGGAACTCATCGACATCCTCGGCGGGCAGGCCAGGCCGCTGCAGTTCGCCAAAACTGGCCCGACATTCATCCTGCTTACCGGCTTGCAAGGAGCAGGCAAGACCACGCTCGCTGGAAAACTCGCGTCCCATCTGAAGGCTGACGGACACGCTCCGCTGCTTGTCGCGGCCGACCTGCAACGCCCCAACGCCGTTGACCAGTTGAAGGTCATGGGCGAGCGAGCTGAGGTTCCCGTGTTCGCTCCCGAGCCCGGGAACGGCATCGGTGACCCAGTCCAAGTGGCTCGCGACGCACGCAAGCACGCCGAATCCGCGCTGCACGATGTCGTAATCGTCGATACCGCCGGCCGCCTGGCTATTGACGCCGAACTCATGGACCAGCTGCGTCAGGTGCGCGAGGCGGTGCAGCCCGAAAACGTCCTTCTCGTCGTCGACGCAATGATCGGACAGGACGCCGTCGCGACAGCCGAGCAATTCGGCGAGCAGGTTGGCTTTGACGGTGTTGTCCTAACCAAACTCGATGGCGATGCTCGCGGTGGCGCCGCGCTGTCGATCGTTACCGTCACCGGCAAACCAATCATGTTCGCTTCAGTCGGCGAGCAACTCTCGGACTTCGAAGCCTTCCATCCTGACCGGATGGCGAACCGAATCCTCGACATGGGCGACGTCCTCACCTTGATCGAGCAGGCGGAAAAGGCCTTCGACGCCGAACAAGCCGAGAGGATGGCCCGCAAGGTCACGGCTGGTGAAGACTTCACCCTCGAGGATTTCCTGGATCAGATGCAGTCCATCAAGAAGATGGGCTCGCTGGGCAAGATCCTGGGGATGCTCCCAGGCATGGGGGACATGAAGGCCCAACTCGACCAGGTGGACGATCGCGAACTCGACCGAGTCTCGGCCATCATTCAGTCCATGACGCCGGCCGAGCGTCAAGACCCCAAGATCCTCAACGGCTCACGCCGAGCTCGAATCGCCAAGGGTTCAGGCACTCAGGTCAGCGATGTCAATTCCCTGATCGAACGCTTTGGCGAGGCCCAGAAGATGATGAAGCAGATGGGCAAGGGTGGGGGAATGCCTGGCATGCCCGGTATGCCTGGCATGCCAGGAGGCGGCGGAAAGAAGTCCAAAGGCAAGATGCCCAAACAGGCCGGCCGTAAGGCCAAGAAGGGTCGTAGTGGCAATCCCGCCAAGCGTGCCGCGCAGGAGTCCGGCCAGTCAGCCGGCGCGGGTGGTGGCCAACAGGGAGGAATGCTGGGGGTGAATTCCGCGGGTCAGCCCGGCGGAGCCGACATGACGCCTCCGGATCTTTCGGACCTGCCGGACGACCTCAAAAAGCTCCTCTCCTAACCCCAAACGCCCGGTTCCCCTGGATTGCGGGGAATACGAAGAGGTTTCCCCGCAATCCCGGGGGAAACGAGGCAGGTCCCCCACAGTGCCGTGGGCATGCCCCCGCGTGGCTGCGCCCCGACTACCTCTGGCACACTTTCGGGGTTCTCGTCGAAGGCGTGGCCCTCTCACCTCGCCCGCGGCGGTCCATGAGTCGGTCAAGCGTGGCACCCCACGCCGAAGCGAGACCGTCCACCACACGTCAGGAGAAAAGCCACCCGTGGCCGTCAAGATCAAGTTGAAGCGCGTGGGCAAGGTCCACGCACCCCAGTACCGCGTCGTCGTCGCCGATTCCCGCACCGCCCGCAACGGTCGTGCCATCGAGGAGATCGGTATCTATCAGCCGCTGCAGGAGCCGAGCCTGATCCAGGTCGACTCCGAGCGCGTGCAGTACTGGCTCGGAGTCGGCGCTCAGCCGACCGAGGCTGTCGCCGCGATCCTCAAGGTCACCGGTGACTGGCAGAAGTTCAAGGGCGAGCCGGGTGCCGAGGGCACGCTGAAGGTCGCTGAGCCCAAGGCCGACAAGAAGCTCGCCTACGAGGCAGCGGTCAAGGAGGCCGCCTCTGAACCCAAGACCCCGGCGCCCAAGAAGGTAGAAGCCGCGGTCGAGGAAGCTGCCGAGAAGGTCGAAGAGGTCGTCGAGGCCGTAGTCGAAAAGGTTGAAGAAGTCGCCGAGGCCGTGGCTGAGAAGGTTGAAGAGGCCGTCGAAGCTGCCAAAGAAGCCGTCACCGGTGAGGACAAGGCCGACGACGAGGCTCCGGCTGAGGAAAAGGCCGAGTAATGCTGGACGAGGCGTTGGGTCACCTGGTCCGCGGGATCGTGGATAACCCCGACGACGTCTCGGTGTCTGAGCGCTCGGGGCGCCGGGGAACGACTCTCGCAGTTTCGGTGAACCCGTCCGATATGGGTCGCGTTATCGGTCGTGGAGGTCGCACGGCAACGGCACTTCGCACGGTGATCACCTCGATCAACGGTGGTCGTGGCGTTCGTGTGGACTTCCTCGACGTCGCTGAGCGCTAAGAACAAATCGTGCTCGTTGTCGTCGGGCGCATCGGACGAGCCCACGGAATTCGTGGAGCCGCGAGTATCGAGGTCCGAACGGATGAACCCGACCGGCGCTTCGCCGTCGGCTCGCAACTACTGACTGACTCTGGACTCGAGCTGACCATTACGTCGGCCACGTGGCACAGCGGTCGATTGCTGTTGACGTTCGAGGGCTACGACGATCGCACCGCCGTGGAGCAACTGCGCAACCAGATGGTGAGCGTGGACCGGCCCGACGATGAGCGACCTGACGATCCTGAGGAGTTCTACGACTCCGACCTTGAAGGCTGCGAGGTGGTCGATGAATCGGGAACAAGCATCGGCGTCGTAGCAGAAGTTTCGCATCTGCCGGCTCAAGACCTGTTGGTAGTGCGCACCCCTGAGGATAAGGAAATCCTCATCCCGTTCGTTGCGGCTTTTGTGCCGACGATCGATGTAACCGCCAAGCGGCTCGTCGTAACTCCGCCCAACGGATTGCTTGACGATCTAACAGACGACGAGGTTGACGAGAACGCGCTGGATCGAGATTCCTGATGCGGATCGACATCGTTTCAATCTTCCCGGAGTACCTGACTCCGCTGGAGCTATCGCTCGTGGGCAAGGCTCACGAGTCAGGAATCGTCGATATTCTTGTTCACGATCTGCGCGGCTACGCAACCGACAAGCACCGCAGTGTGGATGACACTCCCTATGGCGGAGGTCCGGGCATGGTCATGATGCCCGAGCCCTGGGGCATGGTGCTCGACGAGATTTGCGCGCAGTCAGACGCGCCTCCCTTGCTGGTAATCCCCACGCCCTCGGGATTCAGGTACGACCAAGCCGCCGCCGTCGCCCTTTCGGAGATGTCGCATGTGGTTATCGCCTGCGGGCGCTACGAGGGCATCGACTCGCGCGTCGCGGAGCACTACGCAAACCGCGACGACTGGGCCGGGGTTGTCGAGTACTCAATCGGTGATTACGTGTTGGCCGGGGGTGAGGCGGCCGCTTTGGTGATGGTCGAAGCTGCTGTCCGGCTGATTCCCGGCGTGCTGGGCAATGCTGAGAGTGCGACGGACGATTCCTTCAGCAGATCCAACGGGGCACCGCTAGAGGGGCCGGTCTTCACCAAGCCGCACGTATGGCGAGAGATCGAGGTTCCCGAGGTCCTGCTGTCGGGAGACCACGGTCGGATCAAACAATGGCGCGAGCAACAGGCGGTTGAGCGGACCGTTGAGCGTCGCCCAGACCTCGCCCCCTGATCTCGCGCGCGGCCCGTCAGTCACACCCGAGGAGTCAACCGGTTCCACCCCGACGGGGCGGGATTTGTCCGTGTGGCACACTAATGCGGCTCGCCCGACGTCTGCCACGAGGGACGCATGAGGGCGGAACACTCCACCTAGCCGTGGGCGACTTGTGGCGCTTACAGGAAGAGATGTAGACATGAAGACCCTCGATTCAGTCGATGCCGCCGTTCTGCGGGACGACATCCCCGAGTTTCGTGCAGGCGACACCGTGAAGGTTCACGTGAAGGTCGTCGAAGGCAACAAGACCCGTGTCCAGGTCTTCCAGGGCGTCGTTATCGCCCGGTCCGGTTCGGGCGCCAGCGAGACCTACACCGTACGCAAGGTTTCCTACGGCGTCGGTGTCGAGCGCACCTTCCCGCTGCACTCTCCCGTCGTAGAGAAGATCGAGGTCGTCACCCGCGGTGATGTCCGTCGCGCCAAGCTCTACTACCTGCGTGGCCTGCGCGGTAAGGCCGCGAAGATCCGCGAGCGCCGCGAGAACGTGCCGGCGAACGCCAAGACTTCGGAGAGCTGACCTTGGCCGATCGCGGTCGGCAAACTTGGTGGGACATCCCGGTAACGATCATCGTTGCCCTCGGGGTCGTCCTGCTCATCACAACTTTCCTTGTCAAGCCTTTCTCCATCCCCTCGGGATCAATGGAGAACACACTCCAAATCGGTGACCGCGTCTTGGTCAACCGCGCGGTTTACAACGTCCGCGACATCGCGCGTGGTGACGTTGTCGTGTTCGATGGAGCTGGGTCTTTCGTTCCACCGCAGGTTGTTCCAGACCGAGACCCGATCAGCGGTGCCTTGGTCTGGGTCGGGCAGTCGTTCGGCCTTGTCGCGCCTGACTCAACGGATTTCATCAAGCGGGTGATCGGCACGGGGGGTGATCGCGTCACGTGCTGCGATGCAGACGGGCGCATCACCGTCAACGGTGAGCCAATTATCGAGGACTATCTCTTTCCTGGGGACTCGCCGAGTCTGCAACCCTTCGATGTTGAGGTCCCAGGGGGCATGCTGTGGGTTATGGGAGATCATCGATCAGCATCTGCTGACTCCCGCTCGCACATGGGGGATCCGGGCGGCGGATTCGTTCCCGAATCCTCGGTCATCGGACGTGCAATGACGGTTCTGTGGCCGATTGGTCGCATCCAAAACATTCCGTTGCCGCAGTACGCGAACGCTGACGCTTCGTGAATGTGACTATCCGATGAGCAAGGATCAACCGGGTAAACACGCGCGCGAGAAGAGGCGCATCCATCCGTTCTGGCGAGGCCTTCGCGAAATTGTCGTGATCGTCGTGGTCGCTCTCGCGCTATCGGCCTTGATCCGCGCCTTCTTGCTGCAAGCCTTTTATGTCCCCAGTGCATCGATGGAGGACACGCTACGACCGGGAGATCGGATCATCGCGTCGAAGGTCACCACGGAGATCTCCGGCGTATCGCGCGGTGAGATCGTCGTTTTCAAGGACCCCGGTGATTGGCTCCCGGATCCACCACCACCGGCCGATAACTGGCGAACACAATTTCGGCAGGCACTGACCTTCATTGGAGTCCTACCGAGCGACACAGGCGATGATTTGGTCAAGCGTGCAATAGGCGTTGGCGGTGACCGGGTCGCCTGCTGCGACGCCGAGGGTCGGATCGTGGTCAACGGTGTGCCGTTGGATGAGGACTACATCATTGGGCCCACCGATCAGGTGCGCTTCGATGTAACCGTTCCAGACAATTCGATGTTCGTCTTGGGCGACAACCGAGGCAACTCTCGAGATTCGCGTTATCACCTCGACGTCAACGACGGTGCGGTTCCAGAAGCTAACGCTGTGGGTCGAGTCGTGTTGGTGTTGTGGCCCTTCGACCGATTTGCCATTGAGACGATTCCGTCCATCTTCGGCAATCCGGCGCTGGGCTAGTGGTGGCTTCAACCGAACCCACAATGGACCTCGAGCGGTCCTTGCTGTCATCGCACCCGTCCGGCGTTGTGGTGGCGATCGACGAAGTGGGCCGTGGCGCGCTCGCGGGTCCGGTCACCATCGGCGCTGTTGCCGTCGGCCTCGACTGTGTTGATCCACCCTCGGGCATCCGCGATTCCAAGGCCTTAAGCGAACGACGACGACGCGACTTATGCGAACCAATCCGCTCGTGGGCCGTGGAAGTTGTCGTCGTTCACGTACCTGCAACTCGAATAGATGAAGTGGGCATCACTCGGGCGTTGGGGGAGGGCGCGGTTGAGGCCACGGCCGAGATCGCCAAGCAGTTCTTCGCCGGATCGATCCTGCTCGATGGACGTCACGACTTCGTGACACCAATAGATGGGCGTTGGCCGGTGCACACGGTCATTAAGGGTGATGCAACCTGTGTGAGCATTGCGGCGGCATCGATCGTGGCCAAGCAAGAGCGCGATGCGTTGATGCGTGATCTGCACAGGTCTTTTCCAAGCTATGCGTGGGATCGGAATGTCGGCTACGGAACTGCGGCTCACCGCGCCGCGATTACGCAATACGGGCTCACTGCGCAGCACCGAGCATCATGGAACCTGGGCTGATGCCATGATCGAACTGGGCAGCGTTCGAATCGATCCACAGGTGAGCGAGCAGTTCCCGGATTATGTGGCGGTCGTGCTGATTATTGAAGGCCTTGAACCCGGACCCGTCACCAGCGCGAGCGAAGCATTGTTGAACGAGGCTGAGAAGTCGGCAATAGCTGCGATTGGTGACGGTGTTGCCCATGACTTGGCGGAAATCCTGCGTTGGCGTGAGGCCTACGCATCCTTTGGAGTCAAGCCCCGCCAAGCCCGGTCGAGTGTTGAGTCATTGATGCGGCGTGCGTCCAGTGGCCTGCCGCGCATTGACAGGATCACGGATACATACAACGCGGTTTCCGTTCTTCACCGGGTTCCGATCGGAGGCGAGAATCTGCACGCATACGTCGGACCGCCACAGTTGATCATCGCTGAAGGAACCGAGGAATTTGACACCGTCAGTGACGGTGAGCCGACGACCGATATCGTTCCGGCGGGGGAGATCGTGTGGCGTGACGACGCGGGAGTCACGTGTCGGCGGTGGAACTGGCGTCAGTGCGTTCGAACTCGCATCGGCGCAGACACGCGTTCCGCCTTATTCATTATTGATTCGTTGGGGCCGCAGGCGCTTGGGGTGGCAGAACAAGCCGGCGATGTCTTGATCGACCGACTTTCGATCGATTCGCCCAATCTGACAGTTGAGCGCCTGATGTTAGGCAAGTAAGAGGCTGGAACGGCCGTGGGTTCTCCACAGCCGCTGTTCGAGCTATCCACACGCGTCGATACGTCTCTAGTTTTCTTGCGGTTCATCGACGCACGCTGTCGCCATGTCTGAAACCAAGGAAGTCCATGGTCGACCCGATGATCGCATTGCTTTGGGTCAGCGTGGTGAAGATCTAGCGGCTGCTTACCTGCGTGAGCAAGGAATGCTGATCTTGGATCGCAACTGGCGTCCACACGGAGCCAAAATCCGAGGCGAACTCGATGTAGTCGCCAGGGATGGTGACACCCTCGTGATCGTTGAAGTCAAGACTCGACGCTCGATCGCTTTCGGTGCACCGCTGGAGGCGGTGACCCAGCGCAAACTGCGAGCCCTGCGCTCGCTCGCCTTGGCGTGGCTGGATCAACGATGCGTACACGCGCCAGCTATGCGTTTCGATGTGGTGGGTGTGACGCTGACCAGTGTTGGGCAACCCATCATCGAACACCTGCGGGCGGTGTGACGTGGGTCTGGCCCACGTCCACGGAGCGGTGATTGCCGGCATGGCCGGAACCGTTGTGACCGTGGAAGTCGATGTGTCGCAGGGATTGCCGACAGTGGGCCTGGTCGGGTTGGCCGATGCCTCCATCAATGAAGCGCGGCATCGAGCACGATGTGCCGTTGGCAACGCAGGACTGGGGTGGCCGTTGGGGAGGGTCACCATCGGGCTATCTCCGGCACATGTGCGCAAACACGGAACGGGCCTGGACTTGCCAATAGCCATTGGCGTGCTGGCGGCTGACGAGCAGATAGAACTTCCTAGTGATGCCGCCTCAGTGATCGTGGGTGAACTGGGTCTTGACGGTCGAGTGCGGGCGGTCCCCGGAGCGATCACCGTGGCCTGCGCAGCGCGGCAGGCGGGTTTCGCAACGATCGTCGTACCGGCCGAACACGTAGATGAGTGCTCTCGTGTCCCGGGTATGGAAGTTATTGGTGTTACGTCGCTTGCGCATGCAGTTGCCGTATTGACCGGAGAAGACCCTGGCCTGAGGCACGACCCGGGGCGGGCGGTGCCTCGGGTTCGCGAGGAGCTGGATCTTGCCGATGTGATTGATCAAGTCGAAGGACGTCGGTGCCTGGAGATCGCTGCAGCAGGTCGTCACAGTCTGGCGATGTTGGGGCCTCCCGGTGTAGGAAAAACTTTGCTCGCCGAGCGGCTACCGAGTCTTTTGCCGGATCTGACTGCAGCGGAATCTGTCGATGTGATGGCGGTGCATGCGTTGGTGTCCAGCAGTGATGTGGTTACCGGAGAAGATGCTCGACCACCCTTTCAAGCGCCCCACCATTCCTCGAGTCCCGCGGCGCTTCTCGGATCCGTTGGTGGTGGGTCTGTTCGTCCGGGATCTGTTTCGCTGGCGCATCGCGGAGTGCTGTTCTTGGACGAGGCTCCTGAGTTTCCGCGCAACTCGTTGGAGGCGCTGCGTCAGCCGCTGGAAAGCGGTGTGGTGAGCCTGCACCGTGCCGGGTGGTCGGGAGAAGTTCCGGCTGACTTCCAGTTGCTCTTGGCCGCAAACCCATGTCCGTGCGGCTACCGTCACGCGCCACCGCGCCTGCGTCGCCAGTGTTGCTGTCCGCGAACGGCAATCAGTTCCTATGCGCAACGCATCTCCGGGCCACTGCTAGATCGAATTGATCTGCGAGTTCGACTCCAGCCTGTCCATGGAACCAATCGTGGTGAATCCAGCGCAGTGGTGGCTGCTCGCGTGCGTGACGCCCGCGAGCGCGCGAGGCACCGCTGGGGCGGAACCAACGCGGCAGTTCCTGTTGCGACACTGATGGACGTTCCGATGGGAGCGGATGCAACGGAGGTGATCAACGCCCATTTGCGAGACAGCGGTGGTATGCGCTCTACCCATCGTGTGGCCCGGGTGGCGTGGACCCTCGCGGACTTGGACTGTCGGGATGCACCACGAGCCGAGCATGTTCGCGAGGCAATCGAGTTGCACCAACCGCTGTGGGACGAGGTCACATGAAAGCCAAGAGTCCCGAAGCTGATCCGGACTGCGATGACAATCGCATCCAACGCCGAGCCCGGATCGCACTTGCCGCGGTTTGTGAACCTGGTGAGGCCGGTCTAGCGGACCTCATTGACATGACGAGCCCGACCGCGACCGTCGCATCGCTTCTGGCTGGCCGGCGAACGTTGGTGCGAGTCCCACGTGCCGAAGCGATCGGACGCCGACTAGCCGCGCTCGATCTCGCGGCACTGATTGATCGAGGTGAGGAGATCGGCGCCCGCGTTGTGCTGCCGGGAGATCCGCAATGGCCCGGCAGGTTGGCCGATCTAGGAGCACACCGGCCTTTGGCTGTGTGGTGCTGGGGCGAAGCTAACCCACGCCTGCACACCGTCAGATCAGTCGCAATCGTGGGTGCGAGGGCCTGCACCCGTTACGGGGAATGGGTGGCCCGGGATTGGGCTGCGCAGTTGGCGAGCGAGCAGTTGAGTGTTATTTCCGGGGGTGCCTACGGCATCGACGCTGCTGCTCATCGTGGAGCTCTGGCGGTGGAGGGTGTGACGATCTGCGTAGTTGCCGGCGGAGTCGACATGGCATACCCCCGCGGACACGAAGGGCTGTTCGCCGAGATCGTTGAGCGCGGTGTGATCCTCAGCGAAGCACCGCTGGGTGAAACGGTGCGGCGGCGGCGATTCCTCACTCGTAACCGATTGATCGCTGCATTGGCTAACGCCACCTGTGTGGTCGAGGCCGCGCGCCGCTCGGGATCGGCTAGGACGGCATCAAGCGCGGCTGAAATGAACCGCCCGGTTCTCGCGGTGCCTGGCCCCGTCACGTCAGAGACCTCTCAAGGCACACACCGCTTGATTCACGATGGCATCGCAACCCTCGCCGCAGACGTCAATGATGTTCGAACCGCCATCGACGGCATGTTCGTGAGTCCGGATCCTGCCGATGGGCCCGACGCCGTCAGCGCATCAATGCGCGAGGTGCTCGATGTCCTGCCCAGTTCACAGACATCGTCGGCGGGGCTCCGCCTGGAGGATGTAGCGGTTCGCAGCGGCGCTTTAGCGCCCATTGCCCTCGAGCAGCTGGAGTGCGCTGAACGGATGGGACTGGTTGAGCGTCGAGGCACAGACGGGTGGGTCTTTCGGGCAACCCTCCAACGCGATGGGCGAGTCTGACGCGTCATCGCCATTGACATTGCCACCATGGGCAGGTGAGCGATTCGATACCTGCGGCCTGGCAGGAGTCCATCGACGGATTCGCTCGCCATTTGCGCGACGAGCGGAATCGAAGTGCGCACACCGTCCGTGCCTATTTGTCGGACGTGGGCGATCTGATGTCCTTTTGTCTTGCTCGTGGGGTGGAAACACCTGCCGACCTTGCACTCACCACCCTTCGTGCCTGGTTAGCCGCTGCGACCCAGACGGGCTTGTCGCGATCGACTATCGCCCGGCGCGCAGCCTCCGCTCGAGGCTTCACCGCGTGGTGCACCCGGCAGGGTGTCTGCAGCAACGATCCGGGACATCGTCTGGTCAGCCCGAGGGTTGGCACCCACATGCCCACGGTGCTTGACCAAAACCAAGCGCTGCAGGTTGTCGAGTTCGCGTCCCGGCACGACGGCTCACCGGTGGCAGCGCGAGATCACGCAATCCTCGAGGTCCTCTACGGCACAGCGATTCGTGTGTCTGAGCTCTGCGGCTTGGATGTCGACGATGTTGACGACGGCAACCGGACGCTGCGCGTTCTAGGTAAGGGTGGCAAGGAACGCACGGTTCCCTTTGGGCTTCCCGCGGTGCGGGCCTTGGAAGCGTGGCGCCGGGTGCGTGGTGACTTGGCTGAACCATCGGTGCATGCACTGTTCGTGGGTGAACGGGGCCTGCGCATCGACCCTCGAATGGTGCGGTCCATTGTTCGCAGGGCCAGCGACGCCGCCGGCGTTCCGATGGTTGGCCCGCACGCGATGCGGCACAGCGCCGCAACGCACGTTCTTGAAGGCGGCGCCGATCTGCGGTCGGTACAAGAACTCCTCGGTCACGCGAACCTGGCCACCACCCAGCGGTACACCCACGTGTCGGTGGAACGTTTGCGAAGCACGTTCGAGCAAGCCCATCCGCGGTCAGGGAACTAGCGGCTTGAGCACCGGTTGCTGCTGAATCCACCCTCGAGGGTCCACATACGGATCGGTCATTGCGTCTCTGGCTTCCCACGCTGGTCGCTTCAGTCCCAGGTGCAGGCAGGGCCGAACGCAATGCTTCGAGCCCTCCACCACGGCTCCAAGGCGGTCCCCAGGTGACACGACTGCTCCGACCTCAACTGAGGCCTCGACCGGTTGATATGTCGACCTCAGCCACGACCTGGGATGTTCCACGCTGACGGTCGGTGTCCCGGCCACGTCACCAACGAATGCCACCCGCCCTGGGCCGATCGCGCGAACGCTCGATCCGGCAGGGGCGGAGAAGTCCACGCCACGGTGGCCGGGGGCGAATCGATTGTGCGGGCGCTCGAAGGCCTGGACTACGGCGGTCCAGCCGGAGGCCAGGGGAGTGACCCAATTCCCGGAGGGGGACCCGGCGGCCAGCGCTGCGGCGGTCAGGAGGGAAATCGTCGTCGTCCACATGCAAAGCAGGCTCACCCGAGTGAGGGATCGACCACCAGACCTCACCTGAGTCTGGGGATGAACAGCACGGGGACTGTGGACGAGCCCTGTGCGATGGGCGAAGTCCCCGGCCCCCTACACTTGGCAGGCTTCCTACGGGAAGACATATTTCGCGCGGCCTTCAGCGGTGCCCAGCACCGCCGACACGCTCGACGGTCCCACCTCGGTGGGCGGGCAGGTCGAGGTCGCCAGGGGTTCACCCGCCGGGTGGACCGACAACCGCACGCGGTGGGCAACTACCGCATACGGGCGCGCGCGCCCTTGAGAAGGAGAACGACCATGGCCGTCGTCACGATGCGCCAGCTGCTGGAAAGCGGTGTCCACTTCGGACACCAGACCCGTCGCTGGAACCCCAAGATGAAGCGCTTCATTTTCACTGAGCGCAATGGCATCTACATCATTGATCTGCAGCAGTCGCTTTCGTACATCGATCGCGCCTACGAGTACGTCAAGGAAACCGTCGCGCACGGCGGTTCCATCATGTTCGTCGGCACCAAGAAGCAGGGCCAAGAGGCGATCGCTGAGCAGGCGAATCGCGTGGGCATGCCCTACGTCAACCAGCGCTGGCTCGGCGGAATGCTCACTAACTTCAACACCGTGCACAAGCGTCTCCAGCGCCTCAAGGAGCTCGAGGAGATCGACTTTGACGACGTCGCAGGTTCTGGTCTGACCAAGAAGGAACTCCTCATGATGCGTCGTGAGAAGGAAAAGCTCGAGCGCACTCTCGGTGGTATCCGCGACATGGCCAAGATCCCAAGCGCCATTTGGGTCGTGGACACCAAGAAGGAGCACATCGCCGTCGGCGAGGCGCACAAGCTCGGCATCCCGGTCATTGCGGTGCTGGACACCAACTGCGATCCCGACGAGGTCGATTTCCCGATTCCGGGCAACGACGACGCCATTCGCTCGGTCGCTCTTCTAACCCGAGTGATGGCCGATGCGGTCGCCGAGGGCCTCATGGCACGCGCGGGTGCGGGCAGCACCGAGGGTGCCGCCGAAGAGCCGCTGGCCGAGTGGGAGCGTGAGCTTCTCGCCGGAGAGGGTGCCGCCGACGAGGCGGCAGCTGCGGCCGACACGGCCGTCGTCGTTCAGGCAAGCCCCGAGGCAAGCCCCGAGGCAAGCCCCGAACAGGCCTAGTTCGGCACCTAGCGCCGGACCGGCAGCGTTCTACCCGCCCATACGAACAACCCCGCACGACCTAAGAGCAGAAGGAAGCTGATGGCAACGATTACCGCCGCTGACGTTAAGCGGCTCCGCGAGATGACCTCCGCGGGAATGATGGAGTGCAAGAAGGCTCTCGAGGAGAGCGACGGCGATTTCGACAAGGCCGTCGAGGCTTTGCGCATCTCGGGTGCAGCCAAGGCTGCCAAGCGAGGTGCCGAGCGAACAGCGTCCAATGGTGTTGTTGCCGCGATCGACAACACCATGGTTGAGGTTCTTTGTGAGACCGACTTCGTCGCCAAGGGCGAGGAGTTCCAGGCGCTTGCAGGAACCCTGGCCAAGGCTGCCTTCGACGGCCAGGTCGCTGACCGTGATGCACTCCTGGCATCCACCCTCGACACCGGCAACACCGTCGAGGACACCGTCGCCGAGATGGCCGGCGTAATCGGCGAAAAAATCGAGCTCGGTCGCGTGGCCACTGTTCAGGCTCCCGCAACGACGTACCTGCACCGCCGCGCCTCGGACCTGCCCCCGCAGGTTGGCGTCCTTGTGGCCTACGACGGCGACGAGGAAGCAGCCAAGGGTGTGGCTATGCAGATCGCCGCGATGCGCCCGCAGTTCCTCACGCGCGACGAAGTGCCAGCGGAGACAGTCGAAAACGAGCGACGCATCGCCGAGACTGCAGCCAAGGAAGAGGGCAAGCCAGAGCAGGCCATCCCCAAGATCGTCGAGGGTCGGGTAAACGCATTCTTCAAGGACAACGTCCTACTTGAGCAGCCAAGCGTGGTAGATAACAAGAAGTCCGTGACGGATGTCCTGGCAGAAACCGGCACAACTATTCGCGCTTTCGCTAGGTTCGAGCCTGGCCAGGCGTAGTCGAGCGAAGGGGAAGGCTCATGGATCGGTCCAAGGCATCGGAGCCGGTTCAGCCTTCCCTTGAAGGCACGATCGAAACCTGGCCCCAGGCGCCCGAAGGCGGGTGGAAGCGGGTCCTGCTTAAGTTGAGCGGGGAGGCCTTCGCCGGTGGTGGGGGCCTAGGTGTCGACCCCGATGTCGTCGCCTCCATCGCTCGCCAGATTGTCGACGTTGTTCGATCGGGCACGGAAGTTGCCGTCGTCATTGGCGGCGGAAACTACTTCCGAGGCGCTCAATTGTCAGAACGCGGTATGGAACGCGCTCGGGCCGACTACATGGGCATGCTCGGCACCGTCATGAATTGTTTGGCGTTGCAGGACTTCTGCGAGAAGGTCGGACTCGATACTCGCGTGCAGACCGCGATCACCATGGGTCAGGTTGCTGAGCCCTACGTTCCACGTCGTGCCATGCGCCATCTGGATAAGGGCCGAGTAGTGATCTTCGGAGCAGGGCTTGGGCAGCCGTACTTCTCCACCGACACCACCGCAGCGCAGCGGGCGCTCGAAGTGGGTGCCGAGGTTGTTTTGATGGCCAAGGGTGTGGACGGGGTCTATGACGACGACCCCCGTACCAACCCCAATGCGGTTCGCTACGAGCAGTTGAGTTACGACGACGTTTTGTCCCAGGGCTTGAAGGTGGCCGATGCCACGGCTATCAGCCTGTGTCGGGATAACGATCTGCCCATTGTCGTGTTCAACCTTCTGGTCGAAGGCAACATCGCTCGCGCATCCCGTGGCGAGCGAATCGGCACGTTAGTCTCATCGGAAACCTAAGGAGCACCTGTGAGCGAAGAGATCGAGATGATCCTTCTCGAGGCCACCGAGAAGATGGACAAGGCGATCGAGGTCGCACGCGAGGATTTCGCGACGATCCGAACGGGTCGAGCCAACGCCGCGATGTTCAACAAGATCGTTGTTGACTATTACGGAACGGCCACTCCGCTCAACCAGTTGGCCTCGTTCCAGGTGCCTGAGGCCCGGATGATCGTCATCAGCCCGTACGACAAGGGCGCAACAGCCGAGATCGAAAAAGCGCTGCGCGACAGCGATTTGGGCATCAACCCGAATACCGACGGGGCGATCATTCGCGTCGTCCTTCCCGAACTCACCGAAGAGCGACGCAAGGAATACATCAAGATGGCCCGGTCCAAGGCTGAGGACAGCAGGATCTCGGTGCGCAACATTCGTCGTCATGCCAAGGAGGCCCTCGACAAGCTCCAAAAGGACGGCGACGCTGGTGAGGATGATGTCCGTCGCGCTGAGAAGCAGCTGGATGACGTCACCCATAAGCACGTTGAGCACATCGATGAGGTCCTCAAGCACAAAGAAGCCGAACTGCTCGAGGTCTGACGTGGAGAACTCGTCCGGTGGCGATCGGGACGGGAAGCGTTCTTCCCGCACAGGACGCAACCTCCCCGCCGCCGTCGCATCAGGGGTGATCCTCGCGGCAATCGTTATTGCCAGCTTGTTTACCTATAAGGCGCTCTTTGGCGTCGTTGTGATCATTGCCCTCGGCGTGGCAATGCGCGAAATGATCCAGGCCTTCGCCACACGCGACATCAAGATCGCGCGCGTCCCGGCGTACGGCGCGGTGGTCTTGTTGCCCACCGTGGCCTACCTCGCTGGACCCATCTGGCAGTTGGTTGCAACCGGCGCGGTTCTGCTGCTGGCAATGCTGTGGCGCATTCGTCGTGGCGTGGATGGTTATGTCCGAGACATCACGGCGTCGTTCTTTGTCATCGCCTATCTGCCGTTCATGGCCGGCTTCTTGATGTTAACCCTGGCTGCCGACGACGGTCCGTGGCGCGTCGTCGTGTTCATTTTGCTAACAATCTCCAACGACATCGGCGGCTACTTCGCCGGCATTTTCTACGGCAAGCACCCGATCGCCGCGTCGATCAGTCCGAAAAAGTCCTGGGAGGGATTTGCCGGATCGGTGGTAATGCAGTGCACAGTCGGTGCCTTGTCGTTCGTGTTCCTTCTTGATGCTGCTTGGTGGCAGGGGGTCATCGCCGGCCTGATTCTGGCCATTACGGCAACAGGTGGTGACTTCGCTGAGAGCGCGATCAAGCGTGACCTCGGAATTAAGGACATGGGCTCGTTCCTGCCCGGACACGGCGGCATGATGGACCGGCTTGACTCCTTGATCCCGAACGCCTTCGCTTCTTGGGCGATCTTCACTGTATTCCTCGGTGCCAGCTTCACGGGGGCGAGCCTGTAATGGTCGATCTAGTCCTCGAGGCACCCCAACGTGGGAAGCCGCCGAAGCATCTGTTGGATCTGTCCCGCGTTGAGCGTCGCGAGGCGATGGCTGAACTCGGCCTGCCGGCCTTTCGTGCCGATCAGGTATCGACACATCTCTTTACACACCTGCAAGACGATCCGCATCAATGGACGGATATTTCCGCCACGGACCGCAGCAAACTGACAGGGCTATTGCCCGACCTCCTTGAGCCGGTGCGAACCCTCACGTGTGACGACGGCACCACCGTCAAGACCCTGTACAAGTTGCACGACGGATCACTCGTCGAGTCGGTCTTGATGCGTTACCCGGACCGCGTGACGATGTGCATCTCCTCGCAGGCGGGGTGCGGGATGAACTGCCCGTTCTGCGCCACCGGTCAAGCTGGTTTGACGAGGAACTTATCGACCGCGGAGATCGTGGAGCAGGTTCTCGCCGGAGCGCGTGCACTAGCCAAGGACGAAATCCCTGGCGGCCCGGGTCGAGTGAGCAACGTCGTGTTCATGGGTATGGGTGAGCCGCTCGCGAACTACCGCACCGTAGTGGCAGCCCTGCACCGGCTGATCGATCCAGCACCGGAGGGGCTGGGCATGAGTGCTCGTGGAGTGACCGTGTCCACCGTTGGCTTAGTGCCGCGCATCAAGCAGCTTGCTGAGGAGGGCATGCCGGTGACGTTGGCGGTGTCGCTGCACGCCCCCGATGATCACTTACGCGACACGCTGGTGCCGATCAACAACCGCTGGAAGGTGTCCGAGGTTCTCGACGCAGCGTGGTACTACGTTGAACAGACGGGTCGGCGCGTGAGTATCGAATACGCCCTGATCAAGGACATCAACGATCAACGCTGGCGAGCCGAACTACTCGGCGAGATGCTCGCCGGACACCTGGTGCACGTGAACCTGATTCCACTCAATCCCACCCCAGGCTCAAAGTGGACGGCGTCCACGCCGCAGGCCGAGCGCGAATTCGTCCAGGCCCTGCGTGAGGAGGGTGTACGCGTTACCGTCCGCGACACTCGCGGGCGCGAAATTGATGGAGCCTGCGGGCAGTTGGCGGCCCTCGAAGACTGATTGGCCCGTCCACTGGCGTCCACCATGCCAGACTCTGCAGTCATGGAGACTGGTCGCTCACATAAGCTGCCATCAGCAGATGCTGTCGACGAAGCCGATGCCGGCGAACACTCGGGTAGGTCCTCTATCTGGCTGGATGCTTCAGCGAGCGTTATCCGAACACTTGTCAGCATCGTCTTCATCTTCTGGCTACTCAGCCTCACACCGACCCGAAGTGATCCCTCAGCTCTCCTTCCAGTATTTCTACTGATCGGTGGGGCTGTGATTTACGGCTTCGCGCTGAAGTGGCAGGTGTCGAGGGTCACCAGAGCCCGACGTCCAGGCTTGCTCGCTGCTGAATCGCTGATCATCAGCGCCGTCCTCTTTGTCGCGATCTTCAGTGCGATCTACGTGATCATCGATGGCAATGTTCCCGGCTCGTTTAGCGAACCGATCAGTCACTTCACGGCCACGTACTTCGCCCTGACCGTTCTAGCGACGGTCGGCTTCGGTGACATCACCGCGGTAAGCAATGTTGCTCGTTTCATGGTCATGGTGCAGATGGCCCTTGGCCTTGGCTTCATCGCCGTGATCATTCGCGTTTTCACCACGGCAGCTCGAAGGGCGAGCGATAGACGCGAGCAGGAACGCCGGAATGTGGATGGAGCCAACACGGAGGGTGGCAATGGCTAGTTATCGCGACGCCTATCACGAAAGCCTTCACAATCGAGAGGGATTCTGGAGAGCGGCCGCAACGGCCATCGAATGGGACGTTGAGCCGACTGTCGTCCTTGATGACTCGGGCGCTCCGCTGTATCGCTGGTTCCCTGATGGCCGGCTCAATACGTGTGCCAATGCGGTCGACAGGCACGTAGCCGCTGGACACGGGTCCCGGCTTGCCATCATCTACGACAGTCCCGTGACGGGTACGACGCAGCAGTGGACCTATCAAGATCTTCTCGATGCAACCGCTCGATTCGCCGGGGCGCTACGTGATCTTGGTGTGCAGGCGGGGGATCGCGTCGTCATCTACATGCCGATGATCCCTCAGACGGTGGTCGCCATGCTGGCGTGCTCACGCCTTGGTGCAGTCCACTCGGTGGTCTTCGGTGGGTTCGCGCCTGCGGAACTGAGTGCCCGTATCGATGACGCACACCCGAAAGTGATTCTGACTGCGAGCTGCGGAATTGAGCCGACGCGGACGGTCGAGTACAAGCCACTGGTCGACGCCGCGATCGAGATGAGTGCACACAAGCCCGAACGAGTGGTCGTGTTCCAGCGCCCGCAGGTCGTGGCTGCGATAGGGGAGCGTGACGTCGATTGGGAAACCGTTGACGCAGCGGCGCAGCCGGTCGGGCCCGTGGCAGTAGCGGCCACCGACCCGCTCTACATCCTGTACACCTCCGGCACCACAGGTAAGCCGAAGGGGATCGTCCGGGACAACGGTGGTCACGCCGTTGCGATGGCCTGGTCCTTCGCGAACGTCTATGGGATGAAGCCGGGGGACGTGTGGTGGTCTGCCTCCGATGTGGGCTGGGTCGTCGGCCACTCGTACATCGTGTACGCGCCGTTGATCAGCGGGGCCACCACGGTTCTGTACGAGGGCAAACCCGTCGGTACTCCAGACGCTGGAGCTTTCTGGCGGTTGATCGAGCAGCACGGTGTCCAGGCCGTATTCACCGCACCGACCGCGATTCGTGCGATTAAGAAGGAGGATCCGCGCGCGGAATTGCTGGCCAAGTACGACGTCTCGACACTGCGGTCATTTTTTTTCGCGGGTGAGCGGCTCGATCCTGACACCTACGAATGGGCCAGCGAGCACCTCGGTGTCCCGATCATCGACAACTGGTGGCAAACCGAGACTGGCTGGCCGATTGCTGCGAACCTACGCGGGCTCGAACCCATGCCCATTAAGCCGGGATCGCCCACGGTGCCGGTTCCGGGGTACGACGTCCACATCCTCGATCACGGCCACAACCCGGTTCCCGCTGGGAGCGAGGGGGATATCGCGCTGAAGTTGCCCCTGCCGCCAGGAACGTTGCCCACACTCTGGGGAGACGACGAGCGGTACGTCCGCTCCTATCTCAGCGATCACCCGGGCTACTACACGAGCGGAGACGGAGGCTTCGTGGACGAAGACGGATACGTCTACGTCATGGGTCGCACGGACGACGTCATCAACGTCGCAGGCCATCGCCTCACGACCGGTTCCATGGAAGCGGTGGTCGCTTCGCACCCGGATGTGGCTGAGTGCGCGGTGATCGGGGTCCATGACGATCTCAAAGGCCAGATCCCTCGAGCGTTCGTGGTGCTCAAGGCAGGCTCGATGATCGATCCGTCAGAACTGGAGGCCGAGGTGGTACACCTCGTGCGAGAGGAGATCGGCCCCGTCGCTGCGTTGAAGCGGGTAGTTGTGGTGCCAGCCTTGCCGAAGACCCGGTCGGGGAAGATCTTGCGCCGCACTATGCGTGGGATCGCTGCAGGTCGAGACGAACCAGTGCCCAGCACCATCGAGGATCCGGCCGTGCTCGATGCCCTGCGCCAGGTGCTTCAGGCCTAGCGGAGGAACTCCTCGATCCAGGCGTCGTGTTCATCAAGTTGTGGTGGGCGACGCGTATAGGTGATGGGGGTCTGGGAAAACGTCACAGGATTAGTGATCTGCAGAACGCCGTCCACATCCACAACAGGATCAAGCCCGAGGTCGGTAGCTAGGCACAGCGCGTCGCTGATGGTGTTGACCGGACCGCATGGAACCCGGGCATTGTGGAGTGTGGCCATCCATCCATCGGCCGTATCGGTGGCAAGCAGGGCGCCAAGGAGTGCGCGGAGTTCATCTCGGTGCGTTACGCGGGATGCGTTGGTTGAAAAGCGTGGGTCACTCGCCAGCAGCGGATGGCCGAGTGCGGTACACAAACGGGTGAATTGAGCGTCGTTACCGACAGCGATGATGATGTCTCGATCCTGTGTGGGATAGGGCTCGTACGGAGCAACCGACGGATGGGCGTTGCCCATCCGTGTGGGCGAGACCCCGGTGATTGCGGCGGATGCGGACTGGTTGACGAGCGAGGACAGCAGGGCACCGAGCAATGTCACCTCGACGAGTTGTCCTCCACCATTGCGGTCACGGTGATGGAGCGCCGCCAGGATTGCCGTCAATGCATGTAGACCGGCGACTACGTCGACGATGGCGACGCCAACCTTTGTTGGGTCATCACTTCCAGTGATATCCATCAAGCCGCCCATGGCTTGCACCAGGAGGTCGTATCCGGGGAGGTCATTTGATGCACCGAATCCGCTGATCGAGCAGTAGATGATCGTGGGGTTACCAGCGCAGACGTGCGCGTATCCCAATCCGCGGCTTTCTAGCGACCCAGCCGGAAAGTTTTCGATCATGATGTCGGCGCGATGAGCAAGGCGCTGCGCGCGTGCGCGATCATCCGGATCGTCGAGATTTAGTGCGATGGAGTGCTTATTGCGATTAACGGACGAGAAGTATGTGGGCACACCCTCTTCATCAGTCGGTGGCGACCACGATCTTGTGTCATCGCCGATCTCAGGCCGCTCCACTTTGATGACCGTGGCGCCCATGTCACCTAGCAGCATCGATGCGTACGGTCCGGCCAGAACGCGGGAGAAGTCGGCTACAACGATCCCCTCGAGTGGGCCCTTCATCGAAATGCGGGGATCCCGGTGAGTGCCTGACCGACGACGAGCGTGTGCATCTCGTTGGTGCCCTCGTAGGTCACAACTGATTCCAGATTGTTCATGTGTCGGATCACCGGATATTCCAAAGTGATGCCGCTGCCACCGAGGATCGAACGGCACTCCCGTGCGATTTTCAATGCCTCGCGGGCGTTGTTGAGCTTGCCGAGGCTTACCTGAGCAGGCGTGATAGTCCCGGCATCCTTGAGGCGACCGAGGTGCAAGGCCAACAGCATGCCCTTGTCCAACTCGGCGGTCATGTCCACGAGCTTGCGTTGCGTGAGTTGGAATCCCGCAATGGGTTGGCCGAACTGCTCTCTATTCATGGCGTAGTCCAAGGCTGTTTCTAGGCAATCGCGAGCGGCTCCCATTGCACCGAAGGCGATGCCGAAACGTGCTTCGTTGAGGCAACTCAGGGGTCCCTTCAACCCTGTGACGCCAGGCAGGACTGCGTCGTCAGGGAGGCGGACACCGTCTAGGACGAGTTCGCTGGTGACCGACGCGCGCAATGAGACCTTGTGGTGCACCAGCCCCGCCGAGAAGCCCGGGGTGTCGGTTGGAACCACAAAACCCCGCACGCCGTCATCGGTTTGTGCCCACACGATCGCGACGTCGGCGACGGCCCCATTGGTAATCCACATCTTGCTGCCGTCGAGTATCCAGTCGGATCCATCACAGCGAGCGTGGGTACGCATCCCAGCGGGATCTGATCCGTGGTCGGCCTCGGTAAGGCCGAAGCACCCAATGAGATCACCGGCTGCCATACGTGGCAGCCATGTCTCACGCTGTTCATCGCTGCCGAAACGGTGAATGGCGAACATCGCCAGGGAACCTTGCACGCTGACCATCGAGCGTATTCCTGAATCTCCGGCCTCGAGTTCCATGGCGGCGAGCCCGTAGGCCGTCGCCGACGTTCCGGCGCAGTCGTAGCCCTGAAGATGCATGCCCAATAAGCCGGCTTGGCCGAAGGTGCGCATGAGGTCACGAGCAGGGAGTTCGCCCTCCTCCCACCAATGCGCCACTTTGGGGCGTACGACATCGTCGACGATCTCTCGAGCGACGTCTCGAATCGAACGCTCCTCCTCGCTGAGCATCGAGTCAAAATCGATCAAGGTCAGTGGATGCACGGCTGACTCCCTTCTAGATGATTGTGGTTAGTGTCCGAT
This sequence comes from Candidatus Nanopelagicales bacterium, assembly GCA_040266055.1. GTDB lineage: Bacteria > Actinomycetota > Actinomycetes > S36-B12 > S36-B12 > S36-B12. The sequence continues at coordinate 30,667 of JBDQFC010000009.1, read as the reverse complement.
GAGGTTGCCCATGATTCGCGCGCGAAGCGACGGCCTGCCGGTGCGTGCCTCGATTCGGTCGGCTCCGGATACCGCGCGCATGCCCAGGGAGGTGGCTATCCAACGAGCGGGCTCGACTTCCCACGCGCGCGATCGATGGTCCACCCATGGGAGCGAGACCAGTGGGTCATCGTGATCGCCCGTGATGAGCGCTGCCAGCGTGCGACCACCGAGATTGGCGGTGGTGACGCCGTCCCCTACGTATCCGCCCGACCAGCCGACACCCGACATCGGGTCCAGGCCCACCGATGCCCACCAGTCCCGGGCGATACCCAAGGCGCCACCCCAGGCGTGAGTGAACTCGTAGTCCCAAAGGATTGGGAACATCTCGCGCAGGGTGTCGCGGAGCTTGACATGGATGGTGTCATCGGTTTCGCTTTCTGGATTGATGCGTGAGCCGAAGCGGTAGGGCGCTCCGCGGCCACCGAACGCGATGCGGTCGTCTGCTGTGCGTTGACCGTAGATCACCAGATGCCGGCCATCGGAGAATGTCGGTCGACCCTCAAGGCCGATGACATCCCAAACGTCGCGGGGAAGTGGCTCGGTCGCGACCATGAGCGAGTACACGGGTAACAACGTGCGGTGGTGACCGGGGACGTCAGGTGTGTATCCCTCGGTTGCGCGAACCACGTATCGGGCTCGAATGCTGCCGCCTGCCGTGCGCACAAGGCCTGGCTCTACGGAAGTCGCCGGGGAGTGTTCGAAGAGCACAGCGCCGTTGGTCATGACTTCGCGAGCCAGCGAGCGCACGAGCCGAGCGGGTTGGATTGCCGCGCAGTGGGGTGTGTAGGTCCCCGCCACCACGTTCGTGGCACCCATGCGCGCACGTGTGCTGTCGGCATCAAGGAGCTCTTCGTTGGGTGTCAGACCAAGGGCGTGTTCGCTGCGATAGGAGACTCGCATGTCCAACGCTTGGCTGGCAGTTCGTGCGGCGATCACCGTGCCGCCCTTTGCCCAGCCGATGTCCCAGCCATGGTGGGAAGCCACGCGTCCGATCTCGTCGACGGAATCGTTCATGGCCATCCGCATCGCGCGAGCCGCCGGCAAGCCGTACCGATCGACGATCGCTGCGTCGGTTTGGGGGAAGAGTGCGGATGACCAGCCGCCGTTTCTACCGCTCGCGCCAAAACCAGCGATCTCTTTTTCGACGATCGCGATACGGAGCCCGGGGTTGCGTTGCTGCAGGTAGTAGGCGGTCCATAATCCGGTAAATCCGGCTCCCACGATGGCCACGTCGGCCTCGACATGGCCATCCATCGGTGCACCGACGGGCTCGAGGAGATCGGCGGGCAACTGGCTCCACCACAGCACTCGGGCCAGGCTGGGATCAAGGTCAGGCGTGACGCTCACTGTGCAAGTCCTAGGTGGACGTAGGTGGGAGCGTCAACACCAGGTGGGACGTGATCGTCGGTGATGGGCGTCGAGGCGGTTAGGCACACCGGCACATGTCCAGCCCAGATAGAGCGCCACGGTTCGGTGGTGAGGTCTTCGGGGTCATCTTCCGGCGGACCCTGGGAGACTTTCACCGACCACTCGGTCAGCGGGACAGCCACGGTGAGTGTTGCTGCACGCTCCTTCTTGCTCGGCGGACGAATTTCATGCCAGCGGCCGGGGAGCAGGTGATCGCTCAGCGCGCGCAGCGCATCGAGTTCGTCATCGTCGCGCAGCACGTGGGCACTACCTAGGACGATCGCCGAGCGGTAATTCATGCTCGACTCGAATGCGCTTCGTGCGTAGACGAGGCCGTCCAGGATCGTGACGGTGATGCATGCCAAGGCACCGTCTGCCAGTTGTCGCATAAGGCGGGAACCGCTCGAGCCGTGCAGGATCAAGTCGTCACCACGGCGGGCATAGCCCATCGGGAGGACGAACGGCTGTTCGTCGTCGTTGATTCCTACATGCGCGACCAAGCCCTTATCAAGGATCGAGTCCAAGACCGCGCGATCGCTGACCGCTTTATCCGGCAGTCGTCGAACACGCGTCCTAGCCGATGGCGCAGCTTCGGTTAGAGGATCGACCATGCCTCGGTCAGTACCTTCCGCAGAATCTGCTCGATTTCATCAAAGTGCGACTGATCGCTGATCAACGGGGGAGCTAGCTGGATTACCGGATCACCACGGTCGTCGGCACGGCAGTAAAGCCCGTTATCGAATAGAGCCTTGGACATGAAGCCACGAAGCAGGCGTTCGGCTTCGTCGTCGTTGAACGTCTCCCGGGTTTCCTTGTCCTTAACGAGCTCGATGCCATAGAAGTAGCCGGCGCCACGGATATCGCCGACGATCGGAAGATCGTTCAACTTCTCAAGGGTCTGCCGGAACGGCCCTTCGTTCTCTTGTACGTGCGCGTTGATGCCCTCGGATTCGAAGATGTCCAAGTTGGCCATGGCCACAGCGGCACCCACCGGGTGGCCACCCCAGGTGTATCCGTGGAGGAAGGCATTAGTGCCGGTCTTGAACGGCTCGAAGAGGCGATCGCTAGCGATCATCGCGCCCATCGGTGAGTAGCCGGAGGTCATGCCCTTGGCGCACGTGATGATGTCCGGAGTCACGCCAAAGCGGTTGACGGCGAACATCTCGCCAATGCGACCGAAGGCCGTGATGGTTTCGTCGGCGACCATCAAAACGTCGTACTCGTCACAGATTTCGCGAACTCGATCCAGGTACCCGGGGGGAGGCGGAAAGCAGCCACCGGAGTTCTGAACGGGTTCGAGAAACACTGCGGCGACACTGTCCGGTCCCTCGAACTCGATCGCTTCTGCGATGCGATTGGCAGCCCATAGCCCAAATGCCTTTTCGTCGGTGCGGTACTCCTCGGGTGCTCGGTAGAAGTTGGTGTTGGGAACCTTCACGCCGCCGGGAACCAAGGGCTCAAATGGAACTTTGGCTGGAGGGATGCCGGTGATACTCAAGGCTCCCTGAGGGGTTCCGTGATAAGCGATCGAGCGGCTGATCACCTTGTGCTTGGTGGGCTTACCGGTCATCTTGAAGTATTGCTTGGCCAGCTTCCACGCTGTCTCGACGGCCTCGCCGCCACCGGAGGTGAAGAACACGCGGTTGAGGTCACCGGGGGCGTAGTTCGCCAATCGTTCAGCGAGGGCAATAGCGCCGGGGTGGGCGTAGGACCAGATCGGGAAGAATGCGAGTTCTTCGGCCTGGCGCGCGGCCGCAGCGGCGAGCTCCTTACGCCCGTGGCCGAGTTGTACGACGAACAGTCCGGCAAGGCCGTCAAAGTATTTACGTCCCTGGTCGTCCCAGATGTACGGGCCCTCGCCCTTGACGATGACGGGCACGTGGCCACCGTCGTAGTACGTGGAGTGCCGGGTGAAGTGCATCCACAGATGCTCGCGGGCGGCGTCGGCGAGTGAGTCGTACCCGGACTCGGTGACGTATTGCGGAGTTGTACTCATCGTGTTCCCCAGGAGTAGATCTGTTTACGGAGTTTCAAGTAGACGAAGGTCTCGGTGCGAGTAACACCGGGTACCGATCGGATGGAGTCATTCAGGATGCGAAGCAAGTGATCGTCGTTCTCTGCAACGACTTCGGCGAGGATGTCGAAGCTCCCCGCGCACACGACCAGGTAGTTGACCTCGGGCAACTTCTCGATCGCATCGGCAGCCGCTTCTAGGTTGCCTGTTACGTTGATGCCGATCATGGCGGCCCGTGGGAAGCCGACCTGCAGGGGATCGGTCACCGCCACGATCTGCATGACCCCCGCGTCCAGCAGGCGCTGAACCCGCTGGCGGACAGCCGCCTCGGACAGTCCGACCGCCTGCCCGATGGCGCCGTAGGAGCGTCGACCGTCGGCTTGCAGTTCTTCGATGATCGCCTTGGAGACGTCATCGAGCACGAAAGCCTTGGTGGTCATGCCTCCACTGTGACCGATTGCGCTCACTAAAGCAAGTAAATTAGTCGTCAAAATGAGAATTGACCGCGAAATTCGAAGTAATTGAGGCGTAGCACTATCGAAATACGTCTTCACCCCCTAACGTTGGATTATCCAACATTGATGCCCGGGAGGCGTGAAGTGAACCTTCGTAACTTCGTCGATGGTGAAAGTGTCGAAACCCGAAGCGGTGCCACCAGTGATCTCGTTGATCCGACCACCGGCCAGGTGTTCGCACAGGCGCCGGTGTCGGATGCGGCCGATATCGATGACGCCTATGCGGGAGCCGACCGCGCCTTCCAAACGTGGGGCAACACCACCCCCGCCGAGCGACAGACCGCCTTGCTCAAGATCGCCGACGCCATCGAGGCACACGCCGAGGAGTTGATCGCGCTCGAGAGCCAGAACACCGGCAAGCCCATGGCATTGGTTGCGTCGGAGGAGATCCCTCCGATGGTCGATCAGATCCGCTTCTTCGCCGGTGCTGCTCGGGTGCTCGAGGGACGGGCTGCCGGGGAGTACATGGCAGGTCACACATCCTTTATCCGCCGTGAGCCCATTGGCGTCATCGGTCAGGTAACGCCGTGGAACTACCCGATGATGATGGCAGTGTGGAAGTTCGCTCCGGCGATTGCGGCGGGAAACACCGTTGTGCTCAAGCCAAGCGACACCACTCCGGTCACCACCATTCGGATGGCAGAGATCATCGCCGAGGCCGACGCCCTTCCTGCGGGGGTGTTCAACGTCGTCTGTGGTGACCGCGACAGTGGCCGGGCGCTCGTTCAGCACCCGACACCTCAGATGGTCGCCATCACCGGGTCGGTGCGTGCCGGCATGCAGGTTGCCGAGGCGGCTGCAATGGACGTTAAGCGAGTGCACCTTGAACTGGGCGGTAAAGCGCCGGTCGTCATCTTTGACGACGCCAACATTGAGGCGGCTGCAGAGGCGCTTGCTGTAGCCGGCTACTTCAACGCTGGACAGGACTGCACGGCAGCAACGCGCATGCTCGTTGCGCCGAAGATCTACGACGATTTCGTGGCAGCGATCGCCGAACAGGCCAAGGGCACCGAAACCACTTTCGCGGATGGTCCGGGCGGAGAAGCGATGGTGCCTCCGGTTAACAACGCCAATCAGCTCGAACGGGTACTGGGCTTCTTGGAGCGTGCCCCCAAGCACGCAGAGATCGTCGCCGGCGGTGTTCGGCAGGGCGATCGAGGCTTCTTCGTTGAGCCGACGGTTGTGGCGAACCTTCAGCAGGACGACGAGATGATCCAAAGCGAGATCTTTGGGCCGGTCATTACCGTCCAGCGCTTTAGCGACGAGGACGAAGCCCTGCGGTGGGCCAACGGTGTCAGTTACGGACTTGCATCGAGCGTGTGGACCAAGGACTTCGGGCGGGCCATGCGGATGTCTAAGGGGCTGAACTTCGGCACCGTATGGATCAACACCCACATCCCGCTGGTAGCTGAGATGCCGCACGGTGGTTTCAAGCATTCCGGCTACGGCAAGGACCTGTCGATGTACGGATTCGAGGACTACACCCGGATCAAGCACGTGATGGCCGACATCTCCGTCTAACCGCGAACTTGCGCTGTGAGAGCGCGAACTTGCACACATACACATCGAACTTGCACTCCTGCGCTCGGAACTTGCGCGACGGCGCAAGTCCAGTGCGGCCTGTGCAAGTTCGATGTGTCACAGCGCAAGTTCGCGCTCCAGGAGCGCAAGTTCGCGGAGGGCTAGAGCAGAACGTTCTCGGCCGCCTCGACGGCCGCCTCAACAAATGCGCGTGCTGCCGGAAGTGCCTTGTCACCTGTCTTGATGGCCAGTGAGATGGTCCTTGGTTCGATCTGAGGCCCGAGTGGAACGGTGATTACCCCTGCGTCGTTCATATCGACCGCCAATCGGGGCATGATTGCTGGCCCAATACCGCTGCGAACCATCGCTTGCACAGCTCCGTTGTCGACCGTCCTGAACAGATACCTCGGAGTGATCCCGTGGCGTCTCAGGAATGCATCGACATCGTCTTGATAGGTGAGTGCGGGTTGGCCGATGAGATCGATGCCTTCGAGTTCGGATAAGGGAAATGTGTCCTTGCGGATGTGGGCGCGCAGTTCGCTCCGCGGATCCAGCAACAGCAAATAGGGATCTTGCCCCAGCATCGTTACCTCTAGGCGCGGATCTTCGTACGTGCCCTCAATGAAGGTAGCGTCGAGTTCGTCATCGAGGAGCTCGTCGATCAATCCTTCGGAGCTCGGGCCCTCGAACAAGGAGAACGTGATGTCTGGGGAGGTTGCCCTTAAGGCCTGTACTGCTCTCGGTAGCAAGTGCACGGCGACGCTTTGGAAGGTCCCGATCTTGATTCGCCCGGCGGCGCCTGACGCGACGTCTCGGACGTCGAGTTCGGCGTTGGCGAGGTGCTCAAGGATGTGCTGCGCCTGGGGGAGCAGTACCCGGCCGAGCGGGGTCAAAGTCACGGGTTTGGGGCCACCGGGTCGATCGAAGAGCCGGGCGTCGAGGCATTTCTCCAAGGCAGCCACCTGTTGGCTCACGGTTGCCTGGCTGTATCCCAGTTCATCGGCCGCCGCCCCGAAGGATGCCTCTCGTGCGACAGCGACGAAAGCCGTCAATTGTCGGAAGGATGCCTGCCTGAGACTCATTATTGAATTATACGATCAACACGACAATGTTTCATAGTTTTTCATTGTCTGGCAAACGTCGTACCTTCACGCCAGAAAGGAGCAATCATGCGAAAGAACACCACATTGCTGCAGCTGGATTTCGATTCCCTGGCCATGGCGATCGAGGACGGTCGCTGGAACGATGACGACCCTCGAACTGACACCATCGTGGCGGCTGCCCAGGCCCGTGGCCTAGTCAGTGCGGCGCTGTCGGTGCTCGTGGATCGCAGTGCTCCGGCGCCGGTTCGTGAACGTGCTCTGGCTTGCGTCGCAGGTCAACTGCTGACCGAAGAGTCTTACTCGCTCGCCAGCTGAAAATCCTTGAAATGAAGAAGGGCCCGGGCGTTTCGCCCGGGCCCTTCTCTCGTTGCTTGTTGCGTGGTGCTTACGCGCCACCCTCGTTGAGGGTGACCTCCATCGGGCTGAAGCCATCACCTGTGGTGTCGATGCCTTCTGCCTGAAGAGCTGCGTTAGCTGCGTCGGCGAACTGGTTGGTGTAGGCATTCGCCGGCGGCTCGGCCGTGATCACCGTTGCACCCTCAAGGTTCGGGCTGTTCAGGGAGATTGCCACGGTTTGATCCCATTCAGCCGGATCCATGACGCCGATGCCGTTCGGGGACGGCCAGATCAACTTGTTGACCTCGTTCATCATCCACAGTTGGTGGCTGGCGCCGAGCTGTGAACCGTTGGCGGTCACGATGTCTGCGCACTCCTGCGGGTTGTCGCGGCAGTAGATCCAGCCCTCGAAAGAGGCCGTGACGAACCGCTGCGCCAGATCGGCGTAGTCGGCATCACCAAGGCGAGCCTCATCTGCCCAGATGGCGTCTTGGAGCATGCCCACGCCGTAGTCCGAGTAGCTGATGACGTTGAAGTCCTCAGGCTGGTAGAGCTCACCGGTGTCGGGGTTGACCGCCTCGAGCAGCTGTGCGTACTCGTTGTAGGTCATTGCCTCAGCGGCGTCGATCTCGCGGTTGAGCAGCGCGACCATGTCGAACTGCTGCTGCACGAGTTCAACCTCGCTCGCTGGATCAATACCTTCTTCACCGAGAGCGGCGAAGATCTCGTACTCGTTGCCGAAGCCCCAGTTACCGATCTTCTTGCCCTTGAAGTCCGCGGGGGACTCGATGCCGGAATCTGCCCAAGCAACCTGCAGGGTGCCCGAGCGCTGGAACACCTGAGCGATGTCGACGATGCCGGCGCCCTGCTCACGCGATGCGAGTGCCTTAGGCACCCAAGCGAGAGCGAAGTCCGCACCACCTTGAGCGAGAACGGTCTGCGGAACGATGTCCACGCCGCCTTCCAGGATGGTCACGTCGATGCAGGCATCCTCGTAGAAGCCAAGGTCCTTGGCTGCGTAGTAGCCGGCGAATTGAGCCTGGACGAACCACTGCAACTGCAGGCTTGCCGGAGTGAGCTCCGTGCAGCCCTCGTCGCTAGCAGCCTCTTCGGCCTCGGTCTCCTCAGTGGCGGTGTCTTCCTCGGCCGCTGTCTCCTCCGCAGTTGTCTCTTCTGCGGCGGTGTCCTCAGAGCCCGAATCCGAGCTGCTGCAGGCTGACAGTGCGAGAACACCGACAGCGGCGAGACTCGCGACTCGAGTCCACCGACTGCGTGCGATGTTGCGCATGCTTCCTCCTTCTTAGTGTCAGGCCGAACGAGTTCTGCCTGTCCATGGTGTTGTCCATCGTTCAACGGCTAAGACGATCAGGTAGAACACCAAGCCGGTGATGATGGCTGCAACTACATATGCCCACGCTCTTCCGTAGGCGGTGTTGGCTGCCGAACTTGCGATTCGAGAGCCAAGTCCTTGTTGGGGTCCACCGAAATATTCGGCGACTAATGCGGCTATGACCGCCAGGGGAGCGGCGATCTTCATGCCGGTGAAGAAGAAGGGGATCGCATTGGGGATGCGGAGCACACGCAGCACGGTTCGTGGCTGGGCATTCATCGAGCGCATCAACTCCAACTGCACTGGTTGCACCTGAATCAGGCCTCGAGTGACATTCACCAGCATCGGGAAGAACACGATGATGGCGGTGACCAGCACGCGGGGCGTCCGACTCGTGATGCTGAACATGTTGTTCAGAATAGGTGTCAAGGCAATGATGGGCACCGCTGCCAGGCCTGCGGCAAGCGGAGTAATCAAATTGTTAACCACGACGAACCGCTGCGCCAAGAGAGCCATGACCAGTCCGGCGATTGTTCCGAACACAAGTCCCAGGAACGCCGTGGTTCCTGTGTAGTAGGCCGTCTCCCACATCAGCGTCAGGTCTCCGAGGAAGTTCTCGGCGATGAGCGAGGGAGCGGGCAGCAAGAACGGCTCGATCTCGCGAACGACGACCAGAAGTTGCCATGCGCCTAGGAACAGCAGCGCGATGAGAACCGGTGGCCAGATGAACTTCAGCCGGTCGGCCGCCTGAGTGGACATCAGACCTCGCCCACCTTGGCACGGACGCCGGCGCCTCCAACGTGTCCGCGCAGAGCCTCCCGAACCGAGGTGACCGCGTCGAAGAACTCGTCCGCCTCGCGGGTGTCCTCATCTCGGTCGTTGCCGAGCGGGACGGGAACGATGTCGGTGATGCGGCCTGGGCGAGGGGACATGACCACGACTCGATCAGACAGGTATACGGCCTCGGGGATCGAGTGGGTGACAAAGATGATCGACTTGCCGGTCTCTTTGCGGATGCGCAGAAGTTCGTTCTGCATCCGCTCACGGGTCATTTCGTCCAGGGCACCGAAAGGCTCGTCCATCAACAAGATGGTGGGATCGACGGCGAGCGAACGGGCAATAGCCACGCGCTGTTGCATGCCGCCTGAGAGCTCCCAGGGGCGGTGCTCGGCGAAGTCGGCGAGTTGGACCATCTCCAGCAGTTCCATTGCCCGTGCCTTGCGCTTGGCCTTGTCCCAACCTTGGAGTTCAAGCGGCAGTTCGACGTTTCGTCGGACGGTCCGCCATTCGAAGAGCGCAGCTTGCTGGAACGCCATGCCGTACAACTGCTGCTCGCGTGCCTCGTGCGGTGTGTGCCCGGCGACCTTCATTTCACCGCGTGTGGCGTCGGTGAGGTCGGCGATCACTCGCAGCAGGGTGGATTTGCCGCAACCAGATGGGCCAATCAGCGAAATGAACTCACCGGCGTCCACTGTGAGGTTGACGTCCTGCAAAGCAGTGACCTCGTTGGCTTGACCCTCGTTGAAGATCTTCCACACGCCGCTGGCGTTAACGGCGTGCTGGGTTGTCGCAGTGCTCATGCGTTCTTCTCCTTGGGCAAATTTCGCGTCAAGTAGACGTCGAGTGCGGTGACGAGTGCAGCGACCAACAATCCGAGGGCGATCGCGCCGAAGACCGCGACGTAGACCTTGGCTGGTTGGGAGGTGATCTGACGGGCGTACTCAATCAGCAATCGTCCGATGCCGCCTCGAACGCCGGTGGAGATTTCTGCGACGACCGTGCCGACAACGGCCGCGGCCGCGGAGACCTTCAGGGCCGGGACGATGTAGGGGATCGAGGACGGGAAACGCAGTTTGCGCGTCGTTTGTCCCGGGGTGGCGGCGTAGGAGCGCATGAGCTCGAGTGATGTCGGTGTAGGTGCCTGCAAGCCTCGTAGGGCACCCACTGACAACGGGAAAAACGCTAGATACGCAGCGATGAACATGACCGAGTATGTGGTGGTCCACTTGATCGGGCCGACCTCGATGCGATTGCCGATACCTACGATTAGTGGAGCGAGGGCAATTAGAGGAACGGTCTGCGAGGCGATTACGAACGGCAGCAGTCCACGCTCGGCGAACAAGAAGCGCTGCATGATCACCGCAAGCAGAAGTCCGACGGCAACACCGATGATGAATCCGCCCAGGGCCAGCATGAGGGACCGAAGTGCCGCGGAGATCACTGCGTCGAGCACGGTGTTCTCTGACCCACGAACCTCGGGCTCGCTCATGGCAGCGACCATCGTCCACACGTGCGGCATGGTCATGTCGGACGTGTTCAAGGGCATCGGAATCAAGGTCCCGAGCCACTTGACCAACTCCCACATGACGATGACCAGGCCGACACCGGCCAGTGCCCACAGAAGGGAAATTCCTCCGTTGCGTAGGCGACGAGCCATGCCGCTCGAACGGCTTGCGCTAGCGGGAGTTTCACCCGCCGGCGGTTGCCTTTCGACGGTTGCAGCGTTGCTCACCTGTGTTTCCCTCCGATGTCGTCGGGGTTTTGGTTCCTGAACGAAGTGTGGTGGATGTCAGGACTTCGCGAGAACCGTTTCCTGGATCGCCGGGATGACCTTCTCGCCGTACTGGGCGAGGGTGTGGTCCTTGTTGTCGTGCTGCAGGTACACAGCAAACTGGTCCACTCCGAGTGCCTTGAGCTCTTCGAGGCGCTGGACGTGATCCTCGGGCGTACCGATGATGCAGAACCGGTCGACGATTTCGTCAGGGACGAAGTCAGCGTGGGTGTTGCCGGCCTGTCCGTGCTGGTTGTAGTCGTAACCCTTGCGGTTCTTGATGTAGTCGGTCAGTGCCTGGGGCACCGCGCCTGAGTCGCCGTAGCGCTCCACGATGTCAGCCACGTGGTTGCCGACCATGCCGCCGAACCAGCGCAGCTGGTCACGGGCATGAGCGTTCTGCTCATCGGACCCATCGGTGATGTACGCAGGAGCGGCCACACAGTTGTAAACCGAATCGGCAGCGCGTCCGGCCGAGACCGCCGCCTCGCGCACCGAACCGATAGTCCACTCCGCGATCGAGGGATCAGCGAGCTGCAGGATGAAGCCGTCACCAACCTCACCGGTCAGTGCCAGGACTTTTGGTCCGTAGGCGGCGACCCACACCTCGCAGCGGGAGTCTCCGGCCCACGGAAGCCGCAGGGTGGAGTCCTTGTAATCGATGGCCTCACCATTGACCAAACCCTTGATGTCGATGACCGCTTGCCGTAGGTCCGCGACGGTCACCGGCTTGCCGTTGGTGACGCGGACAGCAGAGTCACCTCGTCCGATGCCGATAACCGTGCGGTTTCCGTACATCTCGTTGAGCGTCGCGAATACCGACGCTGTAACGGTGATGTCGCGGGTGGCGGGATTGGTAACCATCGGACCGATCTTGATCTTGCGGGTCTCGTCCAGAATCTTGCTGTAGAGCACGTAGGGCTCTTCCCACAGGATGTGGGAGTCGAAGGTCCAGACGTAATTGAAACCGTAGGTCTCGGCCCTGCGGGCGAGATCCACAACGCGCGCAGCGGGGGGAGTGCACTGCAAGACGACGCCGATATCCATATTTGCTCCTGCTCGTTAGTGAGAAGTAACGGTCGGTAGGGACGTACTTAGCGGGTTTGCGGGAATCCGAGATCCACCGACGAGGTCGCCGGATCGGGCCATCGCGAGGTGACTGTCTTGGTTCGGGTGTAGAAGTCGATGCCCGCAGGGCCGTACATGTTGGCGTCGCCGAATAACGATGCCTTCCATCCCCCGAAGCTGTAATAGGCCACCGGGACGGGGATCGGCACGTTGATGCCAACCATTCCGACCTGGATGTCGAACTGGAACTGCCGCGCTGCTCCGCCGTCACGGGTGAAGATGGCGGTGCCGTTGCCGTACTGGTGATCGTTGATCAACGCCACGGCTTCTTCGTAGGTGTCCACGCGAGTGATCGACAGGACCGGCCCGAAGATTTCTTCGTCGTAGGCCTTCATGCCAGGCTTGACGTTGTCGATCAACGATGGCGCAAGGAAGAAGCCGTCCTTGGGAAGATCGTTCTCGCGACCGTCCACGACGACCTTCGCGCCCTCGGCTGGTGCGCCCTCGATGTACGACGCAACCTTGTCGCGATGCTCGCGGGTGATTAGCGGACCCATCTCGGCATCCGGGTCGGTGCCGGGACCCACCTTCAACTTGGGGAGTCGGGCAGAGATGGCGTCGACCAACTTGTCTCCGGCATCACCCACGGCAACGACGACCGAGATCGCCATGCAGCGCTCGCCAGCTGAGCCGTAGCCGGCGCTGACGGCCGCGTCTGCGGCCATGTCGATGTCCGCATCTGGCAGCACGATCATGTGGTTCTTAGCGCCACCGAGGGCCTGGACTCGCTTACCGTTCGCTGTGCCGGTCGAGTAGATGTACTTCGCGATCGGAGTGGAGCCCACGAAGGAGACAGCGGCGATGTCCGGGTGATCGAGGATCCGGTCCACCGCGACCTTGTCGCCCTGGACGATGTTGAAGACGCCGTCGGGAAGACCCGCTTGCTTTAGCAGGTCTGCAACGAACATCGAGACCGATGGATCCTTCTCGCTGGGCTTAAGGATAAACGTGTTGCCGGTTGCGATCGCGTTGGCGAACATCCACATAGGCACCATTGCCGGGAAGTTGAACGGGGTGATGCCCGCAACGACACCGAGCGGCTGACGGATCGAGTAGACGTCAACGCCGGTCGAAGCCTGCTCAGAGAAGCTGCCCTTCATCAGTTGCGGGATACCGCACGCGAACTCGATGTTTTCGATACCGCGCGCGAGTTCGCCAGCGGCGTCGCTGGGCACCTTTCCGTGCTCGATCGAGACGAGCTGTGCAATCTTGTCGCGGTTCTGCACAACGAGCTCGTGGAAACGGAACATGACCTCGGCACGCCTGGAAAGCGACGCAGACCGCCATGTGATGAACGCTTCCTTGGCTGCGGCGACAGCCGCATCGACCTCGGAAACACTGGCCAGGCCCACCTGGGCCTGTTGCTCACCGGTCGCTGGGTTGTAGACCGGTCCGAAGTTGCCGGAGGTGGATGACACCTCGGCGTTGTTGATCCAGTGGTTGATGGTGCGCAACGTATTTCTCCTGTTTCCCGTAGAAGTGATTCGGTTGGTCGAATCAGATGAGGTACTGGTTCATACCCCGCTTGAGGTATTGGCCGTGCCCCTTGGTGCCGAGGTATTCGTCGTTATCGATAACCACCTTGCCGCGGGAGAGCACGGTGTCGACGTGGCCGTCAATGTCGAAGCCCTCCCACGCTGCGTGATCCATGTTCATGTGGTGCTTCTTGTGGTAACCGATCTCGGTGCGTCCAGCCGGGTCGTAGATGACGACGTCGGCGTCGGATCCGGGAGCGATGATTCCCTTGCGCGGGTAGAGACCGAACATGCGCGCCGGGGTGGTGGCCGTGATCTCCACCCAGCGCTCGAGGGTGATCTGACCGTCGACAACGCCTTGGAAGATCAGGTCCATTCGGTGCTCCACCGAGCCGATGCCGTTGGGGATCTTCGAGAAGTCGCCCACACCCAATTCCTTTTGCTCCTTCATGCAGAACGGGCAGTGGTCGGTCGAGACGATCGATAGATCGTTGGTGCGCAGGTAGCGCCACAACTCTTGCTGATGTTCCTCGGCCTTGGAGCGCAAAGGCGTGGAGCAGACGTACTTCGCGCCTTCGAATCCTGGCTGGGAGAGGTGATCTTCCAGCGACAGGTAGAGGTACTGCGGGCACGTCTCACCGAAGACGTTCCAGGCGTCGTCGCGGGCGTCCTGCAAAACCTTGACCGCCTGCTTTGCCGACATGTGAACGATGTACAGCGGGGTACCGGTCATCTTGGCGAGCATGATCGCGCGGTTGGTCGCCTCGGCTTCTGTCTCCCACGGACGGGTCAGCCCGTGGAACCGAGGATCGGTGTTGCCGGCCGCGAGCGCCTGCTGCACCAAGACGTCGATCGCGATGCCGTTCTCTGCGTGCATCATGATCGTCGCACCGTTGTTCGCGGCCGTCTGCATCGCCCGCAGTACCTGTCCGTCGTCGCTGTAGAAGACTCCGGGGTAGGCCATGAACAGCTTGAAGCTCGTGATGCCCTCGTCGACGAGTTCGTCCATAGCCTTCAGTGAATCGTCATCGACGCCACCGATGATCTGGTGGAAGCCGTAGTCAATTGCGCACTGACCATCGGCCTTGGCGTGCCAGGCAGCGAGTGAATCTTGCACGCGCTCGCCGTACTTTTGCACAGCAAAGTCGATGATCGTGGTGGTGCCGCCCCAGGCAGCAGCCCGGGTGCCGGTCTCGAAGGTGTCTGAGGCGAACGTGCCGCCAAAGGGCAACTCCATGTGGGTGTGGACGTCGACTCCACCGGGGATGACGTACTTGCCTTTGGCGTCGATCACCTGCTCGGCGCTGGCCTCGAGATCGGCTCCCAAGGAGGTGTCACCGGGAGCGAGAACGGCGGCGATGGTCTCGCCGTCGATCAGGACATCCGCCTGGTAACTGCCGGTCGCAGAGACGACGGTTCCGTTTTTGATCAGGATGGTCATGGTTCCTCCTCCTAGCGGGCTGCTGCTACCGATAACTATGGACGAACAAGATCGTCGTAGGCATCCGGACGACGATCACGGTAGAACGCCCAGCGGTTGCGCACAGTGGTAATCAGATCCAAATCCAGATCGCGGACGATCAACTCGGACTTGTAGGGGTCGCCCTTGTCGCCGACGTAGTTGCCCTCGGGGTCCACGAAGTAGGACTGACCGTAGAAGTCGTCGTCGCCTAGCGGCTCGATGCCAACCCGGTTGATGGCGCCGACGTAGTACTCGTTGGCCACGGCGGCGGCGGGCTGCTCAATGCTCCACAGGTACTGCGAGAGCCCACGCGAGGTAGCCGAGGGGTTGAAGACGATCTGCGCGCCGTTCAGACCCAAGGCGCGCCAGCCCTCCGGGAAGTGGCGGTCGTAGCAGATGTAGACGCCGACCTTGCCTACTGCGGTGTCGAATACGGGGTAGCCGCCGTTACCGGGACGGAAGTAGAACTTCTCCCAGAAGCCATTGACGTGGGGAATGTGTTGCTTGCGGTACTTGCCGAGGTAGGAGCCGTCGGCGTCGAGGACCGCCGCAGTGTTGTACAGGAAGCCCGGGCCGGCGTCCTCGTACATCGGCAGCACCATGACCATGTTCAGCTCGCGCGCGAGGGCCTGGAAGCGCTCGACGATCGGACCGGGAATCGCCTCGGCGTACTCGTAGAACTGGGTGTCTTGAACCTGGCAGAAGTACGGGCCGTAGAAGAGTTCTTGGAAGCAGACGACCTGCGTGCCTTGCTTGGCGGCTTCGCGGGCGTACTCCTCGTGCTTGACGATCATCGACTCCTTGTCACCGGTCCAATCGGTCTGGACCAGTGCGGCTCGCACCACGCTCATGGGCTCTCCTGCCTTCCTCGGTATGAGTTCAGAACCACAGCGGCTCTTTTGTGATTCCGCACCCTAGACGCAAAACAATGTGTTACAACACCGTTTTGACAAACTTGTTACGGATTGATGTCCGGTAGATGGACGGGCGACCGGCGAAAGGTGGGTGGCGATGACGATCTCGATCCCCGCTACCGGACTGTCAGTCCCGGCCGAGACCGTCGTGGGCTTCGTGGACGACCGTTCTCCTCGGGGAATCGCCGCCGCCGTGCATCGGATGATCCGAGCCGGCGAGGTTCAGCCAGGGGACCGCCTTCCCACGGTGCGAGACCTCGGCGTGGCCCTGGGGGTCAGCCCGGCTACGGTCAGCGAGGCTTGGCAAGCCCTAGGAGCCGTCGGCGCAATTCACGCCAGAGGTCGCGCTGGCACTTTCGTGCGCGATGTTGCCGAGCCAACCCGCCCCACCCGCTACCTGGGAATAGGTGGAGCGCCCACCACTGAAGACGACGCTGCGCTCGATCTGTCGACCGGAACCCCTGACCCCGAGCTGCTTCCCGCCTTGCGCGAACCCATCGAGCGGTTCAGCAGTGGTGCCACGGCATGGACGTCGAGCTACCTCGACGAGCCGGTGCTCGGCGCCCTGCGCGAGCACCTCGAGGGCTCGTGGCCCTTCCGTGCCCAGCGCCTGACCGTGGTGGACGGCGCGCTGGATGCGCTGTCACGCATCGTCGATCAACTCGTCGGGCTAGGCGATCGAGTTGTCATGGAGTCTCCTGGCTTCCCACCTCTGATCGACCTGCTGGAGAGGGCTGGTGCGGACGTCATCCCCGTCGCAATCGACGAACAGGGGATGATCCCAGGTGACCTCACCCGTGCTCTGCAGTCCGCTCCGGTGGCCGTGTTCTTGCAGCCCCGCGCCCATAACCCCACCGGCACCTCGATGACGCGCTTTCGATCCAGCCAACTGGCAGAGGTGCTCGCCGGCAGTCGAGCCTGGGTTATCGAGGACGACCACTGCGGTGACATCTCCTTGGCGGACGACGTCAGCATCGGGCAGTTCCTGCCTGAGCGGTGTGTGCACATCCGCAGCTACTCCAAGTCCCACGGCCCCGACCTGCGCATCGCGGCGGTCGGTGGCGCCGCCGAGGTCATCGACCCGATCGTGGCGCGTCGAATGCTCGGACCCGGATGGACTAGTCGCCTACTGCAAGCGGTACTACTCGATCTATTGACCCACGCCGACCCGCAGGAAACGG
>JBDQFC010000009.1:0-13678 GCA_040266055.1 Candidatus Nanopelagicales bacterium | reverse complement strand
ATGAACGCACCGCGCTCATCACTGTGGCCGCGGCCGGCATTCGGGTTGCACCGGGCTCGCCCTTCCTCCCCACTGCAGGTGACTCAACCGTCAGTGGCATTCGCGTGACCACCGGTCGGCTACCCGATGACGAAGCCCGGATCGAGGAAGTGGCCGAGATCATCGCCCGCGCCGCTGGTTACCCGGCTATCACCCCCCGCTAAGGCGATATCGCCGAACCTGCACTCCCCAGCGTCGAACTTGCAGCGCACGGCGTCGAACTCGCAGTTCCCAAAGCACCGACCCTGATGTCGCGATTGAACCGTCGACCACGCCGACGACGCTATAGCGTGTGACGTACGCAGTGCGCTCGCGCCAACGAATCATCAAAGGAGTTCGTCACATGGATGCGGTCTTTTCTGCCGGTAAGTCTCGATCCGGAACTTCCGGTCAGCAGGGGCACGTGATCAACCCGGCGAATGACGAGATCATCGAGACCTACGAATATGCCGGCGAGCAGGATGTGAACGACGCGGTCTCCGCCGCACGTTCGGCATTTGCAGAGTGGTCCAAGGCCGCACCCGTCGAGCGCAGCGAAGCCATTCGTGCACTCGCCGACCGGATGCAGGCGCGCGCGGAGGATTACGCCCAGGTCGAGACTGCCCAGGCCGGCAAGCCGCTGCGCCTGTCGCGCGAATTCGATGTTCCCGGGTCGATTGACAACGCGGCATTCTTCTCCGGCGCGGCTCGCAACCTCGAGGGCAAGGCCGCGGCGGAATGGGATGGCGAACACACCTCGATCATCCGCCGTGAGCCCATCGGCGTGGTGGGCTCGATCGCACCGTGGAACTACCCATTGCAGATGGCTATGTGGAAGGTGCTACCAGCTATCGCCGCAGGGAACACCATCGTGCTCAAGCCCGCGGAGATCACTCCGTTGACCACGCTCATGCTGGCCGAAGACTGCATGGCTGCCGGAATTCCGGCGGGCGCGGTCAATGTGGTTGCTGGGGCTGGACCGGTTGCCGGTGAGGCGCTCATGTCCCATCCCGAGGTGAACATGGTGTCCTTCACTGGGTCCACCCCTGTGGGCAAGCGGGTGATGGAACTCGCGACCGCCAACCTCAAGCGTGTCCACCTTGAGCTCGGAGGCAAGGCGCCATTTCTGGTGTTCGACGACGCGAATCTCGACGCAGCCATCCAAGGAGCCGCAGCGGGTGCCCTGATCAATACCGGACAGGACTGCACAGCGGCCACGCGCGCCTACGTCCAGCGCCCGATCTACGACGCCTTCGTGGCAGGCGTGTCAGACCTCTTCTCTCAGATCGTGATCGGTGATCCGCTCGACGAAGCAACGGACATCGGCCCACTCATCTCCCGAAAGCAGCAAGAGCGGGTTGCGGGGTTCGTGGATCGAGCACGCCAGGATGGGGCAACCGTTCGGGTCGGCGGCCAGATTCCTGGAGGGGATCTAGCTAAGGGCGCGTTCTACCCAGCGACCGTCATCACCGATGCCGCCCAGGACAGTGAGATCGTCCAGTCCGAGATCTTCGGGCCGGTGCTCGTGGTCCTGCCCTTTGATTCCGACGACGAAGGTCTTGATTTGGCCAACGACACCCCCTATGGCCTAGCGGCGTCGGCGTGGTCGACGGACGTCTTTCGGACGCTGCGCGCCCAGCGCGAGATCCAAGCGGGCACGGTGTGGATCAACGACCACATTCCGATCATCAGCGAGATGCCCCACGGTGGCTATAAGCAGTCCGGCTTCGGCAAGGACATGTCCACCTACTCCTTTGAGGAGTACACCCAGGTCAAGCACGTGAGCATGGACATAACCGGCGCCGCCAGGAAGGGCTGGCACCGGACGATCTTCTCCGAAAAGTGACCATCTAAACCCCCTAAAACGGCTCCCGTAGGCCTATATTCCTCTCACAACGTGAACGAGAGGAATGTCATGACCTCGCACCGCCCTGAAATGATCGCCGCCCTCGCCGGCACGATGCGTTCGTCGGTATCCCGACGCCGTCTGCTGCAGGCAGCGGGTATTTCGTCCGTCGCTGTTGCGGCGGCCGCCTGTGGAACCGGGGGCGGCGATTCGGCATCCGATTCAGCCGCCAGCGCCCCCGAAGACGTCTCGGACTCCGAGAAGGTTGTGAACTGGTCCAACTGGGTCGAGTACATGGACATTGACGAGGACACCGGGGCCTACCCCACCCTTGAGCGTTTCCAGGAAGAGTCCGGCATTTCGGTGACCTACACCGAAGACGTGAACGACAACAACGAGTTCTACGCCAAGGTCCGGACTCAACTTGAGCAGGGGCAGGACATCGGTCGTGACCTAGTCGTGCTCACCGACTGGATGGCCGGCCTGTGGATTCAAAACGGCTTCGCCCAGAAGCTTGATAAGTCCGCCATTCCGAACTCGGCGAACCTCATTCCCCGTCTGCAGGACGTGTCTTTCGACAAGCCTCGTGACTACACGCTGCCCTGGCAGGGTGGCTTTGCCGGTCTCGGATACAACATCGCGGCGTACTCCGAGGCCACTGGCAACAGTTCGATGACGAGCCTCGATCAGCTCTTCGATCCGGCTCTCAAGGGCCGCATCACTTTGCTGACGGAGATGCGGGACACGATGGGTTGCATCATCGCCTGGCAGGGAAACGATCCGTCGAACTTCACCCAAGAGCAGTTCGAGCAGGCGATCGATGCGTTGACCGAGCAGGTCCAAAACGGTCAGGTCCGTCAGGTGACCGGAAACGATTACCTCGCTGCGCTCGAAAGCGGAGACGTCATCGGTGTCATCGGCTGGTCGGGTGACATCTTCGCCCTCGGTGAGGATTTTGCCTTCGCCCTGCCGGAGTCCGGAGGCACGCTGTGGACGGACAACATGCTTGTGCCGTCCACGTCGCGGCACAAGAAGAACGCCGAGGCGGTCATGAATTTCTACTACGACCCCGAGGTCGCCGCAGAGGTCGCCGCCTACATCAACTACCTGTGCCCGGTGTCCGGTGCTCAAGAGGCGATGGTGGCGATTGATCCCGAACTCGCGGATAACCCGTACATCTTCCCGACCGAGGACTTCCTCAGTCAGACATCCGTATTTATGGATCTGACTCCGGAACAGAACGAGGAGTACGAACGCCTGTTCCAAACCGCGATCGGTAACTAGTCGCTACGACGGTGCGGGGGCGAAAGCCCCCGCATTCGTCTTGTGGAGCACGTGTCGCACTTGAAAGGGTGATGAATGACCGAACGGCGTATGGTCGAGGATCTCCACCTTCGCAATCTCACCAAGATGTATGGGGACCTCGCTGCGGTCGATGACCTCACATTGACGATCCCCGCCGGGAGTTTCTTCGCTCTGCTCGGCGCCTCCGGATGCGGAAAAACCACCACTCTTCGGATGGTGGCAGGACTTGAAGAGCTCACCTCGGGCTCCATCGGCATCGGTGATCGTGACATCACGAGGCTGCGTGCTTACAAACGACCTGTCAACACCGTCTTTCAGTCCTATGCGCTCTTTCCGCACATGGACATCTTTGAGAACGTAGCGTTCGGTTTGCGCCGGCGCGGCGTGAAGGATGTCAAGGGTCCTGTTGAGCAGATGCTCGAACTCGTGGAGTTGGCGCCAATGGCGCGTCGCAAGCCGGCCCAACTGTCTGGTGGCCAGCAGCAGCGCGTTGCGGTTGCGCGTGCCCTCATCAATCAGCCGGACGTCCTACTTCTAGACGAGCCGCTCGGTGCCCTGGACTTGAAACTTCGTCGCCAGATGCAGATCGAACTCAAGCGCATTCAAACCGAGGTCGGCACTACGTTCGTCCACGTCACGCACGACCAAGAAGAAGCAATGACGATGGCTGATTCCGTAGCCGTCATGAATGCCGGCCGTATCGAGCAGATGGGTCACCCAGCGGAGATCTACGAGCAGCCGCGCACGGTATTCGTTGCGAACTTCCTCGGGCAGTCGAATCTGTTCGAGGGTCGCAAGTCCGGGACGAGTGGTGACCTCGTTCTCGTGGACTTCGGCGGACAGACGTTGGCACTCCCGCAGGGGCGTAACTCGGCCGAGGGTTCGGACATCATCGTGGGAGTCCGGCCGGAGAAGATGACGATTCTCGACGAACCCGATGCGCACCAAATCCCCGAATCGCATAACCGCCTTGCCGGCGTGGTTATCGACGTCTCGTACACCGGCGTCTCGACGCAGTACCTCGTGAAGACCGACGGTGGGCAACACATCACGGTCTTCGAACAAAACGTCCTGGTCGGTGATCGGTGCGACGTGGGGGACCGGGTGGTCGTGCATTGGGCTCCCGAGCACAGTTTCGGGCTGGCGGGCTGACCATGGCTGCGGTCATGACGGCACCGGGCTCAGGTAAGCAGAGTTCGCCTGAGCGCAAGCGATCTCGGACGGGCTACTGGCTCCTGCTGCCCGGCATGGGCTGGCTGGCAGTTTTCTTCGCGATTCCGTTCGTGACGTTGTTCCTCACCAGCTTGCAGGTCCCGGTGCCGGGAACGTCAGGGCAGTACATGCCGGCGTTCAATCTGATGAACTACCCGGAGGCCTTCTCGGCATACTCCGAGCAGTTCATTCGGTCTCTCGTCTACGCCGGCACCGCCACCGTCTTGGCTTTGATCATCGCCTATCCACTGGCGTACTTCATCGCCTTCCGTGGCGGTCAGTGGAAGGGTTTGCTGCTCGTGCTGGTGGTCGCACCCACCTTCGCGAGTTTTCTCTTGCGCACCTACGCGTGGCGCACGATCCTCGCGGATGAGGGTCCCATCACCAGTTTCTTCAACGCCATGAGTGTGCTGCCGCAAGACCGAATACTGAACACCGGCCTCGCCGTTATCGCCGGCCTGACCTACAACTTCCTGCCGTTCATGATCCTTCCGCTGTTCGCGTCACTGGACCGCATCGATCCTCGCTTGATCGAAGCATCGGGCGACCTCTACGCCCATCCAGCCACCACGTTCCGCAAGGTGATTTGGCCGCTGTCCCTCCCGGGTGTGGTCGCCGGGACGTTGCTCACGTTCATTCCGGCGTTCGGTGACTACATCAACGCCCAACTCTTGGGTAGCACCGGAGACCGCATGATCGGTAATGCGATCCAGATCAACTTCATCCAGTTCCGTGACTACCCGACAGCAGCCGCGTTGTCCTTCATGCTGATGGCGTTGATTTTGGTGATCGTGTTCTTCTATATCCGTCGAGCCGGGACGGAGGAGCTTGTCTGATGGCGTTCATCCGAAGGCACATCCTCACCGTCGTGGCGATGCTCGTGCTGGTCTATCTCTTCGTGCCGATTGCCGTTGTTGGCGTCCTGAGCTTCAACAACCCCGCTAGCGACTACAACACCCAGTGGAATGAGTTCAGCATCGACGCCTGGACAAACCTGTGTGGGGTCCCCGCGGTGTGTCAATCCTTCGGGGTGAGCGTGCGCATCGCCCTGCTCTCAACGATTGTGGCGACCATCCTCGGAACCATGATCGCCTTCGCCCTCGTGCGCTACCGATTCCGTGGGCGGCAGAGCACCAACCTGTTGATCTTCCTGCCGATGGCAACCCCTGAGGTGGTGATGGGTTCGAGCCTGTTGGCCCTATTCCTGAATCTGCGCTTCCCACTGGGTATGCCCACCGTGATCATCGCGCACATCATGTTCACGATCTCGTTCATCGTGGTGGCCGTGAAGGCCCGCCTGCAGGGCATGGATCCGAACTTGGAGCAGGCCGCACAAGACTTATACGCCAGTCCGCGCGCCACGTTCCGCTACGTCACGTTTCCGCTAGTAGCGCCGGGCATCGCGGGTGCAGCACTGCTCGGGTTCGCGTTGAGCTTTGACGACTTCATCATCAGCTTCTTCAACGCCGGCACCCTGGTCACCTTCCCGATCTACATCTGGGGTGCGGCGCAGCGCGGTATTCCGGTGCAGGTGAACGCGCTGGCGACTCTGGTCTTCTTCGCATCGCTCGCCATCGTCCTGATCGCGCAGTTCGTGGCTTGGCGTCGCCGCAAGTCCTTGCAGGCGTCTGTGGTTGATAGTGACGCCAACCTCAAGGCACTCAGCATGGATAGCCTGCCTCGCTCCTAGAACAACGCGAAAGGCCTAAAGTCGCAAGCGACAGGCCAGCGAGTCTCGGTCACCTGGCGGCTCATCCCTAGTTCGCTGTCATTGCTGGCGTAAACTCATGTCAACGACGACGCGTGAAGGGACTGGTGGGACAGCGCGACGGACGGTCGCGTATCGAGTCCTTCAACTCATCAGGAGTCCTGGTGCAATTCGCTGAAAAGTCCACGTCCATGGCGATCGCGTCTATTGCCGAGGCGGAGCGCTCGGTGTTCTGGCTCGACAATCCAAATCGTCCTGAACCCGAACCGTCCCTCGATCGCGACATAGACGCAGACCTGGTGATCGTTGGCGGCGGTTTTACCGGCCTGTGGACGGCGCTCCTTGCTCACGACGTCGATCCCGACCGCGACATCGTTCTCATTGAGCGCACCCAAATCGCCGATGGAGCAACGGGCAGAAACGGTGGTTTCGTCGCGGCGAGCCTGACCCACGGGTTCGGCAACGGATTATCTCGTTGGCCTGAGGAGCTGCCGTCGCTACTTGCGCTGGGTCAGCAGAACCTCGAGGACATCGAAACGTTCGTCAAATTGAACGGAATTGATTGTGATTTTCGACGTGCGGGCGAAATCGATGTTGCTGTAGCCGACCATCAGGTAGACGAGTTGCTCGAAACCGTCGAGGCAATGAACTCCTTCGATCTCGGCGTTGAGTTTCTCGATCAGGATGCACTGCGGCAGTCCATTCATTCACCGAGTTACCTCGCGGGCCTTCGAGATTCGCGTTCGGTAGCTCTTGTCGATCCCGCGCGGCTCGCCTGGGGCCTGTTGGAAACGGCGAAACTGCGCGGTATTCGGGTCTACGAGAACACCGAAATCACCGACCTCGAGGATCAACACGACCGGGTGGCACTGCGCACCAGTGACCGCACCATCACGGCCCAGCGCGCGGTCTTGGCGACCAATGCGTTCCCGAGTTTGGTTTCGGCCGTTCGGCATCGCGTTGTTCCGGTCTATGACTACGTGTTGATGACCGAGCCGCTTTCTCACGCGCAGTGGGAGTCCATCGGCTGGCTGGCCCGCGAAGGCATCAGCGATTCGGGGAACCAATTCCACTACTACCGACCGACCGACGACGGTCGCATCCTGTGGGGTGGCTATGACGCCGTGTATCACCGGGGAAATGGTTTCGGGCCGGAGTTCGAGAACGATGACGATTCCTACGCCCGTCTAGCAACACACTTCTTCCAGACATTTCCGCAGATCGACGGCCTGCGTTTCTCTCATGCGTGGGGTGGCGCCATCGATACCTGCTCGCGATTCACCGCGTTCTGGGGAACCGAGGCTAGAGGGAAAGTCGCCTATGTCGCTGGCTTCACCGGGCTCGGGGTGGGTGCGAGCCGGTTTGCTGGTCAAACCGTCCTCGATCTACTTGACGGGCACGACACCACACGAACACGCCTGGAGATGGTCAAGTCCCAGCCGATGCCGTTCCCACCTGAACCCTTGCGAAGTCTGGGCATCAAATGGACGACGACGTCGCTGCACCGTGCGGACACCCATGGAGGAAAGCGCAATCTGTGGTTGCGGCTGCTCGATCGAATGGGGCTCGGCTTCGACTCCTAGTGACGCTGGCTACTAGCCCAGTGTCACCACGGTGTTGACGAATCGGTCGATCAGCTCGACCGCAAGTTGGTTCACTGCAGGTTCGTCGATGTTCAACTTCTTGATCCCGGGAACACCCGCGCTATAGCTGAGCCAGGAGATGGTGCTGCCGTCCTTGAGCATCAGTTGGTAGTCCCGGGACGTAAAGCGGGCGTCCTTAGCTTTAGCGCCCTGCGTTGTGATGTAGCGGACGTAGATACCCGGAGTGCCATCGACGGCGACGGCCGAGGTGCCTTCAGTGCTTTTCCACGCGGAGTCGGTCTTGCTATACAGCTCTCCGGAACTCGCCGTGCACTCCTTGATGCGCGAGGACAACTGCTTCCACGCTGCGTCGGCTGCCGAATCATCGGCGTACGTGAACACCTGCTGCCAGACCGACGCCCCCGAGGCTTGGATGTCACCGGTCCCGCCGAAGCTCGCCGAGAAGGACCCGGTTCCGGCCGGAAGGATGTCTGAGTCAGCCGGATAGCAGGGGTTGAACGGAACACTGCCTGGCAGGTTCGCCGTAAAGAAGGACCACGCACCATCCGCGGGCGAATCGATGGGAAGGGTCGCCGGCATATCCCCGGGAGTCACCATCGCGGTCTCAGCAATCGACAGGAGTGTTGACTGCACACCTCCGCCGGTGGCCCGATAGGCGTAGCGATCGGTGAGTACCGGAAGTAGGGCACTAACTCCATCCCGTTGTGCGGTGGTTGTGGAAGCTCTTGTCGGATTCTCTACGCGCAGCCACACGATGGCATCATCGACGAGGTTTACGACCGTGTATTCGCTTGCGTAATTGGTGGATTTCGAATCACGACGCGTCCACATGCCGCCATCGCTGCGTGTCCCATTGGTGATGGTGATCTTCTTGCCGTCCACCTTGCCTGAGTACTTGCATGCTCGCCGGATCTGCTTGGTGAGTCCGCTCCAGGCAGACCGGGCCGCGGACGCCGAGGCGTAGACCACAGCCTGTTCCGTGACATCGCCAATGGTGCTGAAGTATCCGATCGTCATTGCCAGATCGGGAAGTGCGTCCTTGCCCTTGGGCGGGAGACATACGGGATATGGATCCTGGCCACCCGTAGGGATGTAGTAACCGATGTTCTGCGAGGTGGCGCCGCCGAGTGCCTCGGTCACATCGCCAGGTTGCAGCATCGCTGTGGTTGTCTCGCGCAGGTTGACCGGCGTCGGTGGCTCGGCCATGGGGTCGGGGGCTCCGTAGGCATTGACGGGAACCAGAACAAGCGAGGTCAGCACTGCCGAGGTGATTGCGATGCGCACGAACACGTGACTCTCCAACCCATCAAAAGTGGTCATGTCTTGACCGAATACCTCATCGTAGGCGGCACCAAGAGCCATCGATGCGGACTAAAGTCCTGCCATGGCGCGTTACGGCAGTCAGTACGGCCCGGACTACACCTTCCTCGGCGTCCCCGCTGCGGATCTGGACGATCCCGCGACGTACTCGGGTTCCGACGTTGTCATTGTGGGCGCCCCGTTCGACGGTGGCACGTCCTACCGCTCCGGCGCGCGATTTGGCCCGCAAGCAATGCGAGCGGCCTGCTACCTCGGGCACGACGGTTCGCGTCCCTCGCTAGCCATGCGGGTGGACGGGTTGCCGGACCTGAACGTCGTCGACGTTGGCGACGTCGAGTTGTTCTCCGGCGACGCCCAACGCTCGTGCGCGGACCTTGAAAAGGTGATCGAGCAGATCGCCACGACCGGGGCAGTACCACTGGTCCTCGGCGGCGACCACACCATCACGTGGCCGGATGTGACGGGCGTCGCCCGAGCACGAGGCTGGGGCAAGGTCTCGGTTATCCACTTCGACGCGCACGCGGACACCGGAGACATCGAGTTCGGTTCCTTGGTTGGTCACGGCCAACCGATGCGGCGACTCATCGAATCCGGTGCGGCCCGGGGTGACAAGTTCTTTCAGATAGGTCTTCGCGGTTACTGGCCCCCGCCAGACATCCTCCAGTGGATGGCCGATCAGAACATGCGGTCCTATGAGATGACCGAGATCGTCCACCGCGGTCTGGATGAGGTTCTCGACGAGGCCATCGCCAGCTCGATGCAGGAGTGCGACGGCGTCTTCCTCAGTGTGGACATCGACGTCGTGGATCCCGGACTCGCGCCCGGCACCGGCACTCCCGAACCCGGCGGTTTGTCCTCGCGTGAACTCCTCGACGCCGTCCGCAAGATCGCCTATGAGGTACCCCTCTTCGGTATTGACGTTGTCGAGGTTTCGCCGCCATTCGATCACGCCGACGTAACAGCACTGCTCGGTAACCGGGTGGTCCTCGAAGCGCTCTCCGGAATGGCCAAGAGAAAGACCGGTGCATCCTGGGATCCGAGCCAGCCGCTGCTCGACGGACGCTCGGGAGACTGACAATGCGCGTCCTAGCGATCGGCGCCGGGGGAGTGGGCACTTCCGCCGCGCTCATCGCGAAAAGGCGCGACTTCTTCGATTCCTGGGTAATTGCCGACTACGACGAAAACCGAGCATCGACTCTCGCTCAACAGGTGGACGACGCGCGCTTCACCGGTATCGCCATCGACGCGAGCAGCACCGACGAGATTGCGCAGGCCTGTTCCGCGCTCGGCATTACGCACGTCGCGAACTTCGTCGATCCACGTTTCGTCATGTCGATTTTCACCGGCGCCCTCAACGCCGGCTGCAACTATTTGGACACGGCGATGAGCCTGTCGCGGCCCCATCCGACGGACCCTCACAACCAAACGGGCGTCAAACTCGGCGATGAACAGTTCGCGACGGAGCAGCAGTGGCTCGATAACGGGTTGCTGGCGCTGTGCGGGATGGGCGTCGAGCCAGGGCTGTCGGACGTCCTAGCAAAGTACGCAGCGCAATATCTGTTCGACGAAGTCCATGAAATCGGGATCCGCGATGGAGCGAACCTCGAGGTACGAGGCCACGAATTCGCCCCCACTTTCTCGATCTGGACCACCATCGAGGAATGCCTGAACCCTCCTGTGGTCTGGGAAAAGGACAAAGGCTGGTTCACGACCGAACCCTTCAGTGGGGCGGAAGTCTTTGACTTCCCCGAGGGCATCGGTTCGCAGGAGTGCGTGAACGTCGAGCACGAGGAAGTCCTTCTTATTCCGCGGTGGATCGACTGCACGAAGGTCACTTTCAAGTACGGGCTCGGCCAGGAGTTCATCGACGTTCTGTCGACCCTGCACAAACTCGGTCTGGACAGCACCGAACCGGTGATGGTGAAGGGTCACCCGGTTTCGCCGAGGGATGTCGTCGCCGCGGCGCTTCCCGATCCCTTGACCCTTGGCGACAAGATGACGGGCAAGACCTGCGCGGGCACGCACGTGACCGGTCTCAAGGACGGGCGGCCAAAAGCGGTCTACCTCTACCACGTCACCGACAACGAGTGGTCCATGCGCGAGTACGGCACGCAGGCCGTCACCTGGCAAACGGCCATGAACCCGGTGGTGGCACTTGAACTTCAGGCAACCGGCCTTTGGCGGGGCAGCGGCGTGATGGGACCGGAGGCGTTCGACGCTGCTCCCTACGTCGAACTACTCCGCAGTGGCTACGACCAGAGGATCGGCGGACTTGACTAGATCGACGCTTCGAAACCCGCCTCAAGGATGGTCAGCGCTTCCTCGATTAGCGGCAGAGGACTTGCCAGCGAGGGCAGGAACCTGAAGACGTTCCCGTAAGTGCCGGTGGTCAGTGTGACCACGCCGTTGCGGTGGCAGTACTGGTTCAAGGTTGAAGCCAAGGCGGCGTTCGGGTTGGTGGTGCCGGGCTCTACGAGTTCGATGGCGAGCATCGCTCCGCGACCACGAACGTCACCGATCTGCGGGAAGTTCTCCTGGATGGCCTTCAGTCGCGGGACCATCACTGCTTCGATCTCTCGCGCCAAGCCGCATGCGTTGTTCTCCTCCATCCAGCGGATGGAGCCGAGGGCGCCGGCACAGGCAACGGGATTGCCGCCGTAGGTGCCACCTAGACCACCGGCGTGAACTGCATCCATCATCTCCGCGCGTCCGGTGACGGCGGCCAGTGGCATTCCGCCGGCAATTCCTTTGGCAGTAGTGATGAGATCGGGAACCACACCCTCGTGCTCGATGGCGAACCAATCGCCGGTGCGGCAGAACCCGGATTGGATTTCGTCAGCGATGAACACGATGCCGTTCTCCTTGGCGAACTCGGCCAGCGAGGAGATGTAGCCCGGCGCCGGGACGATGAAACCGCCCTCGCCTTGCACGGGCTCGACGATGATCGCCGCCACGTTATGGGCGCCCACTTCCTTCTCGATCTTGGTCGTGGCCCACAGTGCCACTTCTTTGCCTCCGTGAGGACCGTCGCGGAACGGATAGCTCGTGGGAATGCGGTAGATCTCCGGGGCGAACGGGCCAAAGCCCTCCTTGTAAGGCATGTTCTTGGCGGTCAGTGCCATCGTGAGGTTGGTGCGACCGTGGTAGCCGTGCTCGAGGACCACGATTGCGGTGCGCTTGGTGTAGTGGCGGGCGACCTTGACCGCGTTCTCGACGGCTTCGGCTCCCGAGTTGAACAGGGCGCTGCGCTTGGCGTGATCTCCTGGGGTGAGGCGGTTCAGCGCCTCGCTGACCTCGACGTATCCCATGTATGGAGTGACCATGAAGCAGGTGTGAGTGAACTCGTGTGCTTGCGCCGCGACGGCGTCCGAGACGTACGGGTTGGCGTTGCCGACCGTCGTGACGGCAATTCCTGACCCCATGTCGATGAGGTGATTTCCGTCAACATCGACGAGGACCCCACCGCCGGCTCGCTCGATGAAGGCCGGCAACACCACACCGACACCGGCGGAGACGGCATCGGTCTTGCGGTGCATGAGGGCTTGGGACTTCGGTCCGGGGACCTCCGTCACGAGTCGGCGTTCTTGGGCTACGCCGTTGTCGACAGCCACTGCGGTCATGTCTTCTCCTCCTCGAGTTGCCCTCATCGTAGGGGGTCGGCGGTGTCTCGGCGACGCTTTGTACGGGCCCTAACGGTCTTCGCTAGCGTGGGACCATGACGACCACGCTCGGACTCCCCACCGCCCAGGAATGGCCCAGTTTCATCGCGAGCAAGCCGTGGACTGGTGGCGCCCTTCTGGACGTCACCCATCCGGGAGATGGCTCCGTCGTAGGTCGCGTCCATGTACCTGATGCCGCTACGGTCGAGACCGCCCTGCAGGCCGCCTGGGACTCTCGCGCCGCTGCTCGGGCGACCTCGGCAGCCACTCGCGCCGATGCCCTCATGCACGTGTCCCATCGGCTTGCTGAGCGCCTAGAGGAGGTGGCTCAACTCATCACGGCCGAGAATGGCAAACCGATCACCTGGGCACGAGCCGAAGCCGGTCGGGCCGTCTCGACTTTCCGGTGGGCGGCCGAAGAAGCGCGTCGATTCAACGGTGAATTCCAGCGCCTGGATACCGAGAAGGCCACCGAGCGTCGGGCCGCCATCATTCGGCGATTCCCATATGGACCGGTGTTGGGAATTTCCCCGTTCAACTTTCCGGTGAATCTAGTCGCCCACAAAGTGGCTCCAGCGATCGCTGTTGGTGCCCCGATCGTGGTGAAGCCCGCTCCGGCCACACCCTTGGGCTCACTCATCTTGGGTGAACTTCTCGCCGAGACCGATCTGCCCGAAGGCATGTTCTCGGTGCTCCCGGTCGGTAACGACGTCGCACCGCAGCTTGTCGCCGATCCTCGGCTCCCGGTCATCTCGTTCACCGGCAGCGAGCCGGTCGGTTTTGCTATCAAGCGCGAAGCTGCCGATAAGCACGTGATCCTTGAACTCGGGGGTAATGCGGCTGCTCTTGTTCTGGACGACTACTCCAGTGATGCTGACATGGCCTGGGCTGCCCAGCGCATCGCGATGTATGGCAACTCTCAAGCTGGACAGACCTGTGTTTCGGTTCAGCGAGTGTTTGTGCAGGAAGCCAACGCGGACGCATTTCTTCCCGTGCTCACCAAGGC
>JBDQFC010000008.1:0-96151 GCA_040266055.1 Candidatus Nanopelagicales bacterium | reverse complement strand
CCACTTGGTTATCGCTTAATTTTCTGGAACCCGGGGAAGCGGGCGCCGGTGCGACACGATCGGCTAGGGGAGCGGACATCACCTCGGCAACAGCATCCTCAAGCACCCGGGTGTCGCCTACGGATCGTTTCGAGACGTAGATCGCGCCAGTAGGCATCGGTCGATTGGAACCGACCAGACGTGGGTCTTGATAACTCGACAAGATGATGATCGCGATCGTTGGGATCAATCGTCGAAGACCGTGCGCGAGGTCGATGCCATTGGGGCCAGGTCCGAGGTCCAGATCCAAAATTGCCAGTGTGGGCCGGGCTTGATCCGCCAAACGCATAGCTGTGGCGGCGTCGGATGCCTGAGCGATGTCCTCGTGACCGGCGGACTCAAGGGTTCGAGTGAGCAGCACGCGCGTGAAGTCGTCATCATCCACCACGATGGCGGTCATTGGTTGCTCTCCTTTCCTCGGCTGCCACTACGCGCCCCGTTGGAATTTCCGCCGTGCTTGGGTTCGTGGTGCATATCGTGGACCTAACGGGGGGACTCAGGCCTAAAGGAAAGGTGATTTGGGGTGTTAGCACCCCTATTCGCTGCCCGTATCGGTCGTCACGAGCACACGCACCGTCACTTGTCACCCGCCGCCGGATGGTGCGGGCGTGAGAATCCACCGTTCGCGTTGAGGCGCAGTAGGTGGATACCAAGGCCATCAACCGTGCTGTTCGAGGTGAGCGCGTAGGCACCGACCACGGCTGACGCCACCGCCAACCGTCAAACATCGGGCAATGTCGGCCGGGGCAACCAGTTCTGCACCGAGCGAGCCCGCCGTTAAGGCGAGAAATACTGAATTCACTGTGGCTCCGAGTGTGAACGTCTGCAACGAAATCACCCTTCGGCCGCCCACACGTTCGCGGAACGCGGGTACGGATTCCGGTACCGTCATCGGTGGATCGGTGTTTCGTGGGACCGCATAGGGGAGCATGACACTTTGATCGCAGACCCGAAGGCGAAAGGCGACATCATGAGCGACATGCTCGACACCCGCACCTCGTGGTTAAGCGACTCCGACCTGGAGTCGGCGCGCGAACGTGTCCCCATGGTCTACGTCGATGCAGTTCCCGTTCGGACCGACGAGCGTGGACAGGTCACTACCGTCGGTCTCCTACTGCGCGCGCTGCCCGATGGTTCGATCAGTCGGGCAATCGTCTCCGGTCGGGTGTTGTACGGCGAGCGGGTTCGCGATGCTCTTCTCAGACATCTAGAGAAAGACTTGGGATCAATAGCCCTTCCGCAAGTTCCTGCCTCACCGCAGCCATTTACCATTGTTGAATATTTTCCCGATGCCAGCGTGACCGGCTTCCACGACCCTCGCCAGCATGCGGTCTCGATGGCCTACGTGGTGGCAATTGAAGGAGACTGTGCTCCCTCTCAGGATGCCCTGGACTTGGTCTGGGTCACTCCGAGTGAGGCAGTTAGCCCAGAGTTTCAGGGCGAGATGAGTGGTGGTCAGGGCCGCCTTGTGCGAATGGCGTTGGCGCACTGCGGCTTGCTGCACTGACGTAAAGGAGCCCTAACGCCCCGCCGAACGATTTGGGAAGTTCGGAGACCGCTTTTCACTTCGAGCAGCCAGAGCTTCGCCCAGATCAGGCCAAGCGAAGGCTTCGGCCATTGCCTCCAATGACGCCGATACAGCCTCACCGAGGGCGAGACCATCGGTCTTCAGGAGTTGCTTCTTCATCATCGCGACAGAGGTCGGAGAGCTGAAGGTTGCGATCTCACGCGCCCAGGACAATGCTGTCTCTACCGGGTCGTCACATGCTCGTGCCAGGCCCAATCCATCGGCCTCCTGCCCGGTGATGGTCCGACCGGTCAGCAATAGATCCGTGGCCGTCGGCAAACCGACGATCCGTGGCAGTAGCCACGCGATGCCGTACTCGGCCACCAGGCCCAATCGAGCAAAGGTAGAACTCATAGTCGCCTCTCGTGCGACAAAGCGGGCATCTGAGCTGATGGCCAGGACGAATCCAATGCCGGCACACGGACCGTTGATCGCGGTGGCCACAGGCGTTCCGAGGGTTAGGGCGACGAGTGGCAGCGTTTCCAATGACTGACCGTGCACGTAACCAAGAAGCTCGTCTTGACTACCTCTCAAACTGGCGAGGTCGGCGCCCGAGCAAAAGCCACGTCCCGCTCCGGTGACGACTATCGCGCGGACCGAGGGATCGGCATCGAGATCCTGCAGGCTTCGCGCGTACCGCGGGCCCATCTCGGGGGTTAGAGCATTGAGGCGGTCAGGACGATTGAGGGTGACTATCGCAACGGAGGAGTCGTGAACATCACGATCGATGACGATGGTGTCTGGTGAGTCGCTAGGGTCGGGGGCCATAGCGCTAGCCAAGCACAGAATCGAACGCGCGCGTTAAGAAGGAGCCAACATGTCCGAACATGGCAGTGAGATCGGTAAGCGTCCCGAAAAGAAGTCCGGGATGACGATCACGTGGCGGGGCATCGTGTTGATCGTCATTGCCGTCGTGCTGCTGGTCTTTGCTGTTCAAAACCTGCAAAGCGCCACGGTGTACTTCCTGGGCGTGGAGTTCAGCGTGTGGGTGTGGCTGCTGGTCGTTGGATCATTCCTGTTGGGCATGGTTCTCGGTGGAGTCGTCCGCGCTGGAGCACGACGGTTGCGCAAGCCCAAGCCACCAGCGGCAGGCAAGAAGTAGATCCTCCTATTCAACGCACCAGGTGCTGCGGCATCGGCCCCTCTACTCGTAGGGATCGACTCCCAGCAGCGTCTCATCCTCGGGAGTTAAATCCTCCTCTGGTTCATCGAATTGGTCGAACTTCGGATCTGCCCGCTCAGCATCTGTCTCATCATCAAGGTACGCGTCGGCCGCAGGATCAAAATCGTCAACGGTGTGCATTGCAGATTCCTCTGCTGAAATCCACGGTCGCGGCGTCAAGCCACCCGCATGCATGGGATCGTCACTGCCATCCTCGGCGTCCTCCATGGCGAGAGTCGACTCAATGTCTTCAAGCGGGTACTCCAATCCGTCCAGCGAACCTTCACCACCACCGCCATTTAGGGCGTTGTGAATTGCCTCCGCCTCCATGACCATGCTCAGGTGCTCGGCCTGGTCCGCTGCGTCGCCCGCGGGATCACCGACAGTGG
Organism: Candidatus Nanopelagicales bacterium; assembly: GCA_040266055.1. Lineage (GTDB taxonomy): Bacteria > Actinomycetota > Actinomycetes > S36-B12 > S36-B12 > S36-B12. The sequence continues at coordinate 92,994 of JBDQFC010000008.1, read as the reverse complement.
ACGTAGCGGCAGCAACTTCTGGCGGGGAATCACCGTGAACGGCCATCGTGATCGTCCTCCCTTCTGAGGTCCTACTGCGAGGAGTCCACGCTAGCGCGTCGACACGTCTGCTGGAGTAGACCAAAGTCCAGTCTTTGACGAACAATGAGCGTCAACCATGGGCGAATTAGTGGACGATTGCGGCTGGCGCACCGAAGTGCAGGCTGCAGTCCTGCGCGAGGATCGAGAACTATTGAAGAAGCTGTTCGACGAAGCGGTACATCAGTGTGGACAGGCCATTGCTTCGCAAGCCTGGTTGCAGATCATGAGTGGATTTGATGCACGTGCGGCCACTGGGTGAGATACTTCACCGGTGAGCACTGAACTGGAACAACTCATCAAACGTCCGTGGAGCGCTCGACGCCCCCAGAGTTGGGTGCTCAGCGTGGTTTTCATCGCCGTCGCCGTTGCACTCGTCTGGCAAGCGTTTGCCTATATAGGTCAGGGGGTAGGTGGAGCTGTTCCGTATTTCTTAATCATCGGTGGCCCGCTGTTGGCCGGCTACTACATCTGGTACTTCAACTTCCGCGACTTCGAAGCAGAGCAGGCGGCAGACTCTCAACGTAGCTAGCCGCTTGAGAACGTAGTTCGTCGCGAAGTTCCGCTGTTCGGACCATGGGTGCGGCGCCGGATCCGGCGCTCTTGGATAGTTTCAGTCCCTTGTGGGTGATCAGGGGATGGTGCAGGACTTGACAGCGAGCGAACGAATTCTGTGGCAACAGTGTCGAAATGCGTTCTTGTAGATCAGTCGACTCCCGTAAATCGTCACCGCGAACAACTAAGTCAATGTTCCACTCGTGATCGTCAGCCACAGAGGTCAGGTGGTAGGCGGGAACGTCATCGCGCCGCCAGACAACCGGATCTTCGAGATCCTCTACGTGAACACGCACCGACGTGATGCCCGGCTGGAATGCGTAGTTCCGAAGTCCACACGATCCCGGGCAGTCGATTCCGGTGTAACCGTCCCAGTCCGCGCGCGAGCACGAGCAGGCGTAGGCAAACCCGGAATCCAGGAGTGCATCTCGCAACGCGGCATATCCATCCAGTCGTCGTCGCTGAGACCACTCGACCATGTCCGACGCCGCCCGAGGGCCGTGGGTCCAATCGATATTGAGCCAGGTCAGTACCTCGAACACATCTTCTATGTATTCGTCCCGGATACGGGCGGTATCCACATCATCGATGCGTAGCGCAATCTCCGCGCCACAAACATCAGCTACTCGCTCGATGATGAGGAAATTGAGTGCGTTTCCCGCGTGCAGGAACCCGCTGGGCGTAGGAGCAATGCGCGTTCGCACCACTCCAGGCTAGGCCGCTCCCATTGCGAACGAGACGGGTGCCTGGTAGCCCTGATACATGAAGAGGGTTCGTTCATCGCTCCTCGTCGGTGTGCTGTGCGCCGCAATGTTGGCACCGACTTCGTTCGCGAATGCCGATGATGACCTCTGGGATGAATTGCGAGTCGAAGATGGAGTTGTGCTTCTCTTTCGGCATGCGCTTGCGCCTGGTGGCGGTGATCCAGCCAACTTCGACGTCACCGATTGCTCTACCCAAAGAAATCTTTCGTCAGCTGGTCGGGCTCAAGCCCGCGAGATGGGACGTCAACTGCAATCGGAGAACGTTGACGTCAGCCGGGTTCTGAGCAGTCCATGGTGTCGGTCGCGAGAAACGGCTGAACTTATGGATCTTGGACCGGTTCGATCGATGATGCGCCTCGGTTCGGTCTTCACCGCTCCTTCGGTCGTATCCGACCGGCGCGAGAAACGTGCGCTGCGCACGATCGCTCGACACGCGCAACGAGACGGCGTTCTGGTGATCGTTGGCCATCAGGCAAACATCATCGATCTGACGGACATAGCCCCAAAGTCGGGAGAAGGAGTTGCTGTTCGATACCGAGATAACGGGACACTGGAGGTCTTGGGTCGGGTACCAGCGCCCGAAATGGATTGATCGCTGATACCTGCTCGCAATGATGGGGCCCAGGTTGGACCTGGACCCCATCTGCGTGTCCGAGGGGGGACTTGAACCCCCATGCCCCGTAAAGGGCACTAGCACCTCAAGCTAGCGCGTCTGCCAATTCCGCCACCCGGACGAGTGTGCGCGTGAAAACGTGCGGCGCACAGCATAACCCTGCGCCCTGTGCACTTGACGGGGCAGGATAGAGGCATGCTGGATTCGAACGCTCCGGATCAGGGTGAGGACGTCACCACCGCGCTCGAAGATGATGCGGTGGACATCACTCGGGAGCTGATCCGGATCGACACCAGCAACTGGGGCCCTGACCCACAAACCGTCGGTGAAGCCGAGGCGGCCGAGTACTGCGCAGCCCGGCTTAGTGAAGTCGGCTGGAATCCCGAGGTCATCGTCACCACAAGCGATCGACGCCGCGGGGTGGCGCTGAGAATCCCAGGCACGGATCCTCAAGCCTCAGGCATGGTTGTGCATGGCCACCTCGATGTTGTTCCGGCGATCGCCTCGGATTGGTCCCATCCACCATTCGCTGCAGAGATCGACGACGGCTTCATTTGGGGTCGCGGAGCAGTAGATATGAAGAACATGGATGCCATGATCTTGGCCGTTGCTCGGCACTGGGGGAGAACTGGCGAGCGGCCCCGCCGGGATGTCACCGTGGTGTTTTTCCCCGACGAGGAAGCCGGCATGGTTCACGGATCTCGTTGGTTCGCAGACAATCGTCCAGATCTGTTCGCCGGGGCCAGCGAGGCTGTCGGCGAGGTCGGCGGATTTTCCCTCTCGGTGTCCGATGACATTCGTCTGTATCCGATCCAGACAGCGGAAAAGGGCATCAAGTGGCTGCGCCTGCGCGCCGCAATGCGGGCCGGGCATGGCTCGATGATTCATGAAGACAACGCCGTCACCGAGTTGGCTGATGCTGTCGCTCGGATTGGCCGATATCCATGGCCCATCCGGCGCACCAAGACGGTTGACCGCTTCCTGGACGAACTTTCAGATGCCTATGGCATCGATTTGTCGAATTCCGATACCGAGGCAGTCCTGAAAAAGCTCGGCACGCTGGGGATGCTCGTGGGTGCAACGCTCCAGAACACTGCAAATCCGTCAATGCTGGAAGCGGGTTACAAAGTCAACGTGATTCCCACCGAAGCAATCGCGCACGTCGACGGCCGATTCCTGCCCGGCTTCGAGCTGGAATTCGACGAGACCATTCGTTCGCTGGTTGGTGAGTACATCGAAATCGAGACCGTCAACGAGGACATCGCCATCGAGGCTCCCTTCGAGACAACGACGTTCGATCTCATGGCTCAGGTGCTCAAGCGGGAGGATCCCGCGGCTCACGCTGTGCCGTACATGATCAGCGGCGGTACCGACGCCAAGGCGCTCAGTGGTCTCGGAATCGACTGCTACGGCTTCTCTCCATTACAGATGCCCGCCGACCTCGACTATTGGCGCTTGTTCCATGGTGTGGACGAGCGTGTGCCGGTCGAAGGCTTGAAGTTCGGGGCCCGAACCCTGCATCGATTTCTGATGGCCTGCTAGTGATCTGCAGGTGTTCCTAGGCGGTTCGAATCATGCGGTAGACGCGCCGCCGCAAGCGGTACTGGCGTCTGCCATCACGGAAGATCCTCGTGCGATCGAGTTCCCAGTTGCCGGTTTCTGCGCTGGCGGTGAGCAACTGTCGGGCTTCCTCGCGCGGCGTGTCGCGCGAGATGCTCACCTCGCGGAACTCCCACGTGCTGCGCCTGGTGGCCACAGAGGTCAGCCTACGTCCCGACAGATACCTGCAACAGCAGAAACTTCAACGACGCTGCGCCCAACCGGCCTCCGGATAACCCATGTCCGGCTCGGATATGTCATCGAGGGCCATCACGATTTCCTCCGGTAGTTCGAGTTCCTCACTCGCAAGAGCGGAGATCAGTTGCTTGGCGGTGCGAGCCCCTACGATCGGCGCCACCACGCCCGGCCGGTCACGCAACCATGCCAGGGCTACCTCGCCGGGCGCAGCATCAAGGCCCTCAGCCGCTGTGCACACGGCATCGACGATCCGGTGTGAGCGCTCGTTGTTGTAGGCGTTCACGAAACCACTTGTCTCGGGATTGCCACCACGAGAATCAATCGGAATCGAATGCCGATACTTGCCGGTGAGAACCCCTCGGCCGAGTGGTGACCACGGCAAGATGCCAATGCCCAAGGAAGGCGCAGCGGGAACGATTTCGCGCTCGATGCCTCGCTCCAGCAGTGAGTACTCCATCTGAGTCGTAACGAACGGCGCGGCACCTCCAGAGCTTTGAAGTGTGCACGCCAAGGCCGTCTGCCAGCCTGAGTAATTGGAGATACCGACATAGCGGACCTTGCCGCTGGTCAGAGCGTGGTCGATGGCACGAAGGGTCTCTTCGATCGGAGTCCAAGAATCCCACCGATGCATCTGCCACAGATCGATGTGATCGACATCGAGGCGTTGCAACGAGGCATTCAACGCATCGAGCAGGTGCCGGTGGCTCGCGTCCAGGCGGCGGTCGGTGTCCGGGCGCTGCACCGCCTTGGTGGCTAGGACGATTTCGTTGCGGCAGTCGAACTCCTGGATCAAGGTGCCGAGTAGCTCCTCGCTGGCCCCTTGACCGTAGTTATCGGCAGTGTCGATGAGCGTCCCGCCGGCATCTAAGAAGGCAGCTAACTGATCGCGTGCCTCGTACTCATCGGTCTGCTTGCCCCAGGTCATCGTCCCCAGGGCCAGGCGCCCCACCCACATGCCGGATCTGCCGAGCGGTCGTTGCTGCATGTCCGCACGCTATTGCGCAACGAGCCGCAAATGCGTCTTTGGCCCTAGGGTGGCGCTATGAAATTGGGTGTAAACCTCGGCTACTGGGGTGCAGGAAACGATGCGGACAACCTCGAGGTCGCACGGGAAGCCGATCGTCTTGGCTACTCGGTCGCGTGGGCTGCCGAGGCCTACGGCTCCGATGCAGCGACCGTCTTGAGCTGGATCGCCGCTCAAACGACGTCGATCGATATCGGATCGGCGATCTTCCAGATTCCCGGGCGTACCCCCGCCAACTGCGCGATGACGGCCGCCACCCTCGACACGCTCTCTGGCGGGCGCTTTCGGCTTGGGCTCGGAGTCTCCGGACCACAGGTATCCGAGGGCTGGCACGGCGTCCGCTTCGACAAGCCTCTGGCGCGAACGCGGGAGTACGTCGACATCGTTCGCATGGCGCTCCGGCGCGAGCGTGTGTCGTACGAGGGAGAGTTCTGGCAACTTCCACTGCCCGACGGGCCGGGCAAAGCGCTGACACTGACGGTGCATCCGGTTCGCGAATCATTGCCCGTATACCTCGCAGCCATCGGGCCCAAGAACCTTGAACTGTGTGGTGAGATCGCCGACGGATGGCTGGCCATCTTCTTCAGCCCCGAGGATGCTTCGACGCTCATGCAGCCCCTCGCGGAGGGCCGAGCCAAGACCGGCAAGACGATGGACGGGTTCGACGTCGTGCCGACCGTTCCGGTGGTGCCGGGCAAAGATGTGGAAGCGTGTGCGGACCTCGTCCGTCCGTATGCGGCCTTGTACGTCGGAGGTATGGGGTCGCGGGAGAAGAATTTCTACAACCAGTTGATGGTACGCATGGGCTTCGAAGCTGAAGCCATCGAGATCCAAGAGCGGTACATGGGTAAGGACTACGCCGGGGCCGCTGGTGCTGTTCCGATGGAGTTCTTGGATCGCACATCACTGCTCGGTCCACCCGAGCGGATCGGGGAACGTCTGCATGCGTACGCGGATGCGGGCGTCACCACCCTCACCATCGGATCGTTCGCTGGGACGATCGAGCAACGCGTCGGCACATTGCGGATGATGGGGGAGGTCCTCGACGCTTCGGGGCTGGCTGATTGATGGCCGATTCCGTCAGTTGGTTCGAGGCGATCGTCCTCGGCATCGTTCAGGGGCTCACCGAATTTCTGCCGATCTCATCGTCAGCACACATCCTCATCGTCTCGAGACTGTTCGGCTGGGGTGATCCCGGGGCCGCCTTCACTGCCGTGTCTCAGATCGGCACTGAAACCGCCGTACTCATCTTCTTCCGCAAGGATATCGCTCGGATTCTCCGCACGTGGTTTCGAAGTCTTCGTCACACTGAACTCCGCTCGTCGATCGACGCTCGCATGGGCTGGTACGTCATCGTCGGAACCATCCCCATCGCGGTACTCGGGCTCGCCTTTGCTCCCCTGATCGAAACGGCTGCTCGGAATCTGTGGTTGGTGTCGACCGTCCTGATCGTGTTTGGCTTGGTTCTCGGGCTAGCCGACCGCCTCGGCTCCAAAGTCAAAGAACTGGAGGCCTTGAACGTCAAAGATGGTGTGCTTTTCGGATTCGGACAGGCTTTGGCCCTGATTCCCGGTGTCTCACGCTCGGGCGCAACCATCTCCGTTGGGTTGGCGATGGGCTACTCCCGCTCTGCCGCCACCCGCTACGCATTCCTGTTGGCGATACCGGCGGTCCTGGCATCGGGTTTGTACGAAGCAACGAAGATCGGAGACGATCCCAATGTTCAGTGGGGTCAAACACTCCTTGCGACCGTCATCGCACTCGTCATTGGATACCTTGTCATCGCGTGGCTCATTCGATGGGTGTCCACCCGGTCCTACATGCCGTTCGTGATCTATCGCTTGGTCTTAGGCGGCGTGCTCCTCGTCTTGCTCGCTACCGGAGTAATCGCCGCCACCTAGAGCCAGCCGTTGCGCTTAAAACCTCGATACAAGAGGCCACAGATAATCGCAATCACGGCAAGCACTGTTGGGTATCCCCATTCCCAGGAGAGTTCAGGCATGTTGGCGAAGTTCATCCCGTAGACGCCCCCCGCAACCGTCGGCACAGCCGCAATTGCCACCCAGGCAGAAATCTTCCGGGTATCGGAATTCTGCTGCAGGTCCTGCATGGCAGTACTCGCCATGAGCATCGTCATCAACAGCGAGTCCACCGACTCCACCGCGTCGTGAACGCGCAGCACGTGCTCACCAATGTCACGGAAGTACGGCTTGAGCTCTTCCGGCATTGGTGTGAACTCCTCTTCGGCGAAGTCGTGTGCAACTCTTACCAATGGGTTGACCGCACGCCTGACTTCCATGTTCTCGCGCTTGAGTTCGTAGATCCTCCGGGTGACATCCGAAGCTCCACCGGGTGCGAACACTTCGGTTTCGACCTCGTTTACGTCGTCGGTCACAGCATCCATGACCGCGAGGTATTCATCGACCGTGGCATCCATCACGGCGTACAGCACAGCCAACGAACCGTGCTCGCGCAGTGTTGCGCTGCTGCGCAACCGCTCTCGCACTGTAGCTAGATCCCCGTGCGGGCCATGCCTGACCGTGACCCCGTAACCGGGACCAGTGAAGATCGCGACCTGCCCTGTGTCCACATCCGCCGTGTGTTCGTCGTATCCGAGGGTCTTCAACAAGGTGAAGATCGTTCCCCTCTCGGACACGTCTACCTTGGCTCGCTGCCGCGGGTTTCCTGCGTCATCGAGTTGCAAAGACTCCAACTCGAATATTTCACCGATCGCATCTAGTTCTGGCGCGGTCGGGTCGAGTAGGCCCACCCAAACGAATCCGTTCTCGTACGCGGTCGTTGCATCCCTCAACTCCAACAGTTGCGCTCGGACACTGACTCCGGCGGGGTCGTCACCATCGGCGATGTGGCGGGGAGTGTCATCGACAGCTTCGATGGTGCCACCCGAATGAAAGGCACCTAGCCCGCGGATCACGCTCATATTCTGCCGTTGGCGAACCGACCCCCACGTACGGCACGCTGGCGCGCCCGTTGTTTATCGAGTGCCTAGGCTGAGGATGTGCCAACGGTGATACTCGTTCGACATGGGCGAACCGCAGCCAATGCAGGCGGGATCCTCGCCGGACGAAGCCCTGGCGTGAATCTGGACGAGACCGGTGTCTCGCAGGCCGAGTCAGTAGGCCAGCGGCTCTCCGGAATTCCCCTGGCGGCGGTCATCTGTTCTCCCTTGGAGCGAACTCGACAAACGGCGGAAAGAATCCTTACAGCAGGGCAAACTCGCCGGCGCCGAGCAACTGAGATTTCCATCGACGATCGCTTTGCCGAATGCGACTACGGCGATTGGACCGGCCAGCCGTTGAAGACCTTGGCTAAGAAGCCGCTCTGGAAGCAAGTGCAAGGTCACCCGAGTTCGGTTACGTTCCCCGGCGGCGAATCGATGATTGCAATGCAGTCACGCGCTACATCGGCAATTCGAGAATGGAATGAGACTGTCGGGGAGAAGTCCATTTACGCAGTGGTCAGTCACGGCGACGTCATCAAGGCGATTCTGGCGGACGCGCTCGGCATGCACCTGGATCAGTTCCAGCGACTTGCAGTAGACCCGTGCTCGGTCTCGATCATCCAATACACGACCTTGCGCCCCTTCGTTCTGCGAAGCAACGATTCCGGCTCGGACCTTGGCTTCCTGGCGCGCAAGCCCCGCTCATCGGCCTCGTCGGACGCGGCCGTCGGCGGAGGTGCGGGTAATGGATAGGCGCATCTGGGAATTCCGGCTGCCGGAGAGGTTCGTCGTCGGGACGGTAGGCATGCCGGGGGAGCGAACCTTCTACCTACAGGCGAAGTCCGGTGACGAGATTGTCACCGTGGCATTCGAGAAGCAACAGGCGAGTGTCCTTGCAGATCGAATGGATCAATTGCTCGACGAGATCGGAGGGACTCGCGCGCCGGAAGGAATCGTTCCCGAATCCGCGCCTGTTGAGCTCGCGGACAACGCTCCGCTGGATGTACCACTTGAGGAAGAGTTTCGGGTGGGTGCCATGGCGCTCGGTTGGGATGATGCCAATAATCTTGTCGTGATTGAGGCACATGCGGTTTCCGATATCGAGGATTTCGAACCCCCGGACCTAGCCGACGACGACTCTGAAGGCCCGGACACTCTGCGGGTGTGGCTCGCCGCGCCGTACGCCCGCGCATTTGCTGAACGAACCCGCACGGTGATTTCCAGCGGGCGACCTTCATGTCCGTTCTGCCAACAACCGCTGGATCCGCATGGTCACATGTGTCCGCGGGCTAACGGATATCGCCGTCGTTCATGAGGATAGGCGCGTAATGGTTGATGAGCGTGCAGTCTCGAATTCCGAGGACATACGTCAACTCCTTACCCGCGAGCCATTACAAGTGGACGGAAGACTCCTGGAGGCGAGCAACGCGACGCTGCGATGTGTTATCGGCGAAGGCATCGGCGCGACTGTGTGCGTCTATAAACCGCAGCGCGGCGAACGACCCTTGTGGGACTTTCCCTCTGGCACATTGACCGGTCGGGAGATCGCCGCGTACGAGATCGATCGCGCGCTGGGCTTTGACCTGATCCCTCCGACCGTGTGGCGCGATGAGGGGCCGGCGGGTCCTGGCATGTGTCAGTTGTGGGTTACCGAGGACGACGATGCGCGCCTGGTGGACGTCGTAGCTCCGAGCCAAATCCCCGACGGATGGATCGCAGTGCTTCGAGCTTCCGACGGCGCCGGACATCCAGTTGCACTCGTGCATGCGGACGATCCTCGACTGAGACAAATGGCGCTGCTGGATGCGGTAATCAACAACGGTGATCGAAAGGGTGGGCACGTGATCACCGACACTGCAGGTCGCGTCTGGGGGGTCGACCACGGTGTGTCTTTATCCTGCGAGCCCAAACTCCGAACGGTCCTGTGGGGCTGGGCACAAACGAAAATTCCAGATGATGAACTAGGTGCTCTGCGGGCGCTGGAACAGCGCATCGGACGAGGCTTCGCCGAACTTGAGCAATGGCTGAGCGGCTCGGAGGTGGACTTTCTGGCGCGCCGGGTGGGGGATCTTCTTGCTTCCGGGGAGTTCCCGATGCCGAGTGAGGACTGGCCCGCGATTCCGTGGCCGGTGTTCTAGTTGCCGAGATGAGCGCAGCAGTTTGACGACTCAGCAACCTCGCTAGGCTCCTTTCGTGGAGTCCTGGTCTGCACCGATGCCGCACGCCCTGCCCGGCATAGGAAAACCCCTCGCGCTGTTCGACACATCAAGCGGATCGGTGCGACCCACCGCACCATCGAGCACAGCCTCCATGTACGTCTGTGGCATCACTCCCTACGACGCCACGCACATCGGCCATGCCAATACCTACGTCGCCTTCGATTTGATAAACCGTGTGTGGCGCGATTCTGGACATCACGTTCGATACGTCCAAAACGTCACCGATATCGACGACCCGCTACTCGAGCGCGCAGTCGCCACAGGCCAAGACTGGCGGGAAATCGCCGATCGCGAGACTGCGCTGTTTCGCGAGGACATGACCGCACTGAACGTCCTACCGCCAGATGAATACATTGGCGCCGTTGAGGCGATACCGTCAGTCGCAGAGAAAGTGACAGAACTGCAGGCCGCTGGCGATGTCTATGCCGTCGACAACGACCTGTACTTCCGGGTTCGCAACGACGAACACTTCGGCTCCGTGGCACGACTTGCCGAGGAGGAGATGCGACGTCTGTTTGCCGAACGCGGAGGCGACCCAGACCGGCCCGGCAAAGAGCACCCTTTGGACTGCCTTGTCTGGCAAAGCGAACGTCCAGATGAGCCCGCCTGGGATACGCCATTAGGTCACGGACGCCCGGGATGGCACATCGAGTGCGCAGCAATCGCCTTGGATCACCTCGGACCCACCATCGACATCCAAGGGGGAGGATCGGACTTGTCGTTCCCGCACCATGAGATGGGTGCATCCGAAGCTCAGCGACTCACCGGCGAATGGCCGTTTGCGCGCCACTACGTCCACTCGGGGATGGTGGCGTGGCAAGGGCACAAGATGAGCAAGTCTCGCGGCAACTTGGTGTTCGTCTCGCAGTTAAGACACGACGGCGTCGACCCGATGGGCATCAGACTGGCATTGCTGGCCCACCACTACCGCAGCGACTGGGCCTGGACACCGCATGGACTCGAGGGTGCAATGGAACGATTGAGTCGCTGGCAGGCCGCAGCGGCCTTGCAGTACGGGCCCAAAACCGATCTGCTCCTGGACAGAGTCCGGGAGGTGCTGGCGGACGATCTGCGCGCCCCAGCCGCCTTGGATGCCGTCGATTCCTGGGTCCATAGTGCTCTCACGCAAGGTGGCGACGATCCGGCAGCTCCGCGAGAGATGGCAACCATCGTCGATGCACTTTTGGGTATCCGCTTGACCTAGCCGCCATCGGGCAAAGTGAGGACAGGTGCAGGAATGAACGAGGTCGTCGTCGATCCGGTCGAATGTCAGGCGTGGGGGTTGCTCATCGCCGAAGCCGAGCGCCTCCAGCACTCGTCTATTCGACAACTGCTGAACCATCCACGCGACTACTTAAAGGTCGAGGCTGGCGGCGTGCTATTCGACTTCAGTCGTCAACGGATGGATCGAGGTGTCCTCGATGCTTTGCTAACCCTCGCTGAGGAGACGGGCGTGGCTCGAGCCCGGGATGCGATGTTCGACGGCAAGGAAATCAACCTCACTGAGGACCGCTCGGTCTTGCACGTCGCCCTTCGAGCTCCGCGCGATGCCAAGTACCAGGCGGCCGATTTGGACGTAATGGCCGACATTCACTCCGTGCTCGAGCGTATGGAGATCTTCGCGAATTCAGTCCGTTCGGGACAGTGGCGCGGCAACACTGGTCAATCGATAACAACCGTCGTCAACATCGGGATCGGTGGTTCAGACCTCGGACCCGCGATGGCTTATCAGGCGTTGCGCGCTTATCGGAATCCGGACATCACATGTCATTTTGTCTCGAATGTGGATCCGGCAGATCTCACTGATGTGCTCACTCAGTTGGATCCGGAGCGCACACTTTTCATCATTGCATCCAAGACCTTTACCACTCAGGAGACGATGGCCAATGCCGCCCGAGCTCGTGAATGGATCGCCAACGCCCTCGGTGACGACGCCATTGCTTCTCATTTCGTTGCGGTGAGCACCGCGGAGGATCACGTGCGGTCCTTCGGTATCGATACCGAGAACATGTTTGGCTTTTGGAATTGGGTTGGTGGTCGGTATTCGATGACCTCAGCGATCGGCTTGTCGACAATGATCGCGATAGGCCCAGCCAACTATCGCCGCCTCTTGTCCGGATTCCACGCGATGGACAATCACTTCCAAGACACTCCGGCAGATCGCAACGTTCCAATGCTGATGGGGCTGTTGGCCGTGTGGAATCGCAACTTCTTGAAGATCCCCACGACCGCCGTTTTGCCATATTCCCAAGATCTGTCTCGTTTTCCTTCGTACCTGCAGCAACTAACCATGGAAAGCAACGGCAAGTCGGTTCGACGCGACGGCTCACCTGTCAACTACGAAACCGGGGGAATTCTCTGGGGTGAGCCGGGCACGAATGGTCAACACTCGTTCTACCAACTGCTGCATCAAGGAACCGACGACGTCGCCCAGGACATCATCGTTGTTGCGCGACCCAGTACCTCGAACGCCACGGCGGACCGGGCGATCCTTCGGCAGCACGACATGCTCGTAGCAAACGCGCTTGCCCAGGCGTCGGTTCTGTCGGTTGGACTCACCGCCGATGAAGTTCGAGCGGCCGGGACGGAGGAATTCTTGGTTGCTCACAAGGTCATGCCTGGAAACAGGCCGGTGAGCCTCGTGATGGTCCCCGAACTGACGCCCTACGAACTCGGTGTTCTGATTTCCGCATACGAGCACAGTGTGTTCGTGCAAGGAGCCGTGTGGCAGATCAACCCGTTCGATCAATGGGGAGTGGAGCTGGGCAAGAAGGTAGCTGGCGGAATCCTGCGTGATATCGACGCTCGTATCGCAGAAGATGCCCAACTGGATGAGGCGACCCGAGCGAGCCTGACCGACTACCTGGGGTACCGAGACAGTCAGTGATGAATGCAGCTTTCGATGACGTGAAATTGGCGCGGCTTCTCGAGGTTGCCGAGGCCGACCTAGCTGCCGCAGCGGATGGACAGCCACTGTGCAAAGTATCGATGACGGGGACAACGGGGCAGGCGATGAAGTACTTCGAGGGACGTTGGGCTGCATTGCGCGAAATCTCTCGCGGCGCCGACCCCATCGAGGCTTTTCGCCGCTGGCGCGGTGACCACGAGCACTACGTCAAGTCGGGAGCCGGTCCGGCGTGGGTGCACTACACCGCCGGTGGCACGGATGCCTTGTTCGAATTGATCGATTAGTCGCTGGTCGTTAGTCATTATCGCGTCGGCGCAGATACCGTTCGAACTCACGCGCTATGGCCTCACCCGATGCTTCCGGCAAGTCAGTAGTGTCGCGTGCCTGCTCTAGTTGTCGTACGTAGTCGGCGACTTCTTCATCGTCTTCGGCGAGTTCATCGACGCCAATCTCCCAAGCGCGAGCCTCCTCAACGAGATCCCCAAGAGGCACAGGAACGTCCAGGATGTCCTCGATCTTCCGTACAAGCGCCAGGGTCCCCTTCGGGCATGGCGGCTGACCCACGTAGTGGGGAATAGCGGCCCATAGTGAAATGGAAGGCACACCGAACCGTTGGCAGGCCTCGTGTAGGACGCCCACGATGCCCGTGGGACCTTCGTAGGAACTCGGTTCGAGGCCGTAGGTTTCCTCCAGCGACGCGTCTGATGTGGCGCCGGTGACGGGTACCGGACGCGTATGTGGGCTATCGGACAGCAGCGCACCAAGCGTGATCACCATGGTGATGTCCAACTCCGCCACTAGGCCAAGAATCTCCCGGGTGAACTGCTGCCAGCGCATATTCGGCTCGATGCCTTGGACCAAGACAACATCTCGCGGGAACAACGGAACTCTGGCAAGAAAGATCCGGGTAGCCGGCCAGTCCAATTGACGAACGCCCGTTTCATCCACGCCGATGTGGGGGCGGTTGACCTGGTAGTCGTAGTAATCCTCCGAATCGAGTTCGGTCACCAAATCTGCGCCCCAAACTTCGCGTAAATGAGAAATGGTGGAACTCGCGGCTTCACCCGCGTCATTCCAGCCCTCGAAGGCGGCAATCATCACTGGGTCACTTAGGGCCGGTAACCCGTCGAATTCGATCACCGGGCCTCCTGCGGATCACTTGTACGTTCAACAACAGTCTCCACCAAGCCGGCGACGAGAGCAGGCCACTGCAGTGGAACGTCGTGGAGGGCGCCGAACCACTTCTGGAGGAAGAAGGCCGGTCCCAGCGAATCCATCGAGGTTTGTCGAGCCATCGCCCAGGCCGCGGACATGGTGGCATCCGGATCCTCATCGGAACCGGGGCTCACCGCAGATGAGCGCTCCTCGCACACGACCACCCATACCGGGCAGGACATGTCTGCAATGTCTGTAGCCGGGTCGTAATCGAATAGGCCGTCGAGGACCGCCATATGGCGGTCCATGCCCAACCGTGTGAACACATGACCGGTGTCGTCGACCCGGAAAGTCGGCTCCAGGGCCGATCGGACTTCATCGGACCAATAGGGAGACAGGTCTCCTTGCTCGATCGCCCGCCACAGCGTGGGTTCCAGCATTCCCAGGGGAGGTGGACGCAACGCTTCGCGGACATCGTTGTGCGCACCTGCGGGACCCACTAGGTGGCGCGGACCGAAAATGCCGCCGTCGATCAAAGCTGCGGCTCTGATCCGAGACCGATGCCGAGCGGCCGCGTGGAGAGCCACTGACGCACCCCAGGAGTGACCGACCACGACTGCCTGGTCGATGCCGGCAGCATCGAGGATTTCCACGACATCCTGCGCGAGTCGGTTCATAGAGAAGTCGCCGTCGGCTGAGATCTCGGGGCCGGACGCGTCACCATGGCCGCGTTGGTCGACCACGATCACGTGGGCCAGGTTCAAACGGCTGAGGACCGGATCCCAGTAGTGCCGCTGCTGGGTAAGTCCGTGCAACAAGACCACGGGTAGCTGGCGTGGGTCTTCAAAATCGCGTCCGCGGTATTCCTCGTACGCGACGGTTGCGCCGTCGGAAACCGTGATCTGCACGCCTCCACGCTAGCGGCTCGGGGGATTGTGGCTTCTGGGTAGGCTCCGGACATTGTGCAGGCGTCGAGACTGGGCGGATCCCAACCTGCTGCCGTCCTGTTCGACATGGACGGAACGCTGGTCGACAGCGAGCACCTATGGCTCGAATCCGAGATTGATGTCATGCGTTCGCTGGGCGCCGACTGGAGCGAGCGCGACCAAGCGCACTGCCTTGGCGGACCCCTCGAGCGAGTGGCCGCGTACATGGCCGAACGCAGTCGTACGGACACCTCACCCGAGGACGTTGGTCGCCTGCTGCTCGGCTCCATTGAATGCAAAATGCGCACAGAGCCCCTGCATTGGCGGCCAGGGGCGCTCGATCTCCTCCGGGAATGCCGCAGCCTTGGTATCCCCACCGCCCTCGTTACTGCTTCGTGGGAGGTTCTCGTTCTGGCCCTGGCTGCACGGATGCGGATAGACGTCGGGTCCGAGCCATTCGATGTGATCGTTGCTGGGGACCACATCACCAACAGCAAGCCGCACCCAGAACCCTACGAGTCGGCAGCCCGACAACTGGGCGTCTCACCGGATCGTTGTATGGCCATTGAGGACTCGCCCACGGGCGTCGGGTCCGCAGTAGCAGCCGGGTGTGTGGTTGTGGCCGTTCCCCACATCGCTCCGATCGACCCGCAAGCAGGCGCTGCGCTCATTGCAGCAACGTTGGAAGGTCGCGGCCTACTGGAGTTGTGGGAGCGTGCGTTAGGCCGGTAGCGCCGGCATAGGTGGTGGGGTTCCACCGAACGTCGGACATACCGTCTGGAAGGAACACCAGTCGCACAGAGCCGAGGGAGATGGAGAGAAACCGTTCTCGGCAGCATGTGAGATCGCTGAGCTAATGGCGAGGATCTTGCGTTCAGTGGCGAGAAGCTCCTCGGCATCGGGGTCGTAGCCAATACGCTCACCATCACCGAGGTACAACAGCTCCAATCGCGTGGGAACTTCGCCAGTAATCCGCCACCACATCAGCGCGTAAAAACGCATCTGGAACAGCGCCTTGGATTCGAAACCTCGGCCGGGGCTTCGTCCCGTCTTGTAATCCACCAAGCGAACGAGACCTGCCGGGGACTTGTCGACCCGGTCTATGTAACCGCGAAGTTTGAGCCCAGATTCCAATTCAGTCGCAACAGCCATTTCCAACGCATGCGGCTCAAGGCGACGGGGGTCCTCCAGTGCGAAGTAGGCATCGATGAGACGCCGGGCGGGGGCGACGACGGCGGCAGCCACCTCCGACGATGACGGATCACCATCCGCCAGGCCCTCGGCGAGGACAGCTGCGTCCGCCGGTGCCTCGATGACCAGTTGCTCCCACCGTCGGGCGATGAAAGCTTCCGCCGTGTCGGCGGTGCGATCCGCGGCTGGGGCTGAGTACAGATCCTCAAGAACACCGTGAACCAGAGTCCCTCGGACAGCGGCCGCTGATGGCTCCTCGGGAAGTTTGTCGATCACGCGCAATCGGTAGAGCAATGGACACGTCATGAAGTCGTTCGCGCGAGAGGGCGAAAGCGACACAGGGAACACGAAGGGCACTCTATGTCGCCTGCACGACAAGCGCGGTGCTCCAGGTCGTCATCGCTAGGGTCATCTGGTGGCGCGCAAGAGACCCCCTCATCCACCCGCACCCCAGGATCCCGTTGACGTCGGTCCTCGACCGATCGGACCGATCGGGGCAGGTGAACTTGTCCAACTCACCGACACACGAGGTGTCAAGACCACTATCACCACCGTTCCCGGCGCGATCTTGCATACGCACCGAGGCCAGATTCCCCACGACGCACTGATCGGTGTGCCGGAAGGGTCCATCACCGCGTCCACTCGGGGCATCGACTATCTCGTCCAACGCCCGCAACTCGACGACTACGTACTGGGAATGCCCCGTGAAGCCGCCGTCATCTATCCCAAGGACGCTGCGCGGATCGTCGCGCTCGGAGACGTGGGTTCGGGTGCGCGAGTGCTCGAGGCGGGTGTCGGATCTGGTGCATTGACCTGTTATTTACTCAAAGCCGCGGGACCGACGGGTTCGGTCACGAGTATCGAACGGCGCTCGGACTTCGCGGAGGTTGCGCGCGAGAACGTTTGCCGCTGGTTCGAAGGCTTTCCCCGTTCGTGGAGGCTTCTAGAGGACGACCTCGTCGACATCACCGATGAATCCGTAGGGCCGTCGACCATCGATACCGTCATCTTGGACATGCTGGCACCGTGGGAGTGTCTTGATGTAGCCGATCGAGTCCTACGCCCAGGAGGGAGCCTCGTGGGTTACGTAGCAACCACCACCCAACTCTCGCGCCTCGTCGAGACTATGCGCCTGTCTGGGCGATGGACCGAACCCCGCGCAGAGGAAAGCATCCTGCGAACCTGGCATCTCGATGGCTTGGCAGTTCGTCCTGATCACCGAATGGCCGGCCACACTGGCTTCCTTGTCTCTGCTCGTCACATGGCACCGGGGCAGCAGGCGCCGGCCCGCCGACGGCGTCCAGCCCCTGGGGCGTACGGCGAGGATTACCAGGGTCCTGGCTCGGAGCAGGTGAACGAGCCAGAACCGGGTTAGGGTCATCTAACGTCCCCCGAGGGAGCCCGCCAGCAACGAGAGGATGCGATGAGCACTCCGAACCCCGAAAGCCGGCTGCTCGCTGTCGAAACGGCCTTGAGCGAGGTCCGAGGCGAATTGGCGGCTCAGAAGGACCACAACCAGCGCCTGATTTCGACACTTCGCGACGCTCGCGAGCAGATCGTCGCGCTGAAAGCTGAAGTCGATCGACTAGGCGAACCGCCGAGTGGTTACGCAACGTTCATCGAGGCGCATGAGGACGGGTCGGTCGACATCGTTTCCTCGGGCCGGAAGATGCGGGTGGCGGTCAGTCCGGGTGTCGGCGCCGACACGCTCGTGCCTGGTCAAGAAGTCGTGCTCAACGAGTCTATGAACATCGTGGGTCAGCGTGAGTACGAAGTTGTCGGCGAGATAGTCACCTTCAAGGAGTTGCTGGGGCCCGATCGCTGTGTGATTGTCGCGAACGCCGACGAAGAACGCGTGGTCCGCGTAGCCGACTCCCTCAAAGGAATCACCCTGCGCGCCGGTGAAGCCCTGCTGTGCGACGTCCGATCCGGCTACGTCATCGAGCAGGTTCCACGGGCCGAGGTCGAGGAACTAGTCCTCGAGGAAGTTCCCGACATCGGATATGAGCAAATCGGCGGCTTGATAAATCAGATTGAGTCAATCCGAGACGCCGTGGAGCTTCCCTACGTTCACGCTGCCTTGTTCGCCGAACATGATCTGCGCGCACCCAAGGGAATCCTGCTCTACGGACCCCCAGGGTGTGGCAAGACGCTCATCGCCAAAGCGGTCGCGAACTCTTTGGCCAAGAAGGTTGCGGAGAAGACAGGGGTACGAGAGGCCAAGAGTTTCTTCTTGAACATCAAGGGACCGGAACTTCTCAACAAGTACGTCGGCGAAACCGAACGTCACATCCGGCTGGTCTTCCAGCGTGCGCGGGAAAAGGCGTCAGAGGGAATGCCGGTAATCGTCTTCTTCGACGAGATGGATTCTCTTTTCCGCACTCGAGGTAGCGGTGTCAGTAGCGATGTCGAGAACACGATCGTGCCCCAACTGCTCAGCGAGATAGATGGTGTGGAGAGCCTGGAGAACGTGATCGTGATTGGTGCCTCGAACCGCGAGGACATGATCGATCCGGCGATCCTTCGACCCGGTCGCCTAGACGTAAAGATCAAGATCGAGCGGCCCGATGCCGAAGCTGCACGCGACATCATGAGCAAGTATCTGGTGCCTGGCTTGCCCATTCACCCAGACGACATCGCTGAGAATGCTGGAAGTCATGAAGCGGCTTGTGCATCGATGATCGATCGGGCCATCGAGCGCATGTACGCCGAGTCCGACGAGAACAGGTTCCTGGAGGTCACCTACGAGGGTGGTGACAAGGAGGTCTTGTACTTCAAGGACTTCAATTCCGGCGCGATGTTGGAAAACATCGTCGCCCGCGCCAAGAAGTCGGCGATCAAGGAATTCTTGGAAACCGGACAAAAGGGCATACGTGTCCAGCATCTCCTCGATGCATGCGTGGACGAATTCCGCGAAAACGAGGACCTGCCCAACACCACCAACCCCGACGATTGGGCTCGAATCTCCGGCAAGAAGGGTGAGCGGATCGTGTTCATCCGAACATTGATTCAGGGCAAGCAAGGCGGCAGCCCCGGTCGCTCGATCGACAACGTGGCCAACACCGGTCAGTACCTCTAAGTGTTGACACATCGAGTCCACGCAATGTCGAGTTTCGTATGAGCGTTCACCGGATCATGGGGATCGAGACCGAGTACGGAATCAGCGTGCCCGGCCATCCGACGATGAACGCGATGGTGACGTCCTCGCAGATCGTCAATGCCTACGCCCATCTGGTCACCGCTGATCGAACCACCAAAGCACGGTGGGACTACGACGAAGAATCACCGTTGCGCGATGCCCGCGGCTTTGACATGTCGCGTGCCGAAGCGGATCCATCGCAGCTCACTGACGAAGACCTTGGCCTGGCCAATGTGATCTTGCCCAACGGTGCACGGTTGTACGTCGATCATGCGCATCCTGAGTATTCAAGTCCAGAGGTCTCGAACCCGCGAGACGCCGTCTTGTGGGATCGCGCCGGGGTAATGGTCATGAACGCAGCCGCAGAGGCTGCGGCACGCACCCCGGGTGGCGACCACATTCTTTTGTACAAGAACAACACGGACAACAAGGGTGCTTCCTACGGTTGCCATGAGAACTACCTGATGCGCAGGACCACGCCATTTTCGGATGTGGTGCGTCACCTGACGCCGTTCTTCATCACCCGACAGGTCTTCACCGGTGCCGGTCGCCTTGGCATTGGCCAAGACGGGCGCATCAGTGCCTATCAAATGAGCCAGCGCGCCGACTTCTTTGAAGTAGAAGTCGGGTTGGAGACCACGCTGAAACGCCCGATCATCAATACCCGTGATGAGCCCCATGCTGACCCGGAAAAGTACCGGCGTCTGCATGTGATCGTCGGCGATGCCAATCTCAGTGACACCGCTACCTATCTGAAGATGGGTACCACGTCGATTGTTTTGGCAATGATCGAAAGCGGATACTTGGGTGCGTTTGATGCCATGCCGATTGATCCTGTGGGGGAAATGCACCGCGTTTCCCACGACATCGACCTCGAGCATCTCGTGCACCTGTCGGGTGGTCGTGACTGGACCGCGATCGACATCCAACGAGCATTCCTCGAAAAGGCGTGGGATTTCTGCGAGGGCTCGACAGTCGCTGAGTTCGACGATCAAACCAAGGATGTCCTGAGCCTGTGGGGCGAACATCTAGATGCGCTGGCAGACGATCGAGCGAAGGTGGCTAGCACCGTCGATTGGGTTGCCAAGCTCTCCCTGCTGGAGGGCTATGTCCGCAGAGATGGTCTGTCCTGGGACGACCCCCGTCTTCATCTGATCGACCTGCAGTACGCGGATATTCGGCCAGCTAAGGGCCTGGCGGCACGACTCGAGCAGCGCGGTCGTCTTCGACGCATGTTCGACGACGAAACCGTTCTGGCAGCGCGTTCGCACCCGCCCGAGGACACGCGGGCCTATTTCCGAGGTGAGTGCGTCCGCCGCTATCCAGATTCCATCGCTGCGGCATCCTGGGACTCGGTCGTGTTCGACATCCCCAACCGAGACACCCTTTTGAGAGTCCCCACTTTGGAGCCAACGCGCGGCACCTCGGCGCATGTCGCGCAGGTCCTGGACGCGTGTCCGGACGCCACAGCCCTCATCGACGCGCTCACCGAGGAATAGGCCGTTACCCTGGGTGCATGGCTGCACGCGAGAACGCTGAACACCGTAAGTCGAACCGACGAGACGATCACGAAGAAGAAGCCGTCGAACTGGCGCCAACCGAGACCAGCGAGGCACTCGATGAGGACGTGGATGCGATCCTCGAAGAGATCGACGGTGTTCTTGAAGAGAATGCCGAGGATTTCGTGAAGTCCTTCGTGCAAAAGGGTGGCCAGTGAGTCTCGACCTCACATCTGCTTTCGGTCTCGTGGGCTCACCCTCATTCGCTGAGTTCTTGAACGCTTCAGGAAACAGCCCCTCGCGGAGCGATTCAGGGTTGAGTGGAGCGCCATCGATAGGCGGTTCGAGTTCTCGTGTCGACGCACCCCACGGAACCACGATCGTGTCTCTGGTCTGCCGTGATGGTGTGGTCATGGCTGGTGACCGTCGAGCCACCATGGGCAACCTCATCGCGCAGCGCGACGTACAGAAGGTATTCGAAGCCGATGCCTTTTCGGTCGTAGGTATCGCCGGTACGGCCGGTCTCGCCGTCGAGTTGGTTCGACTTTTCCAGGTGGAGCTCGAGCACTACGAAAAAATTGAAGGAACGCCACTTTCACTTGAAGGCAAGGCCAATCGGCTGTCTACCCTGCTACGAGGCAATCTCGGTATGGCAATGCAAGGACTCGCGGTCGTCCCACTCTTTGCCGGCTACGACTTCATCAAACAGCGCGGACGGATTTTCTCCTACGACGTCACTGGCGGTCGTTACGAGGAACACGACTTCTATGCCGTTGGCTCGGGTTCCACCTTTGCTCGAGGTTCGCTGAAGAAGCTCTTCTCACCCGATGCTTCCAGTGACGAGGCCGTCCGGGTGGCGCTTGAAGCGTTGTATGACGCGGCAGACGACGACAGTGCCACGAGCGGACCGGATGTTGCTCGTCGCATCTTCCCGGTCATCAGCGTGGTGACTGCGACCGGAGTGGAAACGATCGACGAAGCCCGCATCGGCGCCGAAGCCGAACGCATGCTTAACGAGCGACTCGCTCGCCCAAATGGCCCTCGTGCATCAATCGGAGATCAGGCATGAGCGTTCCTTTCTACGTCTCGCCCGAGCAGATCATCAAGGACAAGGCAGACTTTGCGCGCAAGGGGATCGCGCGCGGCCGCAGCGTCGTCGTTGTCCAGTGCAGTGAAGGCATCGTTCTGGTCGCGGAGAACCCGTCCAAGGCCCTGCACAAAATCAGTGAGATCTACGATCGCCTCGGCTTCGCAGCCGTTGGTAAGTACAACGAATTCGAGAATTTGCGTGTGGCAGGGATTCGTCTCGCGGATCTTCGTGGCTACTCCTACGACCGTAGCGATGTCACCGGACGCTCTCTCGCGAATGCCTACGCTCAGACTCTCGGATCGATCTTCACAGAAACGACCAAGCCCTATGAGGTGGAGATCGTTGTCGCCGAAGTCGGAATCGACGAGTTCTCCGATCAGATTTATCGGTTGACGTTTGACGGATCAGTGGCCGATGAGCACGGCTTTGTGGCCATGGGCGGATCCGCCGAGGCGATAGCAGGAGCGATGTCGGCGGCTTGGCACGCCAACCAGGATCTCGGGACGTCTCTGCGGCAAGCGGTCCACGCCCTAGGCCAACACGGCACCGAGGAACCTCGTGATCTCACAGCCGACGATCTTGAGGTGGCGGTTTTGGATCGCACCCGCCCGCGCCGAAAATTCCGACGCATCGAGGGCTCAGAACTCGCTTCGATCCTTTCCGGCGAGTAACAAGAAGCGAACCGCTGCTCGGACTCCTACAGTGGGGGAGTGGACCGCCGCATCTTCGGGATTGAGACTGAGTACGGCGTCACCTGCACGTTTCGTGGCCAACGGCGACTTAGCCCGGATGAAGTAGCTCGTTATCTCTTCCGGCGAGTAGTTGCGTGGGGTCGCAGCAGCAATGTTTTCCTCCGAAACGGTTCTCGCCTGTACCTGGATGTGGGCAGCCACCCGGAGTATGCGACGGCCGAGTGCGACAGCGTCCAGCAGCTGATCACGCATGATCGTGCCGGAGAACGCATCCTCGAGGGTCTATGCGTCGATGCCGAACAACGTCTGCGCGAGGAAGGCATTGCCGGGGACATCTATCTGTTTAAGAACAACACCGATTCCGCCGGCAACTCCTATGGCTGTCATGAGAACTACCTCGTCGATCGATCCACTGACTTCCTCGCTCTTGCCGAGGGATTCATCCCTTTCCTGATTTCCCGACAGATCATTACCGGGGCCGGCAAAGTCCTTCAGACTCCCCGCGGTGCGATTTATTGCGTGAGTCAGCGCGCGGACCACATTTGGGAGGGTGTTTCGAGCGCCACCACGCGCTCACGCCCCATCATCAACACGCGCGACGAACCACATGCTGATGCCGACTTGTACCGTCGCCTGCATGTAATCGTTGGAGACAGCAACATGAGCGAGACCACCGCCATGCTCAAAGTGGGCGCCGCGGATCTCGTTCTTCGGATGCTCGAATCCGGAGCCGTCATGCGCGACATGTCGTTCGAAAACCCGATTCGTGCAATCCGCGAAATTAGCCATGACACAACCGGCACCAAGACGGTTGCCTTGAGTAATGGCCGCGAGGTCACGGCGTTGCAGATGCAGACCGAGTACCTCGAGAAGGTCGCTCAGTACGTAGACCGGCGCGGCCTGCGTTCGGATCCGATGATCGATCGAGTGATGGATCTGTGGGAACGGTCCCTTAAGGCCATCGAAGCTCAAGACTTCTCCGGCGTGGAGACCGAGATCGACTGGGTCATCAAGCAACGGCTACTCCAGCGTTACATGGCCAAGCACGGTCTCGAACTTTCGGACGTCCGCATTGCCCAACTAGACCTCGCCTACCACGACATCAATCGATCGCGGGGGCTGTTCTACCTTCTCGAGCGCAAGGGGCTGGCTGCGCGGATCACCCACGACCCCGAGGTCTTTGAGGCCAAGGAGGTGCCTCCGCAGACCACTCGAGCGAAACTGCGCGGAGACTTCGTCAAACGAGCCCAAGAGCGTCGGCGCGATTTCACTGTGGACTGGGTTCATCTCAAGCTCAACGACCAAGCCCAACGAACCGTCTTGTGCAAGGACCCGTTCGTCAATGTCGACGAGCGAGTCGATCGCCTCCTAGCCAGCATGTAGCCCTTCGTGGCGTAGCCTGCAGCGGTGAAGAGATACCTGACCGCTGTAGCCGTTGCCTGTCTTGCGACTCTCGGCCTTGTCGCGTGTTCATCGGATCCCTCGACGGGCTCGGGTGCGACCCAAGTCGCATCCGGGGGTTCTTTCTGGATGACCGACTGCACCCAGATCGGTGATCCGACACAGACCGATTCGGCATCGGGCACGTCCGTGACTCCTGATATTTCAGTGTTGGACGACGACTCACCGTTCGTGTACGTCCGTGAGGGAGCAGCACCTGCCGCAGGTCTTGTCACGAGCGAATTGCGTGCAGGATCGGGTGATGTCGCTGCCGTGGACGACATCATCACCGTGGAGTACTGCGGAGTCGGGTTGTCCAATGGTGCTCTTTTCGACTCATCCTGGGCCCGTGGCGCGCCAGCCACGTTCCCCTTGTCCGAGGGTCAGCTGATCCAGGGTTGGGTCGATGGCATTCCAGGTATGCAGGTCGGTGAGCGGCGGGTCCTGGTCATCCCCAGTGACCTTGCTTACGGCGACACGCCGCCACCGGGTATCGAGCCAGGAGAGACCCTGGTCTTTGTCGTTGAACTCCTCGGTGTGGGAGCCTGACGTCGGCACTTAGGTGTAAGCAAGCACAATCAACAGTGGGAGAAGGCATGAGCGAAAAGCCGGAAATCGACTTCATCGAAGGTCCGCCACCCAGTGAACTGGTCATCACAGACCTCATCGAAGGGACAGGGGCGAGCGCCGCTGCCGGCGACACCGTGGAGGTGCACTACGTAGGAGTGGACTTCGGAAGCGGTGAACAGTTCGATGCCTCCTGGGACCGTGGTGAATCCATCGTGTTTCCACTCTCGGGACTCATCGCGGGTTGGCAAGAGGGGATTCCGGGCATGAAGGTCGGTGGCCGTCGCCAGCTGGTTATCCCACCGGAATTGGCATACGGCCCAGCTGGCTCCGGTCACCGCCTTGCAGGAGCGACACTTGTTTTCGTGATCGATCTTCTGGATGTCCGCTAGTACGTCCGTGACCCGCACTGAGCGCCTGCTGAACCTGGTTATTGCGCTCCTTGCGGCCCGCGCGCCCATTGCTCGACGTGCCATCCAGACGTCGGTTGCTGGCTATGACCCCGAGGCCACAACAGTTGCCTTCGAGCGCATGTTCGAGCGAGACAAGGACGAACTCCGTTCGATGGGTATCCCCATCGATACAGTCCTGGACGCGCACGGCGAGGTTCAGGGCTATCTCATCGACGCCGCAAAGTACGCCTCCGGTGATGTGTCTTTCAACGTCGACGAACTTGTAGTGCTGAATCTGGCAGCCCTTGTATGGGACGACGCCGTTCTCGACGCTACGGCAACCACGGCGGTGCGCAAGATTGAATCCATCGTCGGCCTTCAAGCCGATGAACTTCCGAGCGATATGGCGCGTGGTTCCGGCACCTTCGCACACGTGAGCGCACGGGAAGCGGCCCTTCTGCCATTGATGCGGGCCGTTCGGGACCGCCGAGTCGTACGTTTCGACTATCGAAGGCCCGGGATGGCAGATCGCACTAAGCGAGAGGTGGATCCGTGGTCACTGCACTCCGAGGGAGGGCACTGGTATCTATCGGGATGGGATCACGAGAGGCAAGCCGCTCGTCGATTCCGCGTTTCGCGGATCCATGGCAGCGTCACAGTGACGGCAACACCGAGCTCCACCCAGCACGACGTCGCGTCTGCGTCGCTGACCGAAGACACCGACGACGTCGTCA
This sequence comes from Candidatus Nanopelagicales bacterium, assembly GCA_040266055.1. Taxonomy (GTDB): domain Bacteria; phylum Actinomycetota; class Actinomycetes; order S36-B12; family S36-B12; genus S36-B12. Next base: position 67,249 of record JBDQFC010000008.1, on the reverse strand, counting down.
CCGTTCGAGTGCGCATGCCCAAGGGTAGGGGAGCCGAGCTGCGCCGACACCGATCCTTCGCCGCTAAGGAGGATGGGACGTTCACGATCACAGATTCACCGCATCGCATCTTGTCTCTACTGTGGCGAGCTGACCCGGACGTCACGGCTGTTGACCCACCTGAGGTGATTCAGGCTTTCCATGCCGGCCTCGCGCGACTCGAAGCAGACCACCGATGAGCGAAACAGCGACCGAGCGACTGTCCCGACTGCTTGCCCTAGTTCCGTGGCTGCGTGCCAACGACGGCATCACGATCGCCGACGCCGCTCAACACTTCGGGGTGTCGGAAGAGCAGCTGTCCACCGATCTGTGGCAAATAATTGTGTGCGGCATCCCCGGTTACGGACCCGATCAGTTGATTGACATTCAGTTCTGGGACGACGACCGCATCCACGTTCTCAATCCCGTGGCGCTCGAGCAGGCGATGCACTTGACGCCGGAGGAAATCACGGCCCTACATCTTGGGCTCCGGGTTCTCGCACAAGTCCCCGGAGAGCACGATCAACGCGCCTTGGTCTCCGCGATGGTCAAGTTGGAAGCGGCGACACAGACCGAGATACCCGTGGACATACAGATGAGTGAGCGACCAGACATTGTTGCTTTGGTTGGGGAGGCGATCCGCACTGGCGCGGACCTTGAAATCGACTACGCATCCGGGGACGAAGATCGAGTGGAGACCCGCCGGATCGAGCCACGCTCTAGTTTTACTGTGGACGGGCGCGTGTACGTGCAAGCGTGGTGCTCCCTTGCAACCGATATCCGCACATTTCGCATCGATCGGATCCACTCGGCGAGAGTCGTGGAGACTGCGGACCCAAAGCGGCGGACGGAACCCCTCCACACCGACCCGTTTCGAGCCGAACCAGACAATATGTCAACCGCGCTGGTACGGATCCAGCCAGATGCCTTGTGGGTACTCGACACCGAACCGGTCACAGTTGTCACCACCGGTGATCCTGGTCCAGATGCCAGCGTCGATGCCGAAATCAGTTACGCCTCACCTCAGTGGCTGATCCGCTGGATTCTGGGTCTCGGGGGTGGTGTGACCGTCCTCGAGCCTGCCGATCTACGCCGGGCCGTACGGGAAGCTGCCGTCTCGAGAGGACAACCGGGTTAGACTCTGCGCATGCGGGTTCCGGGCACCGGGATTCGCACCCCAAGCTAAGGAGCGTGCACGATGCCCAATCTGCGGTGGCAAGAACTGCTGATCATCGTGGCCCTGGTGTTGTTGCTCTTTGGAGCCAAGCGTCTGCCGGATGCCGCGCGTGGGCTCGGGCGTTCGCTGCGAATCTTCAAGGCCGAGACCAAGGGCCTGGTCGAGGGTGACGAGCCTGATGATTCCAAGACCGCCGGCTCCACGCAGACCGATTCGGCGACCCAGCCCAGCGCCATTGAATCCTCCCAGCAGCAGTCCGCTCCAGAGCCCGCCGAACGGCCCGCGGAACGCTCTGACGGCTAACCCTCCCCGTGGCCGTACAAGAACAGGGGAGTAGTCAACAGGCGGCTATGCCGCTGACGGAGCACCTGCGCGAGCTTCGCTCCCGGCTCGTGAAGTCTGGTATCGCGATTGTGCTCGGCATGATCGTGGGCTGGATCGCCTACCCGGCGATCTTCGATCTGCTCAGCCAACCCTTCGAAGGTGCTGTCGCCCAGGCCCAAGCCGAGGGCCGAGATGTCACCTTGGCTTTGACCGGTGTAACCGACCCCTTTGTACTGCAGTTGCAGGTGGCTGCGATTGCTGGCGTGGTCCTGGCTTCGCCGGTCTGGCTCTACCAGTTATGGCGATTTGTCACGCCCGGGCTGCACAAACACGAGAAGAAGTGGGGCGTTGCCTTTGTTGCGGTCGCGTTCCCGCTGTTTCTCGCAGGAACGGTACTGGCCTATTTGGTGCTCCCGATTGGTTTGGAGATCCTGCTGGGATTCACTCCTGACAATGTCGAGAACATTGTCTCGGTTGACCGCTACCTGTCCTTTTTCATCCGTACCGTAATCGTGTTCGGAGTCGGCTTCTTGACTCCCTTGCTCATTGTGACGCTGAACTTCGCCGGCATCTTGTCAGGCAAGCGCCTGTTGTCATGGTGGCGGTGGATCATCTTCGTCGTCTTCATCTTTGCCGCGGTTGCTACCCCCACCGGTGACCCCATCAACCTCATACTGTTGGCCGGTCCGATCTTGCTCCTGGTGGTGATAGCTGTCGGCATCGCCTTATTGAACGATCGTCGCCGTGCCAAGAAGGGCGTCTTGGAGCCCGACTACGACGATTGGGACGACGACCAAGTCTCGCCGCTGAACGAGGATTCGTGATCCGAATCATCGCTAACCCCACCGCGGGTGGGGGGCGGGCTCTAGGGGAGGCCAGTCGCCTGGCCCGTGCCTGCGCTGATGCCGGGATACCGACGCACGTTCATGTTTCCTCAGACCGCCGCGACACGATACGCACCGCACGCGAAGCTGCCGCATTCGGACTGGTGGTCGCGTGCGGCGGTGACGGCACCATCCATGACTGCCTCAATGGTGTCATGCAGGCGGAAGATCAGGCTCCGCGTTTGGGTATCTGGTCGGTGGGCACCGGCAACGACATCGAGCGGGGCCTGCGACTTACTCGCCAGGGATCACTTGAGAGTTCCGGAACGAAAGATGAATCCGTAACGGGGGATCCGCGATCGATCGCGGCCTTCGTTGATGCGGTCGTTGAGGGTGTCTTCCGATCCGTGGACGTAGGTACGGTCACTTGCGATCAAGACGACTCCACACAGCACTTCCTCGGTGTCCTGTCCTGTGGATTCGACTCCGATGTCAACGAACGTGCCAATGCGATGCCAGTTCGAGTCGGTAAAGCTCGGTATCTGCTGGGTGTAGCGCGCGAACTCCCAGGCGTCCGGCCTCGCTGGTACGCCATAGACAGCGACGGCCGCGACCGCAGCATGGCGGGAATGGTCGTGGCAATAGGTAATGGTCCGGCCTACGGATCAGGCATGCTGGTGTGTCCTGGGGCGGATATGAGCGATGGTGCGCTCGATGTCACGTTGGTAACCGACACCACCCGACGTACGTTCGTATCGGTCTTACCGAAGGTCTATTCCGGGCGCCACATCGACCATCCCTCAGTCGTTTCCTGGACTGCCAAACGCATCCGTATCGACGCACCCGACGCCATCGTGTACGCCGATGGAGAGCGTGTCGGGCCTCTACCGGCGGTAATATCCGTGCTCCCGAGCGCCCTCGAAGTCTTGGACACGTATCGGACCTAGGCTGATGTCGTGAGCGGCATATCCCCAGCAGAGCGGTACGCCGCAGCCCAACAACGCGCACGTCAACCCGAAGTCGAAGTCTTCGCTCGTGAGTACAACTTCGGGCTCGACGAGTTCCAACTCTCTGCCTGCCGCGCCCTCGAAGGTGGTTCTGGGGTCCTGGTCGCTGCACCCACAGGCGCCGGTAAGACCGTCGTTGGAGAGTTCGCAATTCATTTGGCTTTGCACGGTGGCGGCAAGTGTTTCTACACGACCCCGATCAAAGCACTGTCGAATCAAAAGTATGGCGAACTCGTGGAGAGGTACGGCAGCGAATCCGTTGGACTTCTCACGGGAGACAACTCGATCAACGGTGAGGCACCAGTGGTCGTCATGACCACAGAGGTACTCCGAAACATGCTCTACGCAGGTTCGTCGACCATCTCGAATCTGACTCACGTCGTCATGGACGAGGTCCACTACCTCGCCGATCGCTTTCGGGGAGCGGTTTGGGAAGAAGTGATCATTCACCTGCCAGCGACCGTCACCGTCGTCGCACTGAGCGCAACAGTTTCCAATGCGGAGGAATTCGGATCTTGGCTGTCGACTGTGCGCGGGTCCACCGAGATCGTCGTCGAAGAGCACCGTCCTGTCCCGCTCTGGCAGCATGTGATGGCCGGCCACCACCTGTATGACCTCTTCACCGAAGACCACGAAGTCAACCCCGAACTCATCGCGCTTGCGCGCCGGTCGCGTTCGGGCGCCAACCGCTATGCCGGACCTCGAGGCCGAACGCGATCGCGAGACAGGCGTCCACGTCGCGACAATCTGACGCCCTGGCGCAGCGATGTCGTCGAGGAACTGTCTGGAGACGGTCTGCTTCCGTGCATTTACTTCTTGTTCAGCCGGGCCGGTTGTGACGATGCGGTCGAGCAGTGCCTACGAGCGGGTATTCGACTGACGTCGGGGGCAGAGCGCGAGACCATCCGCTCAATCGTCGCCGAGGGCACGATGGGAATCTCCGACGACGATCTCGCGGCGCTGGGATACGTGGATTGGGCCGATGCCCTGGAGCGAGGCTTGGCAGCCCATCACGCGGGGATGCTCCCGGCCTTCAAGGAGATCGTCGAAAATCTTTTCCAACGAGGCCTGATCAAAGTTGTATTTGCGACGGAGACTTTGGCCCTGGGCATCAACATGCCCGCACGCAGTGTGGTGCTGGAACGGTTGGTGAAGTGGAACGGCGAGGCGCATGTAGATCTCAGCGCAGGGGAGTACACGCAACTCACGGGCCGAGCTGGTCGGCGTGGCATTGACGTAGAAGGCCACGCAGTGGTGCTCTGGTCAGAACAACTCGATCCGGAAGTCCTCGCGGGACTGGCGTCAACGCGTACCTATCCCTTGCGCTCGTCGTTCCGCGCGTCCTACAACATGGCGATCAATCTCGTCGGACAGATGGGCCGAGCTAGGGCCCGCGAGGTGCTGGAAACGAGTTTCGCCCAGTTCCAGGCCGACCAGTCCGTCGTTGGGCTGAGTTCAGAAACGCGCAAGTTAACGGAGGCGCAGCGCGGCTACCTGGATTCAATGACGTGTCATCTAGGCGACTTTTCTGAGTATGCGCGGCTGCGCGAGGAACTATCTCAAAGTGAGAAGAGCGCCGGTCGATCCGCCAGTGCAGCGCGTAAGTCCAGCGCCGAACAATCTCTCGCCGCACTCCGGCCGGGTGATGTCATTTCGATTCCGCGGGGCAAGCGTGCTGGTCCCGCGGTAGTCATCTCCGCAGCGGAGCGGCCCCATGACCCCCGCCCCCAGGTACTGACCCACGAACGTCAGGTTCGGCGCATCTCGACCATCGAGGTGCCGCACGCCATTTCCACTCTGGGACGCGTGAAGATTCCTCGACACTTCACATCCAAGGACGCTGCCATGCGCAGGGACTTAGCGCGGCGGGCTGTCCAGGTGGCGGAACGAGCCGCTCATGTGGACTCCGTTCCCATGCGTGGGGAGGCGAACGATGAGATTTCCGAGTTGAGAGCACGACTACGCGCTCATCCGTGCCACGGATGCGAGGAGCGCGAAGCCCACGCTCGATGGTCTGAGCGTTACTTCCGTACCGAACGACAACTGCAGGAACTCGAGCGCCGGATCGCAACGCGGACCCATAGCATCGCGCGTCAATTCGATCGGGTGTGCGAGACGTTGGTGGAATTGAAGTATCTCGAGGGCACAGGGGATGACCTTGAGGTAACCCAGGAGGGACGGATGCTCGGCTGGTTGTACTCCGAATCCGATCTCCTAGTGGCCGAATGCCTTCGAGCAGGTGTTTGGTCAGGGCTTGCGCCGCACGAACTCGCGTCGGTCGTCTCGGCCGTGGTGTACGAATCCCGTCGATCTGAGGGTGAGATTCGCCCGGCCGTTCCAGGTGGAGCAGTCGAAACAGCAGTCGAGCACCTCTATCGCACGTGGGCGCGTCTCAGTGATGTCGAACGCTCACACAAGCTGACTCCAGGGCACGAACCCGACGCAGGCTTAGTGTGGGCGGTGTACCGATGGTCTCGGGGAGCATCTCTTCTCACCGTCTTGACGAGTAACGACGTCAGTGCAGGGGACTTCGTGCGCTGGACGCGCCAGGTGATCGATGTCCTCGGTCAAATTGTGCAGGCGTCCAGCGATCCAGTCATGAAGGAGACAGCCGAACGCGCAGCCGCGTCCCTCGATCGCGGAGTAGTCGCCTATCAGCCGACGGCTCCCTGAGCGAATCGCCGAACTCCCCACTCGTCGATAAGCATTTCCCATGTCTGCAGGTCCACGGGCGCTCGCGGAATCGGTGCGGTCACCGTCTGCTCTATGTTCAGAATCGGCACATCGCGCCGGATTCGCGTAACTGTGGTGGCGGCATCGAGGTACTCGCCACATCCCTCGATCAGTCCTGCAATTCGAGGGGTCAAAGGCTTCATCAGTTCGTCTAGATCGTTGTCCCCGCATGCTTGCCGCACACGATCGAGCGATCCATACGTTCGGATCAGCCCAACGGCCGTCTTCTCGCCCACGCCCTTCACTCCAGGAAGGCCATCGGAAGGGTCACCACGCAGGACTGCAACATCGAGGTACTGCTCTGGCGATACTCCATATCGTTCTTCGACGAGGGCGGCATCGAGTAGCGGCCACGCCTCCATACCGCCCTTGACGGTCATGAGGACGCGTGTGGCGGCATCGACCAATTGCACGAAATCGCGATCGCCCGTCACGAGGACGGTTTCAAGCCTCCGCCGACGCGCATGCTCGGCGAGCGTGCCGGCAACGTCGTCGGCTTCGAAGCCCTCGACCCCCACCACGGGTACACCCCACGCGTTGAGAATCGTGTGAATGCCGCCGATCTGTGGACCGAGATCGTCGGGTTCGTCCTCGACGTCATCACCTTCCTCGGCCACTCGATGGGTTTTGTAGCTCGGAACTAGGTCAACGCGCCAGTCGGGACGCCAATCTGTGTCCCAGGCAGCGATCAAGGTTGTGGGGTTGAAACGCTCACGCAGCCTCTCGATGGTCTGCAGCAGCCCTCGGATGGCGTTGTGCGGATGGCCGTCCGGTGCGGTCATCGACGACGGCAACGCGTAGTACGAGCGGTAGTACAGGGATGCGGTGTCGAGGATCATGACGTCTACGCCGGAGGTAGGCATGCGCGAAGTCTGACACGGCTTACGGTTGGACCGTGGAACTCGACATGATCACCCGGATCCAGAATCGGATGTCCCAGCAAGACGTGGCCGCGATGGTCATCACCCCCGGCGCCGACCTCCGTTACGTGGCCGATTACGACGCCAAGGCGCTCGAGAGACTCACAGCCCTGGTGATCCCCGCCTCAGGCACCTCGACCTTGATAGCACCGTTGCTGGAGGCTGGAGAGGCTCGGGAGTCCGGCTTCGGTCAGGCCGGGGGACAGGTGGTCACGTGGACCGAAACGCAGGACCCCTTCGCGCTGGTGGCATCCCTGGTTGATCAGGCTGGCTCGGGTTCGGTGGCAGTGGACGATCACATGTGGGCGCAGCGCGTGCTGCGCCTGCGCGAGGCGCTTCCCGATCGTTCTCAGGTCCTGGCGGGACCGATTCTTGGCGAGATACGCCAAATCAAGGACGAACGCGAGATCCAAGCCTTACAAGAAGCTGCAGATGCAATCGAGTCCGTGCATGCCCAGGTCCCGTCGATCATTCGTGCGGGCATGACCGAAGCCGAGGCCGGCTCGTTGATCGCTGAGACGATCTTGGAAGTCGGCCATGTGGCCGTCGATTTCGTGATCGTCGCGAGCGGGCCCAACGGTGCCAATCCCCACCACGCAGTGTCCGATCGGGTGATCGAAGTTGGCGACCCAATCGTGGTCGATATCGGAGGCACGATGCCCAGCGGTTACCGCAGTGATTGCACGCGCACGTATGTCGTGGGTGAGCCCAGCGAGGATTACCTCGCCGCGTATCGCGTCTTGATGGAGGCGCAGGCATCGGCCGTGAAGTTCGTGGAGCCAGGTCGAACGTGTGAAGCGATCGATGACCACGCGCGATCGATCCTGAAGGGGCACGAGCTCGCTGATCACAACTTGGCGGACTTCTTCATCCACCGGATCGGACATGGCATCGGCCTCGAGAGCCACGAAGAGCCGTATTTGGTGTCCGGAAACGCGTCCCCAGTGCAAGCAGGGATGGCGTTCAGCATTGAACCCGGCTTCTACGTGTCTGGCCGATTCGGTGCCCGCATCGAAGACATCGTGGTCTGTACACCCGATGGAGTTCGCAATCTCAATTCCAGCACGCGGGAACTTGTGAGGATTCCTGCGTGAGCCGATCGACACGCACTCTGCTCATGGGCGCTGCGGTCTACTCGCGCAGTGAACCGTTCGCCACGGCGCTGCTCATCGACGACGGCATCATCACCTGGGTCGGCGATGATGCAGGTGCCAAGGTTCACCGCGACATTGCGGACAACGTCGTCGATCTGAATGGCGCATTCCTTGCTCCGGGATTCGTGGATTCACACGTACACGCTGCCAGCACCGGCCTACGCCTCCTCGGACTTGATCTTTCGCACACACGATCTGCGCGGGACGTACTTGAGGCGGTCTCGGCCAAGGCGAAGGACGTACGCGGGGCGTTGATCTACGGGCACGGATGGGACCAGAGCACGTGGTCAGACCCCACACTGCCCACCCGAAGCGAACTCGATCGAGCATCCTGGGGCAGCGAGGTGTATCTCTCGCGCATCGACGTTCATTCGGCTCTGGTGTCAAGTGCGCTGATCGCTCGGGCTCCGGCGGCACGTTCGCTGGAAGGTTTTTCCGATAGCGGATTCGTGATTCGCGAGGCCCACCACGTACTTCGAGAGGAGACGCTGACACGCATCAGCGTTCACGACCGCACGGCTGCGCACGCCGAGACTTTGGCAGCAGCCGCTCGAGCAGGCATCGTGGCTCTTCACGAGATGGGCGGGCCCACTATCGGCGGAGCCGATGACCTTCGGGATCTCTTGCGGCTATCGCAGGAGCAGCCCGGCCCCATCGTGTTCGGATACTGGGGCGAACTCGCTCGCGACGGCGGCATCGACACAGCGCGAGAGGTTGGTGCCATAGGCGTCGGAGGAGACCTTTTCGTGGACGGGTCCCTTGGGTCACACACGGCCTGCCTGAGCGAGGCTTACGCCGACCTACCCAACGTTCACGGAACGCAGTACCTGTCTGGAGACGAGATCACCCAACACCTCGTTGAGGTCACTCGTGCTGGGATGCAGGGCGGCTTCCATGTGATCGGCGATGCCGCGTGTTCCAGCGTTACAGCGGGCTTTCAACGCGCCGGGGAAATCGTGGGCGTGGACACTTTGCGCGCACGCAACCATCGACTCGAGCATGCCGAGATGCTGTCCGAGGCAGACATCTCCACATTGGTGACCGTCGGGGCAGCGTTCAGCATGCAGCCGCTATTCGACGGTTATTGGGGTGGCCTCGACGGGATGTACAGCACTCGCTTGGGCCGCGAACGGGCTCAGACAATGAATCGGTTCGCAACCATCATTGCCCAAGGTGGCCACCTCACCTTGAACTCCGATTCACCAGTCACGCCTATGGACCCATGGGCCATCTTGCGTGCCGCGACCGAACACTCGGTACCCGCCGAACAACTCACCGCTCGTGCTGCCTTCACGGCTATGACGCGAGGTGCCTGGCGAGCCGTCGGCGACCATCGAGCCGGTGCCATCGCGGTGGGATCCCCGGCACACCTGGCAGCGTGGAGCGTCGAGGATCTAGAAGTGCGCGTCCCCGATGAGCGCGTTCAGGGTTGGTCTACCGATCCGAGGTCGGCAACCCCGGGACTGCCGATCCTCGATGGCCCTGACCCCGTCTGTCTTGCCACTTGGGTGGATGGCGATCCCATATTCGGTCGTGAATTCCTCGAGGTGCAGCGTGGCTGACAAAACACACACAGGTCCCGCGCGAGTCATTGCCTCGCTCTCAATCGCTGCCATCTCGGGTGTGGTGACCGCACTTGCCTTTGCACCCATCGGTATCTGGCCGCTGGCACTACTGGGTGTCGTCGGCGTGCTTGCGGCGCAATGGCGGGGGAGTAGCCTGCTCGGGGCTGCCGTGGGTTTCGTCTTCGGTGTGACGTTTTTTCTGGTGCTCTTGTCATGGATGACGGTCATCGGAACCGATGCCTGGATCTTGTTGGCGGCCTACTGCGCACTGTGGAACGCCGCACTCGGTGCGTTCGTCGGACCACTGAGTCGCCTTCGGGCTTCACCGATCTGGGTGGCTAGCGCCTGGGTAGTGATGGAGGCACTGCGGGGCCGGGTACCCCTCGGCGGCTTCCCCTGGGGTGAGTTGGCCTTTTCGCAGGGGAATTCACCGCTTGCTCCGCTGACCGGAGTCGCGGGAATGGCGGGCGTGACGTTCCTGATCGTGATCCTCGCAGTCTTGATCATCGAGGCGATCAGGCGCCGACGAGTCATCGCCCTGACCGTCACAGTGATTGTCCTGGTCGTGATCGTGATCGTCATTCCCCGCCCGCTGGAGTTCGGCGGGGAATCGTCCTCGGCAACCGTCGCACTCGTGCAAGGCGGCACACCGGGCATCGGTATGGATGCGATGGACGTGCGCCGCGCAGTCCTACGAAACCACGTTGATCAGACCCTGCTGCTAGCTGATGCCGTTGCAGCAGGTGAGGTTGCCCAGCCGGATTTTGTTCTGTGGCCAGAGAACTCCTCAGATATCGACCCCTTCCGGGATCCGACCGCGGCCGAGGAGATTGACCAGGCCGCTCAGGCGATCGGCGTGCCCATCGTGGTCGGTGTGGTGCTGCAGACCGATGATCCGACCAAAGTACAAAACACGGGAATTGTGTGGGACCCGGTGTCCGGCCCCGGACAGCGGTACGTCAAAAACCATCCGGTGCCCTTCGGTGAGTTCGTGCCGTTCCGCGAACAACTCGCGCCATTGATCGGACGCTTCGATCGGGTGCCGCGCGACTTCGTATCCGGCGCCGAGGCCGGTGTACTGGACGCCGGGGGAGTCGTGATCGGTGACGTCATCTGTTTCGAAGTGGCCTACGACGACGTCTTCAGCGCTGTCATCCGCGGTGGCGCCGAGCTCATGACTGTCCAGACGAATAACGCGACCTACAAGGGAACCGGACAGCCAGCGCAGCAATGGGACATCGAACGGTTGCGCGCCCTGCAATCAGGGCGCGCGGTGGTTGTCGCATCGACTACTGGGGTTAGCGGGGTGATCCAACCCGATGGCACGGTCACGCACCGCCTCGACGAAGGCGAGACCGGCTTCATCGTCGCCGAAGTCCCGCTGCGAACGGGGTCGACGCTCAGCGTCTGGCTGGATTCCATTCCGGAGTACCTCGCCGGGGCGGCAATGCTGGCTGGACTCGGGTTGACGATCTACGTGCGCCGCCGTCGTGCAGTCGCCTCACGCCCCGACTCCTGACCGTTAGGCTGAAGGGGTGGAAGGGGCGCAGAGGGACTTCAGCGACCTCGGACGGATTCTCGTCATCGTTCCTACATACAACGAGCGTGATTCGCTCCCGGTAATCGTGGAGAGGATCCGTGCCTCTGTTCCCGAAGCCCACATCCTCGTCGCGGACGACAACTCACCGGACGGTACCGGCGCAATCGCTGATTCAATAGCGGCGAGCGACGAGCATGTTCAGGTCATGCACCGGCACGGCAAGGAAGGCCTCGGCGCCGCCTACATCGCAGGCTTTACCTGGGGTCTGCAGAACGGCTTCGATGTTCTGGTCGAAATGGACGCCGACGGCTCCCATCAACCCGAGCAACTCCATCGGCTCCTTGAAGCGTTGCGGGGCGCGGACCTTGTTCTGGGTTCTCGGTGGATTAGTGGCGGGGGCACCGAAAACTGGTCCAAGGGACGCGAGGTGCTGTCCAAAGGCGGCAACCTCTACACACGCGCCATGCTCGGCGTTCCGATCTATGACGCCACCGGTGGTTACCGAGCCTTCCGCGCGGACACTCTTCGTGGCATCGACTTACATACGGTCGCCTCGCAGGGTTATTGCTTCCAAGTGGACCTAGCCTGGCGCGCAGTTCAACGTGGGTTCATCGTCCGTGAGGTGCCCATCACATTCGTCGAGCGCACCGTGGGGACCAGCAAGATGAGTCGGGCCATCGTTGCTGAAGCTCTGTGGCGCGTCACGCAATGGGGGCTCAAGGAACGCGGCCAAGCTTTGCGCGCGGCCGTCGGCAACAAGCGGCGTTAGGGGGCGAGCTGATCATGGGTTTCAAGGCGCGGCTTGTGTTCTTCGGATACCCGCTCGCAGAGATCTTGATCCTGTGGGGGGTCGCCTCGTTGATCGGCTGGGGTTGGGCTCTGCTGGGGATGTTCATCGGAATCCCCATCGGAATTGCATTGATGCGCAATGCCGGCGCGAGTGCCACGGTCATGATGCGCGAGGCCAATTCCGATCCGCAAAAGGCGGCTGCCAAAGCCGGGGCGAGCGTCGGACAGTTCTTGGCCGGCCTGCTGTTCATAGTGCCGGGTTATTTGACCGACCTAGCAGGTGCCGCATTGCTTATCCCAGGTGTCCGATTGGCAGTCGGAAGGCGCCTCACCAGATCCCTTGGCCAGCAGTCGTGGATGACGCGGATGCCCGGATTCCCGACCTCCGGCGACGTCATCCAAGGCACGGTGATCGTCGAGGACCTGCGTTACGAGGCCAGCCAGGACGACCCAACGGGGGGCGACGACGCCCCACCGACGCCCCTAGGCCGGTAGGAGCGTCCCTTCAGGCGGCTAACCGGTCAATGGTCGTTGGATGACCACTGTGTACGGATTTTCGGGCATTGGATCCGCCATTGTGAATCAGTCGGGCGCGTCAACTGCACCCGCTTTCCGTGGCTGATAGCGCAAAATATCGATTATCGGACGGGAACCGAGGCGTCACCCGACGCGTCCTAGGGGAAAGCACAACGGCAAGGGAGGCAGCAATGGGCGAGACTTCAATGAAGGGCACCCGGCTTGGAGCCCTGAGCTACGAGCGCGACGAAAACGTAGCACCGGCAGAACGCCGAATTGTTCGATACGTCTGTCCTGAGGGACACGTGTCGGATGTGCCGTACTTCGTGGACGCTGACGAAATTCAACGCGAGTGGACGTGTCGCTGTGGGGCCACGGCGATCGCAGACGAGATCGCTGCAGAGGAGCCCAAGGCTCAAAAGCCGGCGCGGACGCACTGGGACATGCTCATGGAGCGACGCACCCGCGCCGATCTTGAAGAGTTGCTCGAGGAGCGCCTGGCGTTACTGCGCGAAACCCGCGAGGAACTGCCCAAGTCGGCTTAGTTCGTCAGCGCGCGAGAAGAGCGACCACGACGACGAGAACGGCGACAGCTGCGCCAATCCCGATCCATGGCGCGAGTTTGGATGATTTCCGGTAAGCCGGCTTGCCCGATCCATCGGAGATCTGCCCAGCCTTGCGAAGACGATCGTTCTCCCTGGCAATGCGAGCAGCCTTGGCTGCGCGTTCCTCAGCGGATGGCTCCTTGGGGCCACTGGCAGTGAAGGCATCATCGGAGATGAAGTCCGGGATGTCCGGAAGGTCGTCATCGCCGTTGTTCTCCGGCGGGGAAGTGGTCATAACTCCACTATGGCACGACGCACGACTAATCCGTACCCGCATCGAAGGCGGCACGGTCGTTGGCTTCGTCGATCTCTCGTCCGCTGGTCTCTTCAGCCGTTGTCGCATCGCGGTCAGCGATCCGACTGGCAATACCGGGCTTGATCTCGCCGACAAGCTCCACATGGCCATCGCGCAGCGTCCCAAGGCCGGCGTACATTTCAAGCTTCGCGCGCGAATCGGAAATATCGAGGTTGCGCATAGTCAACTGACCGATGCGATCATCCGGACCAAACGCAGCATCTTCGGTGCGCTCCATGCTCAGCCGGTCCGGGTGGTAGCTGAACGCCGGACCCTCGGTGTTCACGATGGTGTAGTCGTCGCCACGACGTAGCCGCAACGTGACGGTGCCGGTAACTGCGCTGGCGACCCACTTTTGCAAAGACTCGCGAAGCATCAGCGCTTGCGGATCAAGCCAGCGTCCCTCGTAAAGCAATCGTCCAAGGCGACGCCCTTCAGCGTGGTAGTTGGCGATGGTGTCCTCGTTGTGAATGGCGCTGACCAGACGCTCGTAACCGATAAACAGCAACGCCATTCCGGGTGCTTCGTAGATTCCGCGGCTCTTGGCCTCAATGATCCGGTTTTCGATCTGGTCAGCCATACCAAGCCCGTGCCGCCCACCAATCGAATTCGCCTCGCGCACCAAAGCGACGGGGGAGTCGAATGTCTGGCCGTTGATGGCCACTGGGCGACCCTGCTCGAAGGTCAGCGAAACATCCTCGGTTTCGATGGCGACCGATGGATCCCAGAACCGTACGCCCATGATCGGCTGCACAATCTCCAGCGAGACATCGAGATGCTCGAGAGTCTTGGCTTCGTGCGTTGCGCCCCAGATGTTGGCGTCGGTCGAGTAAGCCTTCTCCGCGCTGTCACGGTAGGGCAGATCACGCTCGGTGAGCCACGCGCTCATTTCAGCGCGACCGCCAAGCTCACGGACGAAGTCCGCATCAAGCCATGGTTTGTAAATGCGCAATGCAGGATTGGCCATCAGGCCGTAGCGATAGAACCGCTCGATGTCGTTGCCCTTGTACGTCGATCCGTCACCCCAGATGGAGACGTCGTCGTCCGCCATGGCCCGCACCAGCATGGTTCCGGTGACCGCTCGGCCTAGGGGAGTGGTGTTGAAGTACTGGCGTCCACCGGAGCGGATGTGGAAGGCGCCGCACGCGATCGCCGCGAGGCCTTCCTCAACCAGCGGGCCCTTGCAATCGACCAGTCGGGATGCCTCGGCGCCGTACTGGCTTGCGCGACCAGGTACTGAGGCGATATCCGGTTCGTCGTACTGGCCGATGTCCGCGGTATAGGTGAATGGGATAGCGCCCTTCTCACGCATCCACGCAACAGCAACCGACGTATCAAGGCCACCAGAAAAGGCAATTCCCACGCGTTCGCCGATGGGCAGATTCGCTAGCACTTTGGACACGGCGCACAGCCTAGGACCACGCCTTCCACCGCTGATCGGACGGCGTGCTGTGTAATAGACGGATGCAGTCCCGAATAGTCGCGTCGTCACTAGCCACTGCTGTTGTCTTGACCATGTCCACTATTGGTGCGATTTCCCCGGCCGTAGCCGAAGACGCGACCGCTGAGGTCGTTGCCGTGGACGTCGGGGGACTCAGTCCAGCGGGAATATCTATCATCGGAACCGGCCAGAACCTGCCGTCAATGAATTTTCCTGGTGATTGGGATATCGGGCCGGAAGCCGGAAAGCAGGTCATCGCCTACCAGGTGGACTCCGCACAAGCTGATAAAGCCGCCGTCGCTGCGGCAGCCGTCCAGTGGACTCGTTCGTGGCTGAAGCGTGCATGCCCGGGTGTGAAGCCTGCTGCGGTCCGAAACTGCCGAGCCATGGCCGTTTTCGACGTTGACGACACGCTGGTGGATGACTTCGTTGTTGGTCTGAGGAGTCAGCCGAGCTTTACCTACGATCCAGCGGTTTCCAATCAGGCTGTGGCCACTTGCGAGGCCCCCGTCAACGAGCCGGTGCGTCAGGCGTACGAGATCTTCCGGTCCTGGGGCGTGGCCACCGCGATCGTGACGGGACGCTCACAGTCCCAGCAGGCAGCCACCATGGAGTGTCTAGGAAGACTCGGGATGAGCGACTGGGATTCGCTGACGTTTCGGCCTTCGAGCAGCACAGGACCAGCCGCTGACTACAAGAAAGCTGCGCGCGCTGGGCTCGTCGACAACGGCTGGAAGATTGGGCCAAGCATCGGTGACCAGATCAGCGACATGTCCTATGGCTCCCTGGGCCGCGGGTTCTTGCTACCAAACGTCCGCTATTACTTGCACTAGCAGGTGTGGTGTCGGGCGGTAGAACTGCCACCGTGGGATTAAGCCGATAATGCACATTATGTCCGTAGCAAGCCAGGAGGCCCCTCGTGCCTGAGTCGTCGTCGGCCCACTGGGACCGATCCTTCTCACCCACCGAATCTGGTGACTACACAACCCGGGGCTGGTTTCAGTCCTCTGCCGACCCCAGCTGGACGATGATCGGCGACCTTGATGTGTCGACTCCTGCCATTGACGTTGGTGCAGGCGCTTCAGTCTGGATAGACGAAGCCCTGGACCGTGGCTGGAGCGAACTGAGCGTCATTGATTGGTCTGTCGTGGCACTGAACATCTCTCGAGTGCGACTGTCTTCACGGGCTGATCAGGTGAACTGGATTAATCACGACCTCTTGTCTTGGATTCCCCCGCGCACCTACGGCCTGTGGCACGACCGCGCCGTATTGCACTTCCTGCTCGACGACCAACAACGAGCGCGCTACGCCTCGGTTCTTCGGGCGGCCACCGCACCGGGATCCGTCGTTGTTATCGGTGGTTTCTCGGAATCAGGACCCGACATGTGCGCCGGACTACCCGTGCGCCATCAATCCGTTGAGGACTTCGAGACCCTGTTCGGTGATGATTTCACAATCGAACAATCGTTCGATCAGGTCCACATCCGACCTGATGCTGACACCCAGGACTATGTGTGGGTCCGCGCCGTCAGGCTTTAACAGTGCCGCTGCCGAACTCCCCGTGGCGCCTTTATTTTCGACGCGCTGAATTCGGCGACGTTCCTCGCCTTCGAGGCTGGGAGCAGGCTGATCACGTCTCTTGCGTCATGGGAACCGACCCGGGTTGGCAGTGGGAGACCGAGCTTGCTGTCCAGTGGCAAGAGGTGTGGATCTGCGAGGTCGATGGCTGCCCGATAGGCGTCGTCGTTGTACTCGATGCAGAGTCCGAGCCGACCCGCTACTGGGGAGAGGTCTCCCCCGGCACCTTCGCGATCGACATCTGGATCGGTGAGCCGGACGCTCTCCGGCGTGGCTACGGCACCGCGATGATGACGCATGCGATTGAACGTGCTTTCGTCGACCATCATGCGCACACAATCCTCATCGATCCCCTGGTGACGAACCTCGGCGCGATCACCTTCCATCGACGACTCGGCTTAACCGACGTTGGGGAACGCCGACTGGGGAATGACGATTGCCTTGTCTTACGCATTGAGCGTCACGACTGGACGCGTCCTGGGAAATAGTGCATACAACCCCACATGCTGGGAGATCGTCCGTCAATCGCCCAGCATGTGGGAAAAAGGTGTTAAGGGGCTACGAGTTCCTCCGGCCGCGGGCACGAACACACCAGATTGCGGTCGCCGTAGGCACCGTCGATCCGGCGAACGGGTGGCCAGTACTTGCCGTTCTCCATTCCCGGCGCCGGGAAAGCCGCAAGACGTGCGGGGTAGGCGTGGTTCCACTCCCCGATCAGGCAGTCGGCCGTATGCGGCGCGTTGACCAACGGGTTGTCGTCGTCCGGCCACTGTCCGGCTTCAACAGCGTCGATCTCCGCCTTGATAGCGATCATCGCGTCGCAGAACCGATCCAGTTCGGCCAAGTCCTCGCTCTCGGTCGGCTCAACCATCAGCGTGCCAGCCACCGGGAAAGACATGGTTGGTGCGTGAAAGCCATAGTCAATGAGTCGCTTGGCGATGTCGTCAACACTGACACCGCTCGCCGCTGTCAACGGTCGGATGTCCAGGATGCACTCGTGTGCAACAGTGCCGTTGGGTGCGGTGTACAAGATCGGGTAGTGATCCTTCAATCGGTGTGCGATGTAGTTAGCCGACAGGATCGCGACGCTGGTCGCCTCGCGCAGGCCGTCGTCGCCCATCATGCGGATGTACATCCAAGGGATTGGCAGAATGCCCGCACTCCCCCACGGCGCTCCGCTGACCGGCCCCATGCCCCCGTCGGCGAATCCGCGTCCGCTTGGACCTGCATCAGGGCGAAGGGGATGACCCGGCAGATACGGCGCGAGGTGCGCGCGGACCCCGATCGGTCCCACGCCCGGACCCCCTCCCCCGTGCGGAATCGCGAACGTCTTGTGCAAGTTCAGATGCGACACGTCGGCGCCGAACTTCCCCGGCTTGGCCAGACCAACGAGGGCATTGAGGTTGGCACCATCGACGTAGACCTGACCGCCAGCGTCGTGGACAAGACCACAGATTTCCTGCACGGCGTCTTCGAAGACGCCGTGAGTGGACGGGTAGGTGATCATCAGTGCCGCGAGGTTCTCACCATGCTGTGCGATCTTCGCCTTAAGGTCCTCGACGTCAACGTCTCCGCTGTCGTCGCAGGCAACAACCACAACCTTCATCCCAGCCATCACCGCACTTGCGGCGTTCGTGCCGTGGGCGCTGCTCGGGATGAGGCAGATCGAACGCTGATCGTCGCCGTTGGCACGGTGGTACGCGCGGATCGCCATCAACCCTGCGAACTCGCCCTGCGACCCAGCGTTGGGCTGCACCGACACGGCGTCGTATCCGGTAATCCCTACGAGCCAAGCTTCAAGCTCGGAAATGATGTCCACGTACGGCTGAACCTGATCAGCGGGCGCGAACGGATGGGCAGCGGCGAACTGTGGCCAGGTGATAGGAGCCATTTGCGCTGCAGCATTGAGTTTCATCGTGCACGAGCCCAACGGAATCATCGTGCGGTCAAGAGCAAGATCCTTATCCGCTAGGGAACGCATGTAACGCATCAAGGAGGTCTCACTGCGGTACTGCTGGAAGACCTGGAACTGAAGCAACTCCCCCGTCCGCGTCAGGGCCGCAGGCAAAGCGTCGTCAGCGCCGACGGCAAGTTCGAAGCCCAATGCTCGAGCGAGGGTCTGTGCCTGCTCATCGGTGGTCGTCTCATCGACTGTGAAGCACACGACGTCGTCCCCGACCGTTCGGATGTTCACGCCAGCGGCGGCAGCGGCCGCGCACAACTGCTGCGCCTTTCCGGATGATTCGATCGCAATAGTGTCGAAGAAGTCAGCGTTGAGGGTTGTCAGTCCCGCTTCCTTCGCACCTTCATTGAGCCGGGCTGCAAGGCCGTGCACGCCACGCGCGATTGCAGTCAGCCCCTCCGGGCCGTGGTAAACCGCATACATGCCAGCCAAAACGGCAAGCAGCACCTGGGCCGTGCAGATATTGCTCGTCGCCTTCTCGCGTCGGATGTGTTGCTCACGGGTCTGGAGCGCGAGCCGGTAGCTCGGTCGACCATCGACATCCACACTGACGCCAACCAAGCGGCCCGGCAGGGAGCGCTCAAGACCGGATCGAACGGCGATGTAGCCCGCGTGCGGTCCGCCGAATGACATCGGCACACCAAAGCGCTGCATGGACCCCACTGCGATGTCTGCACCTAGTGCCCCGGGTGACTCCACTAGCGTCAAGGCGAGGGGATCTGCATCCACGATCACCAGCGCCCCCCGCTCCTTGGCCTGTGAGATGACGCCACGCGGATCGACGAACGCTCCAGTAGAAGACGGATAGGCGATGACGACGCCGGAGAAGTCACCCTCGGGAAGCCCCTTGGACAGATCGAAGTCCACGAGTTCGATGCCTTGCGGCTCAGCTCGCGTTGCGACGACCGCTCGAACCTGCGGGTGCACGCCTGCATCAATCGCGAGCCGGGAGACGCCTTTGGGCCCGTGCTTGATGGCCAATCCCATGGCCTCTGCGACAGCCGTCGGTTCATCCAAAAGTGACGAACCAGCGACGGCAAGGCCAGTGAGATCCTCCACGAGGGTTTGGAAGTTCAGTAGTGCTTCCAGGCGCCCCTGGGAGATCTCTGGTTGGTAGGGCGTGTAGGCCGTGTACCAACCGGGGTTGAGAAGGATGCCCCGCTTGATCACCTCGGGCATCACCGTTCCGTGATAGCCCAAACCGATCATCGAGGTTGGGAGTTCGACCCCCGAGATGCGTCGCTCGAGCTCGGCAAGGGCCTCAGATTCGCTGCTCGCGACAGGAATTCCCATGTTGTCGGTGTCCAAGATCCCCGCCGGAACAACGGCTTGAACGAAGGAGTCAAGATCGGAATAACCAAGTTCGGCGAGCATCTGCGGAATGTCCGAATTGCGGGGACCAATGTGACGGGCACTGAAATCCATCTGGCTCTCCAGGCGTCGAGGGCGAACAGCGTTGGCACTGCTCCCCCTCTGTTACCCACGCAAGCGTGACCTGAGAGCTTCACCGCCACCAGCGATTGCTCGCCGGCCGAGGCTTTCACCGTCGGTAGGGACAGGTCCCTTTTCCAGAGATGCCTACTCGAGCGGTACCGGTGCCTGAGAGTTTGTCGGGGCAATTGCTCCTTCGGCGGCCTCTACCCTGGCTGGATAGCGACTCTCTCCCGCACGAGATGTTCAGCGATACAGATGATACCGAAGATGACGTCAGCCGGCAGCACGTTGGGCACGGCGTTGCGCGAGCTCGTCCGTTACACCAGCGGGAACCACGTTCTCACCGTCCGGATCCTCGGCGGGCAGCGTCGCCAAAGTGCCCTCCACCTCACGCCAGACACTGCCGACGGCGATTCCGAAAACTCCCTGGCCGCCCCGAACAAGGTCAACTACCTCGTCCGCGCTGCGGCACTCGTAGATGCTCGCGCCGTCGCTCATCAAAGTAATCCGGGCCAGGTCGTCGCCCTCGCGCGTAGTCAGGTGGTCTACTGCTGCGCGAATGTTCTGCAGGGACACACCGGTATCGATCAGACGCTTGACGATCCGGAGGATCAAGATGTCGCGGAAGCTGTAGAGGCGCTGGGTGCCTGATCCGGCAGCGCCGCGAACCGTGGGAGCAACTAGGCCCGTGCGGGCCCAGTAATCCAATTGCCGGTAGGTGATCCCGGCCGCCGAGCAGGCGACGGGGCCGCGGTAGCCGACGTGTGCGGGCAACGGGCGAAGGTCGGCATCATCGAAAAGTGCGCCCTGGTTCGACTCGTCCGCGGGCATCTGCCTACCGGTCACTGCTCCTCCTCGTCCGGCCTCACCCTACTGCCGAGCCGAGGGCCCAGGCGCGGGTTCTGGTGACCCGCTGGGGAAGCCGTGGGAAGGAATCTAGGCAGCGGTCACGAGCCCGACAATGCGACACGCCAACACACATTGGACCTAAGTCTCAAGGTCAACTGAAGGCTCAGGACGCGCCGGGAGCGCCGGGAGCGCCGAAATCCTCGGGTGAGACCTGGTCCAAGAACTCTCGGAACTTCTCGACTTGGTCCTCTTCAACTGGCTCATCCTCGTCTGGAATCTTGATTCCAGCCTCATCAACAACCTGCTCTGCGCCCACGATTGGCACTTCAGCGCGTAGCGCGAGAGCGATGGCATCGGACGGTCGTGCGGGAACTTCAAGTCCGCTCTCGAAGACGATGAGCGCATAGAACACTCCATCCGCCAAATCCGTGATGCGCACCTCTTTGACCGGGGCTTCGAGTGCCTCCAGCAGGTCGCGCATCAGATCGTGCGTAAGCGGCCGCGGTGGAACTACGCCTTGCTGTGCGTACGCGATGGCCGTGGCTTCCACTGCCCCGACCCAGATCGGTAGGTACCGTTCGCCGTTCCGTTCGCGCAGCAGCACGATGGGAGTGTTCGACGGCATCTCCATTCGGACGCCCACCACATCGAGATCGATCATGGCTCAAGGCTAACCGTGCAGAGCGTCTCGTGACAGTCGTGAGGTCACGCCCAGAGTGAAATTGCCAGCTCTGTCTAGGCTTTCCCAGCGCGGATTAATTCGGCACGGAGCAAAGACGCGTGCAATTGGACGAATAAGGCAGCGATCTCTCGGATCGCCTCCTGCGATCGAACGCGTGAGTCGCGTTCATGACCCGTGGTGCGCGTGAACGGGGTAGCCATCTGCTCGATGAGACCCGACTCCCGGTCTGCTACTACCCGAAAACTACGCATGTGTCGGCCCTCGAAGCCGAAGGCCGACAGTCGTGCAGCCACCTGGCAAATGGTCGCGGCATCTTCGTCGTAATGCCCGGCGGGGCTAACCCAGACCAGCCCGAGTTCTTCAAGTTCAGCCACATAGGACTCATCGAGTTGGGTCATCTCTGCGAGCTCGCCACGCGTTAGACGAAGGCGTCCCGCACCTGGACGGAAGTCTTCTGGTCGCATGCCGCTGCCGGCAACAACCGTCTCTTCGGCATTTTGGTCGAGTTGCTCGCGGATGACTTTCAGCGGGAGGTACTGATCACGCTGAAGGATCAGGACCTCGCGCAAGCGGCGGACATCGTCGTCGGTGAACCTGCGATATCCGCTAGACGTTCGCGCCGGGATGACCAGACCCTCGGTTTCCAGAAACCGGATCTTGCTGATGGTGACGTCGGGAAAGTCGCGCTTGAGGACGCTGTGCACTTCTCCGATGCTCAGCGTGCCTTTGCTCGACGGCTCCACAGCCTCGCGCGCACTCATGCCCCGGGCTCTACGCCTACCAAGAAAACGAAGCGGAATTTGCCGATTTGAACCTCATCGCCACCGTTGAGGCGCTGGTCATCGACCCGCACTCGGTTGACGTACGTGCCGTTGAGGCTGCCCACATCCCGAACACTCCAGCCATCAGCCCCGCGTCGAAACTCAGCGTGCCGACGACTGACAGTGACGTCGTCAAGGAAGACTTCGGACTCCGGCGATCGCCCTACTCCGACGACGTCGGCGTCGGCTGGCAACAAGAACTCGCTGCCCTCGGACGGCCCTCGATGCACGACCAGAAGTGCAGATCCGGTCGGAAGCTCACGGTGGATTCCGGTGCCTAGAGCGGCGGCGGGACCCGTACCCGTAGCCGGTCCCCCGACGCCTGTGATGGCGGTAATGGCTCCGGTGGCGTCGATGTCGGGCCCCGATCCCCCCGGGGATACAGGATTTCCACAGGCGGCACAGAACCGATCCTCTGGATGGATGGGCTTGCCGCACGCATTGCAGTTCATGGGCGCGCTCCCTTCACCTTGGGCCGGTACACGTGAATCAATCTCCGCGCACCCCCCAGCCTAAGCCCCTTGCGTCATCGCCTCGTATTCACTCGCCGACAGTAAGCCGTCAAGTTGGCTGGGATCGCCTAGGTCGATGCGAAACAGCCAGCCCGCTTCGTACGGCGCGGAGTTGATAGTTTCGGGAGCATCGTCGACCACTGAGTTGACCTCGGTCACTTGGCCGGTCACCGGGGCGTACAACTCACTGACGCTCTTGGTCGATTCCACTTCACCGCACGACTGTCCGGCTTCAACCTGATCACCGACCGAAGGCAAGGACACGAACACGATGTCGCCGAGCGACTCTTGCGCATAGTGGGTGATGCCAACCGTGACGGTTGAGCCCTCGTCTGCACGGATCCACTCGTGCTCGGCCGTGTACTTCAACTCTCCAGGAATCATGGGGTTCCTTCCTCGCTGGTGACGTGAGCCTAGTCGCCACGAGCTGCTGCGATCATCTGTTGCGCGTATCGGAGTCCGGCCCACCAATACAAGAAGGTGCCCCACAAGGCAAAGGCCCAGCCGAACGCGGACAAGATCGTTCCCCAGGCTCCAGGGAGCGAACCCAGGAGAAGAACAGGGAACCCCCACAACAGGGCGAAGGTCCCGGCCTTGCCGACGTAGGTAACCGGTAGGGCCACCCGACCCGATCGCCGCAGCAGCGGTACCAACAGCAACAACACGACGTCACGTCCGACCAGTATCGCCACGAGCCACCAGCCGATGATGTCGCGGAATGCAAGACCAAGAAGTGTGGCAAGGATGTACAGCCGATCGACCAAAGGATCCAGGAGAACACCGAGTCGACTGCGTTGGTCGAGTTTCCTCGCTAGGAAGCCGTCCACCCAGTCGGTGACTCCCGCAATAACCAAAATGACAAATCCCAAAACGTCAGCTTCTTCGACGAGGATCAGCCATAAGAACACGGGAATGCCGAGGAGTCGCAGCACGCTGACGGCATTAGGGACCGTCCATACGTTCCACGGCTCAGATTCGTAGGTGGCGTTGCTCATCGCAATCCTCGTACAGCGCCCACCCGCATCATGACGAAGACCTTGCCTCATGTCGTCCACGTTGACGCAATCCCCAAAAACTGATCACCAAGAGCACGGTGCCCAAAGCCACGGTCAGCACTCCACCAACGAGTCCGATAATTGCGAGAGTCGAGCCACCTGCGATTCGATACTCCCCCATAAGAACTATCGACCCGATATCGCTGCCTTCACCGCCGGCAACGACGACCGACTCCCCTGCACTCGGCACCGGAAGCACTACTTTCTCGCCATCGTCGGCGTTAGCCCAACGCCCCTGCAGCCCAGCAACTGACAAATCCGGCGAACCCTGCTCCACCTGAATCAGGTTCACGGTCCAGGCATCGCCGCCGGAGTTCTCGGCTATGCAGTAGCGAGTACCCAGGAGCCGGTCCTCCACGGGTGCGGACGCCGTACTCCCCACGAGCCAGCCATCGTCAGATTCACCCGTAGCCGCGACAGTGAAAACGGTCTGCGATCGGGACGAGATCACTTCGAATTGGTCGATGTCACCGGGATCGACGTCTACGCCGGATAGCTCGATGATGACCGTTGAGCAACCATCCGCAGGGATGATCTCTTCGGGGGTCTGCAGCACCCACCGACCCTCGTTCACCGTGAGTTGCTGTTGAACCCACCACGTGGCGCTACCGACGGTGATGCCGACCAGGACCATGGCGCTGCCGACGATGATCAGAACGATCCGGATGAACGTTCGCATCAACCAGCCCTTCTCATCTCAAAACCAGCACGGTCGTGGCCAGAACTCCTACGGCCACCACCATGCCACGGAGCACCACTTCTGGAAGCCGCCTCGCCCAGCGCGCGCCGAGATAACCTCCAGCGATCGAACTCACCATCAGGACCACAGCAGCAGGCCACACCACGTTGCCCGTGGCGATGAAGACCACAGCGGCAACCATGTTGGCCATGGAAGCGAGCAGATTCTTGGCAGCATTGCTGTACTGAACTCTGGTGTCATAGATCCACGTCAGGACTGCCATCAGGACGACACCTTGCGCGGCTCCGAAATATCCACCGTAGATACCCACCGCACCCGTCCACGGCCACAGGCGTCTCGTCGGCGCAGGGTGCCCCGTGTCCATCTCCGCACTGTGACGTCGTGCCTGCATACGCTTTCGTAACGGCTGGATGGCGATCATCACGGTGGCTGAAGCAATGAGCCAAGGAACCACCGCAGAAAAGACTTCCACGGGCAGGCCCACGACGAGCAGCGCGCCCAACGACGCGCCGATGCTCGTCGCGATCAGTGGCCCCTTCAGGCGCGTTAGTCGACTGCGCAGTTCGTTGCGATACGCATACGACGACGCAAAACTGCCGGGGAACAAACCCGTCGTGTTGGTTCCGTTCGCGGCAACCGGGGGCACACCGATAGCGATGAGCGCGCTGAAGGTGAACAGAGTTCCCGATCCAACGACACCGTTTATTGCACCGGCCACAAAGCCAGCCGCGACGATTACGGCGACAGCCGTTGCCGAGTCGATCACGCGGCGCCGCCGTCTCGATTCGTCAGTGGTGCAAAAGACATTGAGACAGTCGAAGTTTATCGGCGGACAAGGCTTGCTTGGCCGGGTTCGATGGGAAGTGAATCTCCCCACCGCCACACTGTGCGACGTGGCACGCATTATTCTCATCGGCTTCGGTGCAGGCGTGTTCTCCGGCGCCTTCGGGGTCGGAGGCGGAATCATCCTCGTTCCACTTCTGGTGTTGCTCTTTCGTTTTCCCCAAAAACGTGCGCAGGCCACGAGCCTGGTCATGGTCACACTTGCTGCCGCTGCGGGTTTCGTTACTTACGCAGTCAACGGTGAAGTTGCGTGGATCGCGGCCGCGTTCATCATGATCGGCGGTCTCGCCGGCTCGTTGCTCGGTAGTCACCTGGTTCAGCGCTCCTCAGACCACCGACTCCAGATGGCCTTCGGGCTCATTTTGGTCATTGTCGCTGCTCGGCTCTTCGTGTCCGCGTTTGACTTGATTGCCCCATCGAGCGCAGAAACTGTGGCCGCAGACGTGTTCGCATCGCTGAACCCCGTAACCGCGGTGGCCTTCGCAGGTAGTGGCCTGGCAATGGGTTTGTTATCCGCTCTGTTCGGTGTCGGCGGCGGCATCGTCGTGATACCCATCCTCGTCACGCTCTTCGACTTCCCACAGCAACTCGCGGCCGGAACATCACTGGCTGTCATGGTGCCGATCGCCTTTCTCGGCGCCTGGCGCCAATCCACAACGGGTGCGACCGATTGGAGCCTCGGCTTTCGACTCGGCGTGGCATCCATCCCGGGCGGCATCCTTGGGGCGTTCTTGGCGTTGAGCGTGAGCGGCTCGCTCGTTCGGGGTTTGTTCGCCTTGCTTGTGGCGATCGTGGGCGTTCGTATGATCAAAGAAGGATGGGAAGCCAAGGCCGACCGCAGGTAAGCGGGCGCACGAAGCGATCAGGGAGCATCTGATCCGCGCGACTGCTCTTGCACAACGAGATCGTCCTTATCCTTGAGTTTGTCTAACGTTCGAAATGCAGTGGCCAACCGGTGATTACCTGCAAGCCGTTCTCGATTGCTATCCAGGAATGCCCAGTAGCCCGCGGTGAACGGACACGCCTTGTCCCCCACTCGAACCTTGGGGTCGTAGATGCAATCGGAGCAGAAGTCAGTCATTTTCTTCAAATAGGCGCCGCCGGAGACGTACGGCTTGGTCGCCATCTCGCCTCCGTCGGCATACAAACCCATGCCAATCACATTTGCAGTCATGACCCATGGGTAGCCGTCGACGAATGCGCGCCGGAACCAGTCATTCATGACCTGCGGCGAGTAGCCGCGCTGCAGAGCCCAATTGCTCAGAACCATCAACCGCACAATGTGGTGTGAGTAGCCGAGGTCTCGAACGTACCCGAGTGAATGTCGCAAACATGCGGCTTTGATTTCGTCTACCGATGCGTTCAGGAACCAGTCCGGAGGCTGCACCTGCGCATCGAGTGCGTTGCGCTCTTCGTATTCAGCACCGAGGTGCCAATACAGATGCCAGACGTACTCGCGCCACCCGATGATCTGTCGTATCAACCCCTCAACGCTGGCCAGCGTCGCCTCGTCTTGTCGCAAACGCTGCACCGCCCGCTCAACTACCTCGTGGGGATCCAATAGTCCGAGGTTCATCGGTACTGACAGCAGTGAATGCGCCATGAACGGGTCCCGCCACAACACCGCGTCCTCGTAGGGCCCGAACAGGGAAAGGCGGTTGTCGAGGAAGTCCTCGAGTGCCTGTAATGCCTCCGAGCGCGTCACGGCGAATCGCCGTGGTCCATCCAAACCTAGGAATTCGATGCCCTCGCCCTCCCATGCGTCCAGTTGGGCGCGGACAGCGTGGTCGATCTCGTCCTCGATCGGTTGCCAAGGCTCGGGTACCGGCAGGTGCGTTTCGCCCTTCGGCGGTGGAAGTCGGTTGTCGTGGTCGTAGTTCCAGCGACCCCCCTCGGGCTTGCCGTCAGACATCAGGACGTCATGCGAGGAACGAACGCTGCGGTACCAGTCCTCCATCAACAGTCGCTTCTTGCCACGACCTTCGACCCACCCCTGGAACTCCGCTGCGGAGGTGAACCAGCCACGTTCAGGGTGGACGTCGGTGATGCCAAGAGATGTGACGAGTGCGCGTGCCCGGCGGGACGTCGCCGCTACAGCGTCGAGTTCATGACCGGTTTCCGTGCGGTAACGCTCAACACCTTCGGCGTAGGTGGTCGACGTGACCAGGCTCACGCGGTCCGGATCCTCCGCTGCCCGATGATGCATCGCGCTCAGGATCAGATGCGCCTTCTGCCGATGGTAGGCACGGCGGGCGAACATTGACTTCGCCTCGACAAGCAGGATCGGTCCACCGTCGTCGAAATGTGGTCCGAGTTGGTCCCCGAATAACCACCGAGCCGTCTGGGTCATAGCCATGAACAGCAGTCTGTCGCTATTGGCCCGCGGTGGCCATCCAACGGCCTTCGATCGCCGTCACCGCGATGTTCATGCCGAAACTGCGGGAGATGTTCTCCCCGCTTAAGGTCGCCCGAATGGGACCAGCCGCAACAGGCTGACCCTGCCCAAGCAGGAGTGCGTGGGTGATACCCGGGGGAATCTCCTCCAGGTGGTGGGTGACCAGAACCAACGTCGGAGACATTGGATCCTGGGCGAAGGCCGCGAGCATGCCGACGAGTTCCTCACGACCGGCGAGGTCAAGCCCGGCACCAGGCTCATCGAGCAGCAACAGTTCCGGATCACTCATCAGCGCACGAGCGATCAAGACTCTCTTGCGCTCTCCCTCGGACAAGGAGGCGAAGGGGCGTTCGGCGTATGCAGACGCTCCCCAGGAGTCAAGCAGCCACCGCGCGCGATCAGCATCTTCGGAGTCGTACTCCTCCTGCCAACGACCAGTGATCGCGTACGCGGCTGTCATCACAAGGTCGATCGCCGTCTCGTGCATGGGTATGTCGCGCATGAGAGCGCTACTCGCGAAGCCCACCCTCGGACGCAATTCAGATAGGTCGACCTGGCCCATCCGCTCACCGAGGACCTCGACCTGCCCAGTCGTGGGAAACATCCGGGTTGCAGCAATGGTCAATGCCGTGGTCTTACCCGCACCATTGGGACCGATCACTACCCATCGATCAGATTCGTCGACAACCCAATCCAGGTGCTCGAGTAACCACGATGGTCCGCGTCGGACCCCGACGTCCGCCATGGAGATCACATGCACCCCGACACCCTAGGCGTGTGCTCATCACATGCCGCACCCTGAGTAGCGTTTAGTCGCCATGGAAACGCCAGCCGACCTCCACACCACGACCATGCTCGTGACCTTGAGCGGTCACGACCGCCCAGGTGTCACACGCGACCTATTCGCTACGTGCAGTCGATTTCCGGTCGTGGTCACGGACATCGACCAAATCGTCATGCGCGATCACCTCGTTATCGCCTGCTCGGTGTCTGGACCTACAAGCGATCTGCACTCACTGGAGGCCGCTATCGTGGAACTGGCCCTTCAGTTGGAGATGGACTCCTCGGTCGCCATCGGATCCCCACCCCCCGCTGTCGACGCCTCACGTTTGTCCACCAGTTTCCGAGTCACCGTCATGGCCGCAGACCTCACGCCAGATGCCATCACGAACATCGCAACCGTTATCGCCGCTGGCGGCGGCAACATCGACCGCATCCGACGCATCGCCCACTACCCCGTCACCGCGATCTCCTTCGATGGCCGAGGCGTGGATCCGGACACGCTGCGCCGCCCCCTTGCTGGAATCTCCGCCGATATGAACGTCGATATCGCGGTCCAAGAAACCGGGCTGGAAACCAGAGGTCAGTACCTCGTGGTCATGGATGTTGATTCCACCGTCATCCAGGATGAAGTCATCGACCTGCTGGCTGCGCAGGCCGGGGCACAAGATGCAGTTGCGGCCGTCACCGAAAGAGCCATGGCCGGAGAACTGGACTTCAGCGAGTCCCTGCATCAACGAGTAGCACTCCTGGAGGGACTGCCGGAATCTGTATTCGAGTCTGTTCGCCAGCAGATTCAACTGACACCCGGGGCACGCACCTTGTGCCGAACCCTGAATCGGCTTGGCTACCGCATCGCTTTGGTCTCGGGAGGTTTCAGCCAGGTCGTCGCACCCATCGCATCCGAGCTAGGAGTTGCCGAACTGCGAGCCAACACCTTGGAGGTGGAAAACGGCCGACTCACTGGTCGTGTTGTGGGAGACGTGGTCGATCGTCCTGGCAAGCGCAAGGTTCTCGAAGAGTTGGCCGTTCGGTTTGGTATTCCCCGGCGCCGCACCATCGCTATCGGCGACGGTGCTAACGACATCGACATGCTCGAGGCAGCCGGACTAGGGATCGCATTCAACGCCAAACCTGCTGCTCGCGCCGCAGCTGACACATCGGTGACAGCGCCTTACCTGGACACGGTCTTGTATCTGATGGGGATTACGCGCGACGAGGTTGAACTCGCCGATTCTCTCGACGGAGTAACGAGCCGACCTCCTGATTCCTAGCGGCAGATCCGGAAGTCAACAACCGTTACCTCGGTAATTCGCCACGGATCGGGGCTCTCCAACACGACGATGGAGCTCGTCGGCAACTTCTCTGTCAGCATGCGCCCACTTGCCCGGTCCCGGGCCTCGTCTGCTCCCGCAGCCATAGTCGCGACCTCTTCAAGCCCGGGGTTGTGGCCCACGATTACCAACGTGGGCGCCGAGTTGGCCTCGGCGAGTTCTAGCAGCGTGTGCGATTCGGCCAAATAGAGGGATCGGTCATTCCACGTGTGGCTGCATGCTTCTTGCAGTTCCCCGAGAGGCGCCGACATCAAGTCCCAGGTCTGCTGTGCTCGCCGCGCCGTGGAAACGCCCGCCGCGTACGGCGTCTGACTTGCATGCAGGACCTCTGCCAGCTGTACTCCGACGGCTTCAGCGTTGCGGATGCCGCGCGCATTGAGCGGACGATCGTGATCGGGTATCCCCGGTGGATAGTCGCTCTTGGCGTGACGAATCAGGATCACTCGCGACATGACGGTTCTATTCCTGGTGACGTTGTGCGCTCAGGCGCCTTGGGAGTGCACACCACCGTCGACATGCACGATCTCGCCGGTCGTCGCAGGGAACCACGGGGACAGCAGCGCGATACACGCACGAGCAGCAGGAGTCGGGTCGGCCAAATCCCAGCCCAGGGGGGCCCGGTCTAGCCATACCTGCTCGAACTCCTCGAAGCCAGGAATGCTCTTCGCCGCCATGGTGCGTATTGGCCCCGCGGCAACGAGATTCACCCGGATACCGTCGCCACCGAGATCGCGTGCGAGGTATCGCGAGGTTGACTCCAACGCAGCCTTTGCCACACCCATCCAGTCATACGTCGGCCAAGCGACAGTAGCGTCAAAATCCAATCCGACAACCGACGCAGGTGACGCCAACCGGGGCTTGGCCGCCATAGTGAGCGACGCGAACGAGTAGGCCGACACCTGGACAGCCGTGGCGACGTCCGGCCACGTGGTGTTCAGAAAGTTTCCACCGAGGGCGGCTTCGGGAGCGAATCCGATGGAGTGCACGAGCCCATCCACGCTCTCGCAGTGCTCACCGAGTCGATCTGCGAACGTGGCGAGGTGGTCGTCGTTCGTCACGTCGAGTTCGACGATTGGTGCCTCTTGGGGCAATCTGGTTGCCGAACGCTTGGTCAAAGACATGGTCCGGCCGAAGCTGGTCAAGACGACCTGAGCGCCTTCTTCTTGGGCCAACCGCGCAATGTGAAAAGCGATCGATTGATCGGTTAACACTCCTGTGACGACAACGGTCTTATCGGTCAGCAAACCCATGAAATCCTCCTAGTGCCCCATGCCCAAGCCGCCATCGACCGGGATGACCGCACCAGTGACATATCCGGCGTCGGGACCCACGAGGAAATCCACAACGGCCGCAACCTCATCGACGTCAGCGTAACGACCAAGCGGTACCGCCGACAGGATCTCCGTACGCCGCGCCTCGTCTAACTCCGCCGTCATATCCGTATCGACGAAGCCAGGCGCCACGACGTTCACCGTGATGCCGCGTGAGCCGACTTCACGTGCCAGCGATCGAGCTGCACCCACAAGTCCGGCCTTGGAGGCGGCGTAGTTCACTTGACCGGCACTCCCGAGGAGCCCTACGACGGACGAGACCAACACGATCCGTCCGGCCTTGGCGCGGAGCATTCCACGCGTTACTCCACGGCACAGCCGGATCGAGCCGGCCAAGTTCGTGGTCAGGACGTCATCGATCTCCTCATCCGACATTCGCATCAGCAGGTTGTCCTTGGTGATGCCAGCGTTCGCCACCAAGACGCCGATGGGTCCATACGTCTCTTCGACTGCTGCAAGTCCTGCTTGGATTGACTGAGCGTCAGCGACATCCAGGGCGATGGACCCTGCGACGTCTACGCCCTCGGGGGCGCCCCCGCTGCGACTGGCCACCACCACCCTGTGCCCTGATTCGGCAAGACGTTTCGCGATGGCGGCTCCGATCCCGCGGCTTCCGCCTGTCACCAAGGCGATCGAATCACTCATGGGTACTCCGTTCCTCAACACTGGCTGGAGTTTCCTGCCGTCTTTGCGTACGACGTCTGACGAACGCATTAATGGGAATCAGCAGCAGGGCTAGGTAGGGCGAGACGACAGGAAAGAACTCGCTCAGGATGCCGATGCCGAAAAACGCCAGGAAGAAAACTGAACCAGTCAAACGGCGGGTGGACCGATACTGCCCCTCGTCATAGCGGGCATCGGGCTCCAACAGGTTCGGCGTTCTTCCTGCATGGAAGGCGATCAACGAACCCAGTCCACTGATGGCCGCAAGTGTCCACCAGTAGAGCAACCCGACTCCTCCGGGACCAATCACTTGATCGTTAACGGCATTGCCGTACATCGATGTTGGCCAGGGCAGAAAGACGATAAGTAGGAGCCACATCACGTTCAACGTGAATATCGTCCCGTCATAGCGTTGCATCGAGTTAAAGACCCTGTTGTGCGTCGACCACATCGCGATGACCACAACAAAGGACAAGACAAACGCCGTGATCTGACCCTGGTTGGCAGCAACCACGTCCCAGACCGACTGCCCTGCCTGTGGCCCCGCTACATCAATAAGAGGCAGGAGTTGAAGCGTGATGCCGATCGCCACAACGGCATCGGTGAAATTCACCAGTCGATCGAAAGATCTCCGCTCAGCTGACGTAACCGGCGATCGGGTCTCCCTAGACATCTTCGAGCCGGTACCCAACCTTCACTGTGACCTGGAAATGATCGACGTCGTTGGTCCGGACGTAGCCGCGCACCTGCTGGACTTCGAACCAGTCGACGTGCAGGTGTTCGGAACCGGCGCGCTTCACGGCATTGCGGATGGCCGATTCGATCGAATCAGGAGATGTCCCGACGACTTCGCTGATTCCGTACACGCGGTTCGACATGTCCTTCTCCTGATCGCCGATTCGGCTCGCCTCGGCGGGCGGCCTAGGTGAATGGGGTTTACCTTATTGGAGTGTCCGACCCGACCCACAGCATCACGAGTGCCCAACACTCGTTGAGCAGCGAGCAAGCTGGGCGGACTCGTAAGTACCTCATCTCCATGGGTATCAGGACAGCGTGTGTGATCGGCGCCATATTTATCCCCGGATGGCCGCGCTGGGTCCTCATCGCGGGAGCAGTTGTTTTGCCCTACCTCGCGGTCGTGATCGCAAACAGTGGCGGTTCGCGCAAGGGCAGCGCGCCCACTGAAGTCCAACCCCAGCCACACCTCGCGCTTCCGGCTTCGGGGACCGCGATCGAGGGCGTCGTGATCGTCCCGGACAACTCTGAAACCAGTGACGAGCAGGACGCGTTCCACGCGCCGAAGGGCACTTCGCAGGCCCATAGAGTGGAGTAGTGCTCACCGCTCTTCGCACCCGCCGCTGGCAGGCCTTCACCGCCCTGGTGCTGGTTGCGATCATCGGATTCGGCTTCCTTAGCCGATGGCAGTGGGCACGAGCGGACGAAAAGCGCCTGGCACAACAGGCCCAAGAACTTGCTGACCAACAGGCCATCGTGCCAAGTCCCACGGACCAACTCTCGGAATTCACCGCAGTCCAGGTCAGTGGTACGTACGTCTCCGAATCGCGTCGGCTTGTCCGCCAACGTCCCCTCGAAGGTCGAAACGGCTACTGGGTGCTCGAGCTGCTACGCAGTGACGTGGGTGATCTGTGGGTTATGCGAGGTTGGGTTCCGGCCGGCACCCGTACCGACCAATCCCCAGAGATTTCCGACGTTGATGGGCCCGTTACGGTCGAGGGCATCGTGCGGCCACTGCCGGAAGGACGCGCTCTCGAGGATCGGCGCGGTCTTCCACTGGATCAAGTCACGGACATCGAACAAGCCCAGCTACCGGAACCTGGCAATGCATCCTGGTTCATTCAAGCCCGAAGTTCAACGCCATCAGACGACATAACGGTGGTGCCGGTGACCCGTCCGGACGAAATCCAAAACGTGTCGTATGCCGTCCAGTGGTTGCTCTTCGCAGCGGTTGCGATCGGCGGATGGTTCTACTTCCTTCGTCGAGAGTCCAAGGAAATGGACGAATCGGGCTAGCCCAGTCGACCCGCTCTTGCCTTCATCAGTCTTCGCTGAACTGAGTGCGATAGAGCGTCTCGTACATCCCCCCAGCAGCGAGCAATTCCTCGTGCGTGCCGCGCTGCACGATCCGGCCATCGACGACCACGAGAATCTGGTCGGCTTTGCGCACGGTCGACAAGCGGTGCGCTATCACCAGGCTTGTGCGGCCGTCGAGGGCGGTGTCCAAGGCACGCTGCACCAAACGTTCGCTCTCGCTGTCCAGGTGAGCAGTCGCCTCGTCGAGCACCACCACCCGAGGTGCCTTCAAGAACAATCGAGCAAGGGCCAGGCGCTGCTTCTCGCCGCCGGAGAGGCGGTAGCCGCGATCTCCAACAACGGTGTTGAAGCCGTCGGGAAGCTGCTCAATTAGGTTCAAGATTTGCGCATCAGTGCAGGCACGACGCAGTTCCTCATCGGTGGCACCTGGCTTGGCATAACGCAGGTTCTCACCGATCGTGTCGTGGAACAGGTGGGCCTCCTGCGTGACGACCCCCACTGCAGCACGCAGCTCGGCGCTCGCCACATCACGCAGGTTCACTCCGCCGATGCTCACCACCCCCACACTCGGGTCGTATAGCCGCGTAACCAGTGATGTAATCGTGCTCTTTCCCGCTCCCGAGGGACCGACAAGGGCTGTCAGCGACCCGGCGGCGGCGATGAACGAGACATCGTGCAGCACCTGCTCCCCCACGCCGGCGGATTCCTCGCGGGCCACCGACTCCAATGACGCCAGCGAGACCTCGGCTGCAGTCGGGTAGGTGAAGTCGACATCGGTGAAAGTGACATCAAGGCCACCGGTCGGCAGGGCACGCGGATTCTCGGGTTCCTTGACCAAAGGCGCAAGATCGAGAACCTCGAACACACGCTCAAATGAGACCAGCGCCGTCATCACATCCACCCGGACGTTACTCAAGGCAGTCAGCGGGCCATACAGCTGCGCCAAAAGTGCCACGAGGGCCAGAAGCGTGCCCAATGTGATCGCTCCCTGGATGACCAGGTTGCCGCCCAGGCCGTAGGTGACGGCGGTGGCCAGGGCTGCGACGAGTGTCAAAGCGGTGAAGAACCAGCGGTTAGCCATCGCAATGCGCACGCCGATGTCCCGAACCCGAATCGCCCGTCCGGCGAACAACGACGCCTCGTCCTCCGGTCGGCCGAAGAGTTTCACGAGCAGCGCCCCAGATACGTTGAACCGCTCTGTCATCTGGGAACTCATCTGGGCGTTCAAGCCCATCTGCTCGCGGGTCATCGCCTGCAACCGGCGACCCATGTAGCGCGCAGGCAACAAGAACAGCGGAACCAGGATGAGCGAAGCGAGGGTGATCTGCCAGGACAACGCGAACATGGCAACCAGGACGACGCTGACCGAGATCAGGTTGCCCAGAACGCCACCGAGTGTGGACGTGAACGCCTGTTGGGCTCCAATGACGTCGCTATTGAGACGGGAGATCAGCGCTCCGGTCTGGGCGCGCGTGAAGAAGGCAACTGATTGGCGCTGCACGTGGTCGTAGACCTGCGTGCGGAGGTCGTAGATCAGACCTTCACCAATTCGTGCCGAGTACCAACGACTTACCAGACCAAAAGCCGCATCCGCAATCGCCAAACCGGCGATTGCCAGTGCCGTCCACGTCACCAGCGACGCATTGCCGACGCTGATGCCGTCGTCAACGATCCGCTTAAACAGCAACGGTTGCGCCACGCTCAGTAGAGACGTCACCACGAGCGTGCCGAGGAAGATGACAATGATTGTTCGATACGGATGCGCATAACTGAGAATTCGCCGAACAGTGCCCTTGGTGATCTTTTTCTCGGCTACCGATCGGTCACGGGTCATTGACTGATAGGTCTGCCAAACCGTGTTCATGCTCATGAGGAGGCTGCCCCGAACAGCGTGGCCAGCCGACGGACCTGCACATCACGTTCCCGATCCCACGAATCCTGATCCCGGGCGACTCTACGCAGCAAAGTCTTCAGATCGGTGACCGCACCGGCATCGACACTTCGCAACTGCTCCAGTAGTTCCGCCAGGGCTTGCTCGCAATCCTCGGCCACTCGGTGTACAAGGCCCCACCGGTGTGCCTCCTCGGCACCCAGGAACTCGCCCGTGGCACACAGCGCGAACGTGCGCCGATAACCGAGGGCATCGATGAGCGCGCCCGTGCCCCCGAGGTCGGGAACCAGGCCGATGGATGCTTCTCGCATCGCAAACCGCGAATCTGGAGCAGCGACAATCAGGTCACTGGCCAGAGCCAACTGAAATCCGGCTCCGATCGCGTTGCCTTGGACGACCGCAATGACGGTTTGCGGCAATCGACTCCACGCTGCGAAGCCTTCCTGTGCTGCGGAGATGAATCCGTGCGGATCGCGCTGCAGATCGGCGATCATCGAACCGGCGAGAGCGTTGCGATCCAGCCCAGCCGAGAAGTCCTGACCTTGGCCCACCAGGACCACGAATCGCACGCTCGCAGGGATGGACGCTGCAATCTGCGCAAACTTCAGCCACATGTCCGGCGTTTGCGCATTGCGGACCTCAGGTCGGGCCAGGGTGACGGTCGCACAGTCTCCATCGATGGAGACGAGAACCTCATCGGAAAACTCGGGCCCTGCATTCATCTGGTGCCTCCCTCAGGCAAGTTCGACCAAGTCGACATAGTCGTCACTCCATAGATCCTCGTCGCCATCGGGCAACAACACCACTCGCTCGGGCTCGAGTGCCTGAACAGCGCCGGGATCATGGCTGACCAGGACGACCGCTCCCCCGTAGTTGCGCAGTGCGTTGAGTACCTCGATCCGCGAGGCCGGGTCCAGGTTGTTGGTCGGCTCGTCGAGGAGGAGCACGTTAGCCCCCGACACGACCAGACAGGCGAGGGACAACCGCGTCTTCTCCCCGCCGGAGAGAACTCCGGTGGGCTTGTTGACGCTGTCTCCTGAAAAGAGGAATGAGCCGAGGATTGTGCGTCGCCGCGAATCGTCGAGTTCGGGTGCAGCGTGAGCCAGAGTCTGTTCAACAGTGGCGGTGGGATCGAGCGTCTCGTGCTCCTGGGCGTAGTACCCGACCACTGCCCCGTGTCCTTGTTCGACTTCCCCGGTGTCGGGCTTATCCACGCCCGCGAGGATCCGAAGCAGAGTTGTTTTCCCCGCACCGTTGAGGCCCAGGATCATCACGCGCGATCCCTTGTCAATCGCCAGATCGACATCGGTGAAGACTTCCAGGCTGCCGTAGGAACGCGACAACCCGCGGGCCAGCAAGGGCACCTTCCCGCACGGCGCCGGATCTGGGAAGCGAAGAGCGGCCACTTTGTCTTGCGCCCGTTCACCTTCGGTATCGGAGAGCAACCGCTCGGCTCGACGCAACATGCTCTGGGCAGCTCGCGCTTTGGTGGCTTTCGCCCGCATGCGCTCTGCCTGATTCTTCAGCGCAGCGGCCTGCTGTTCGGCATTGCGTCGTTCACGTCGTCTGCGTCGTTCGTCCACCTCACGCGCCTCGAGATACGCCGACCAGCCCATCGTGTACTGGTCTATCTCCTGACGTTGCGCATCGAGGTGCCAGACCTTGTTTACGGTGTCTGCCAGCAGTTCAGTGTCGTGGCTGATGACGATGAAACCCCCGGCGTAGTTGCGAAGAAACTCCCGCAGCCAGCGAATCGAGTCCGCGTCGAGGTGGTTGGTCGGCTCGTCGAGCAGCAGGACGTCCGCGTGGCCGAAGAGAATTCGCGCCAGTTCCACCCGGCGTCGCTGGCCACCGGACAATGTCCCCAGCGTGGCATCCAAGACCCGGGTGGGAAGCCCCACAGAGGCTGCGATGGTGGCCGCTTCGGACTCTGCCGCGTATCCCCCCAAGGCTAGGAAGTCCGCCTCCGCTCGGGAATACCGCGATGCCGCCTTATCCCATGACTCACTGCCTTCATCGGCCTGCATCATGGCCTCGGTCACCTTGTGCATCCTCGCCGTGGCTTCGGCGAGACCGCGGGCGCCAAGAATGCGGTCGCGAGCCAACTCCTCAGTGTTGGCAGCCCGCGGATCTTGTGGCAGGTAGCCAACAGTTCCCGTGCTTCGGACCTGACCCGATGAAGGAGCACGCTCCCCCGATAAGGCCCGCATCAACGTTGTCTTGCCGGCTCCATTGCGGCCGACCAGGCCGATGCGATCACCAGGAGCCACCCGGAGTTGATCACAAGTGAGGAGGAGCTCAGATCCTGCGCGCAGTTCGATATCCGAGGCAGCGATCATGGCCGGGGAATGCTACCTACCGGGCCGCGGTGGCTTTGCCCGTGGACCGGATTGAGGTTAGACGTTGAAACCGAGACTCCGGAGCATCTCGCGGCCGTCGTCCGTGATCTTGTCCGGTCCCCACGGGGGCATCCACACCCAATTGATGCGGAAGTCATCCACCACTTCAAGTAGCGCTGCGCGCGTCTGATCCTCGATGACGTCAGTCAACGGGCATGCTGCGGAGGTAAGCGTCATGTCGATCGTGGCGATATTTCCCTCGTCCACGCTCACGCCGTAGACAAGGCCGAGATCAACGACGTTGATCCCAAGTTCGGGGTCTACGACGTCCTTCATCGCCTCAAAGACGTCGTCCTGTTGGGCAACTGTCGACTCCATCTTTTGCCTCCACTCACGCTTGATTGGTCGTTGTCTTGTCCACGTCGATGCCCGCCTTCAAGCGAGCATCCTGCAGCGCCATCCAGGGAAGGAGCGCACATTTGATTCGTGCCGGGTACTTCGAGACCCCAGCAAATGCGATGCCATCACCCAAAGCTTCCTCATCGGGCTCACCGGCACCCTTGGAGTGCATCATTTCCAAGAAAGCCCGCTCAGCCTCCGCCATCTGCTCAAGGGTGGCGTCCTCGAGGAGTTCAGTCATCACACTTGCACTCGCTTGCGAAATGGAGCATCCCTGGCCCTCGTAGCCGAGGTGCAGGTGCCCAGCATCGTCGAGTTTGACTCCAACGGTCACTTCGTCACCACAGGTGGGATTGACCTGGAAACTTTCGCCCGCTGCATCCGCCAAGGGACCAGAGCCCCGAGGATGCTTGTAGTGATCGAGGATGATCTCTTGATACAGGGATTCGACGTTGCTCACAGCACTCCAAAGAACTCTTGCGCAGCCTGAATTCCCGCAACAGCCGCGTCAATATCCGAGCGATCGTTGTAGAGATACGTGGATAACCGGGTTGTGGCCGGAACGTTGTAGCGACGACACGTAGGCCATGCACAGTGATGACCGACGCGGACTGCTACTCCCCGGTCGTCGAGAACCTGGCCTACGTCGTGCGGGTGAATGCCGTCCACAACGAACGAGATGGCGCTCCCGCGATCAACTGCCGTCTCGGGGCCGATGATCCGAACACCAGGAAGGGCCTGCAGTGACGCTAGGCCGTACTCAGTGAGCTCATGCTCGTGATCGGCAATCGCATCGATGCCAACATCCTCGAGGTAACGAACTGCCGCCTCGAGGCCCACCGATTGGGCAACCATGGGGACGCCCGCCTCGAAGCGCTGAGGCGGAGGAGCGAAGGTACTGCCCTCCATGCGGACCGTTTCGATCATCGACCCACCGGTCAGGAAAGGGGGCATTGCATCAAGGATGTCGGCTCGACCCCACAGCAGACCAATTCCGGTGGGCCCAAGCATCTTGTGCCCGCTCCAGGTCACGAGATCTGCTCCGAGCTCGTTGACGTCAACCCGCATATGCGGAATCGACTGGCACGCGTCGACTACACCGATGGCGCCCACCTCGTGTGCACGATCCATAACGACGCGAACCGGATTGATAGTCCCCAGGATGTTTGATTGATGCACCACCGAGACGACCTTGGTCGTCTCGTCGATCACCGACAGCTGCTCGAAATCGAGGCGACCGTCGTCGGTCAGTCCGATCCAGCGGAGCTGCGCGCCGGTTTTGGCGCAGAGTTCTTGCCACGGGATCAGGTTGGCGTGGTGCTCCATCTCGGTAACAACCACAGAGTCCTGGTCAGTGAGCACGAATCTCGGGTCGATGCTCGCACCGCGGGCTGCCTTAGCCGTGCCATTGCTGAAGGCGTACGCCGCGAGATTCAACCCCTCGGTCGCGTTCTTAGTGAACACGATGTCCTCAGCACGAGCACCGACGAAACCCGCAATCGCGGCCCTTGCACTCTCGTACGCGTCGGTGGCTTCCTCAGCCAGTTGGTGCGCGCCTCGATGGACCGCCGCGTTGGAGGTCTCGTAGTAGGTCCGCTCGGCGTCGAGGACGGCAGTCGGCTTTTGACTCGTCGCAGCACTATCGAGGTACACCAAAGGACGATCCCCACGCACAGTGCGCCCGAGGATCGGGAAATCCTTTCGGATACGAGGAACGTCCAGAGGTGATCCCACGACTAGGCCTTCGCGAGTTCGGTGTAGCGCTCGTAACCCTCAGACTCGAGGACCTCGGCGAGTTCGGGGCCACCTGTCTCGACGATACGACCACCCGCGAACACGTTGACCACATCAGGCTTGATGTAACGCAGGATGCGCGTGTAGTGCGTGATCAGCAGGACGCCGGCGTTCGTCTCGTCCTTGAACGTGTTCACGCCCTCGGAGACGATTCGCAGAGCATCGACGTCCAGGCCGGAGTCGGTTTCGTCGAGGATGGCGATCTTTGGCTTGAGCAGTGACATCTGCAAGATCTCGTGCCGCTTCTTTTCGCCACCGGAGAAGCCCTCGTTCACGTTGCGCTCGGCAAAGGCCGAGTCCATTTGGAGCCCGGCCATGGCTTCCTTGACTTCGCCGATCCAGGTGCGAAGCTTTGGTGCCTCACCTCGAACTGCGGTGGCAGAGGTGCGAAGGAAGTTCGAGACGGATACACCCGGCACCTCGACCGGGTACTGCATCGCCAAGAACAGACCAGCGCGGGCACGCTCGTCAACGCTCATCTCGAGGACATCTTGACCGTCCAGAGTGATCGAACCCTGGGTCACGGTGTACTTCGGGTGTCCGGCGATGACGTAGGCCAACGTCGACTTGCCTGAACCGTTGGGTCCCATAACTGCTTGCGTGCGGCCGGATTCCACGGTGAGGTCAACACCCTTGAGGATGGGAGTCTCCCCCGCATCGGTGACCACGCTCGCGTGCAGATCCTTGATTTCCAGTGTGCTCATGGTTGTTCCTTACGCCTCGTTGCTAACCAAATGGGGGGTGGGGTCAATCAGAATGCGTGCGTCGTCGCCGTCGCCATCGATCTCGACGCGATAGGTAGGTACGGGTTCGAGTGCTGGGAGTGACAAGGGCCTCCCGGTGCGCAGGTCGAACTGCGAGCCATGCAGCCAGCACTCAAGTGCGCAACCCTCGACCTCGCCCTCAGAGAGATCAACGTCCGCATGCGAACACTGGTTACCGATCGCAAAAACGCCCTCCTCGCACCGAACAAGCGCCACGTCTTGGCCTGCCACGTCCACCTTCACAGCGGTGTCCATCGCGAGGTCACCGGCGCGCGCCACATCGACGAGTTCAGAACCCATCACTCGTCTCCGCTCACGTGGCGCTCGAGTGCGTCCATGCCGATCCGCTCCTCGATGCGGCGTAGGACGTCGCTGCGCAGTTCCTCGTCCTTGACCTTGTCCAAGACATCCACAAAGAAACCGCGCACCACCAACTGACGCGCGAGTTCCTCAGGAATACCGCGCGACTCGAGGTAGAACAGTTGTTCATCGTCGAATCGCCCCGTGGCACTTGCGTGGCCCGCACTGACGACATCGCCGGTCTCGAGCTCAAGGTTGGGAACCGAGTCCGCGCGGGGACCGTCGTTCAAGAGCAGGTTGCGGTTGAGCTCGTAGGTCTCGATACCAATGGCCTCGCGTCGCACGAGGACATCACCGATCCAGACCGTGTGGGCAGATTGCCCGGACAACGCACCCTTGAACACGACATTGCTCGTGCAGTGCGGCTGGCTGTGATCGACGAAGATCCGAAACTCCTGGAATTGCTCGTCCGATGCCAGGAAGGCACCAAGCAACTCCGCCGAACCTCCAGGGCCGGCGTAGCGCACGGACTGTTGAAGCCGGATGAGCGAACCACCGAGGGCGATGGACAGCCCTTGGAAGCGCGCATCCCGTCCAACCGTGGCCGCCCACTGCCACACGTGGCGGCTTGTACGCGGACCATCGTAGAGCGCAAGCACAGTTACATCCGCTTGGTCGGCAACATCGGTTACGACGATCCCGTTGACGTCCGACGTCATGTCCAGGCGCAGCACGATCGTCGCCTTCGAGAACCGACCGGCGGAGATCTCGATCCGGCCGTAGTTCATCGCCTCACCGGTGGTGAGGTCGACGACTACAACGTCGTCGAGTTCACGCTCAGCCGGAATATCGATTGCGACGACTGATGCAGCGTTGCTGCGGGCAAGCGCCGACGGAAGGTCCGTGGCGACCCACGCCGCAGCTTTCTCAACTGTTGACGCATCGGCCGATGCCGGAGTGATGGTGACGAATTCCGATTCAGGCGCGACAACCGAGCCGCGAACTCCGGTCTCGAAGAAGTCCGGGATGCGCTTGATCGGAGTGAACCGCCACTCCTCCTCGCGTCCATGTGGTGTCTCGTGATCGGCAGGATCATTCGACAGCACCCGGGGTGCGAGATCTGATGGTGGAGCCTGAACTGAGCTCACCCCACGGCTCCTTCCATTTGGAGTTCGATCAGACGGTTGAGTTCGAGCGCGTACTCCATCGGCAGTTCGCGAGCGATCGGCTCGACGAAGCCACGCACGATCATCGCCATTGCTTCGTCCTCATCGAGACCGCGTGACATCAGGTAGAACAACTGGTCCTCACTGACCTTCGACACGGTTGCCTCGTGACCCATGGCGACGTCGTCTTCACGGACGTCGACGTACGGGTAGGTGTCCGAGCGCGAGATGTCATCCACCAACAGGGCATCGCACTTGACCGTGCTCTTGGCGTGGTGCGCACCCTCTTGGACCTGGACCAATCCGCGGTACGACGTACGTCCACCCCCGCGGGCAACCGACTTGGAGATGATGGAAGACGAGGTGTACGGCGCCGCGTGCACCATCTTCGCGCCGGCATCTTGGTGCTGCTTCTCGCCTGCGAATGCGATCGACAAGGTCTCGCCCTTGGCGTGCGGACCGGTCATCCACACTGCCGGATACTTCATGGTGACCTTCGAACCCAGGTTGCC
Source organism: Candidatus Nanopelagicales bacterium (assembly GCA_040266055.1). GTDB lineage: Bacteria > Actinomycetota > Actinomycetes > S36-B12 > S36-B12 > S36-B12. Next base: position 24,183 of record JBDQFC010000008.1, on the reverse strand, counting down.
GTCGACCCACTCCATCGTCGCCCCCTCTTGCGCGATCGCGCGCTTGGTGACGAGGTTGTAGACGTTCGTGGACCAGTTCTGGATGGTGGTGTAGCGGCATCGAGCACCCTTCTTCACCACGATCTCGACAACGGCAGAGTGCAGCGAGTCCGAGGAGTAGATGGGTGCGGTACAACCCTCGACGTAGTGAACGTAGGCGTCCTCGTCGACGATGATCAAAGTCCGCTCAAACTGACCCATGTTCTCGGTGTTGATACGGAAGTAGGCCTGCAATGGGATCTCAACGTGTACGCCCTTGGGCACGTAGATGAACGACCCGCCCGACCAAACGGCAGTGTTGAGTGCAGCGAACTTGTTGTCGCCCACCGGGATCACCGACCCGAAGTACTCACGGTAGATGTCCTCGTACTCCTTGAGTCCTGTGTCTGTATCAAGGAAGACGACACCTTGCTCCTCTAAGTCCTCACGGATCTTGTGGTAGACGACCTCAGATTCGTACTGCGCCGCTACGCCGGCAACAAGGCGCTGCTTCTCGGCCTCGGGGATACCGAGTTTGTCGTAGGTGTTCTTGATGTCCTCGGGAAGTTCCTCCCAGCTCGTTGCCTGCTTCTCGGTCGAGCGAACGAAGTACTTGATGTTGTCGAAGTCGATCCCCGTGAGGTCCGATCCCCACGCTGGCATTGGCTTCTTGTAGAACAGACGCAAGCCCTTCAACCGAAGGTCGAGCATCCATTCAGGCTCTCCCTTCTTGGCAGAGATGTCGCGCACCACGTCCTCGTTGAGGCCACGACGCGCACCTTCACCTGCAGTGTCGGCGTCCCGCCATCCGTACTCGTAGTTACTGAGCTCGGCGATTGTTGCTGCCTGCTCGTCGGCCGTGGTACTCATCGGCTCACCCTTTCCTTGGTTGCGCTTTCCATCGCTGCGGAACGTTCTTCGGTCTTTGCGTTGTAATCGTCGGTACTGGACTCGCTGATGGTGAGTGCGGGGATCAAAGTCGTGCAGATGCCATCTCCATGAGCGAGGGTTGCCAATCGGGTGACGTGGCGGCCGAGCAAAACGCCAAGGGCTTCGGTCTCGGCCTCACAGAGCTCGGGGAACTCCCCCGCCGCATCAACCACTGGGCAGTGGTGCTGGCACAACTGCGCACCGTCGCGGGCCAATGGCTCGACGGTGGCAGCGAATCCGTGGTCAGTTAATCGCTCCGCGACCTCGTGAGCGGTGGCAACAGCCGAGTCACCCCCACGCGAGGTGCCCAGCAGACGGCGAGCCCGGTCGGCTGCGAATTCAGCCACGGCTTCGCGGCCGTCGCGCTCGGCAAGAAAACGCAGGGCCTCAAGAGCAAGGGCGTCATAGGCCTGCTCACATGCAGCTCGGCCGGCTCCGGTTAGGGAGTAGACCTGGCTGGGACGACCGCGTCTGGGACCTGGTTCGGGGCCGAACGGCGCTCGATCTGAGGCCTGGACCAGTCCGCCCTCTTGGAGCGCGTGCAAGGGGCGACGCACGGCCGTCGCAGAAGTTCCCAACTCGTCAGCGAGCGCGGCGGCCGTGCTCGGGCCACGCTCGGCCAGGCATCGGGCCACACGCTCGGCGGCGTCGGTTGGGAATTTCACAACACCATTGTGTCGTAATTCGATATCGGTGCAACACGGGGTCGGATCGGCCCGAAGCCACCCCAGGAAGCACCGGCGACACGCAGTTACGATCCTGACGTGACTGCAACCGTCCAAACGCCTCCCGCCCCTCGAATGTCCGGTAGAAACCCCGGTTGGTCCCCGAGGTGGGTCCGCGGCGTTTATATCGCCAATCTGGTGGTGCAGTCCGGAATCATCCTCACCGGCGCCATCGTCCGAATCACCGGCAGCGGCCTGGGGTGCCCCACCTGGCCGGAATGTGTCGAAGGCTCCTACGTACCCACAAACCGTCAAGCCGAGTCCTGGCACAAGTACGTGGAATTCGGTAACCGGCTGTTGACTTTCGTGCTGGCGATCGCCGCGATCGCTGCCATTGTCGCAGCGCTTGTGGATCGACACCGACGCCGGAGCCAAGGCCTGGAGCCCCGTCGAGTCCTCACGATCTTGGCCTTCGTGCCGATTGTCGGCACCGCCTTCCAGGCGGTGCTCGGTGGGATCACCGTCCTCACCGGCCTGCATCCAGCCACGGTGTCAGCGCATTTCCTGGTGTCCATGGGTCTCGTGGCCGCCTGCGTCGCCCTGGTAGTCCGCTCAGGTGAACCAGGTGACCAGCCGGTTCAACAGGTCGTGCCGCCCGCCGTACGTCTGCTGACCTGGGGTGTCGTCGCGTCCACAGCGGTGGTCGTGTTCCTCGGCGTCATCACTACAGGCAGCGGTCCACACTCCGGTGACGCCGACGTCGAAGCGCGTTTCTCCTTCGATCCAAGGACAGTCGCATGGCTGCACGCAGACAGCGTGTTCTTGTTCCTAGGCCTGACGGTCGGTCTCCTGGTCGCCGCCACTGTCGTACGTGCACCAGGATCGTTCCTGCGTAGGACGTGGATCCTGTTGGCCATCGCGATCACTCAGGGGATCATCGGCTACACGCAGTACTTCACGGGCCTGCCCGAACTTCTCGTGACCATCCACGTGCTCGGAGCTATCGGCGTCTGGATCGCTGCGCTGCTACTGCCATCGGCGCTCCGCACACGGGGCGTCAATTCAAGTGTGGACTAGCCGACGAACGGATCCAATCCAACCAACAGGAAAATCACCGCTAGGTAGGTGATAGATCCATGGAAAAGCTGCATGGCGAGCTTGAGGCTGTGGGGTGAGTAGTCGTCATCCGAGAGATCGGAGTCGGCGCGATCTGACTTAATGCGCGAGGACAATCGATACGCCTGAGCCAAGAACGCTGCGCCGAGGATCAAAGCGCCAACGCTGTACACCCAGCCCATCGGTGCAACCGGGATAAGTGCGAGCGATGTCAGCACCATTACCCACGAGTAGCCCACAATATGGCGGCTCACGCTCCTAGCCGTTCGAACCGCGGGAAGCATCGGGATGTTCGCGGCCCGGTAGTCCTCGCGGTACTTGATCGCCAGCGGCCAGTAGTGCGGCGGTGTCCACCAGAAGATCAGCAAGAACAACACCACCGGAGTCCACGTGAGCGAACCCGTTACTGCACTCCACGCGATGAGCACTGGCATGCAACCGGCGGCCCCGCCCCACACAATATTTTGGTCTGTACGCCGCTTGAGCAACATCGTGTAGCCGACCGCATAGCCGGCGATCGCGGCCAGCGCCAGCAGTGCCGACAGTGGATTGGCGAGGACGGTGAGGACTGTGACGCTCAGCGCCGTGAGGATCAGACCCTGAATGAATCCGGCGCGGACGGAAACCTGTCCTGTGACAGCCGGCCGCTTGGTGGTCCGATGCATAACCGCGTCAATATCGCGGTCGTAAATGCTGTTGAAGGTGTTCGCGGCGCCTGCCGCCAAGGCACCGCCGGTGAGCACCGCCAGGGTTGCCTGCCAGGTCGGCAAACCACGGGCCGCCAGAAACATGGTCGGAACAGCCGTGACAAGCAACAACTCGATGATCCGGGGTTTGGTCAGTGCCACATGGGCTCGAACACGGCCCCCGATGGACATGCGCGTCGCGAGTGTTGTCGTCACGCGCGACTCCTGGTTTCCTCGATCCGAACGAACAAACATGCGGTACAACCGATGAGCGTACAAGGCAGACTGCCACATTCCTGTCCCCTAGGGTTGCACCATGCCCGAAACCGTTTCGTCATCCGGCCGCTCCACTCCCCTGAACTGGGAGACCGACGACGCACAGGCGGTGACCTACCTGCGGGCTTTGGCTATGGACTCGGTCCAAAGCGTCGGCAACGGTCATCCCGGGACAGCGATGTCCCTCGCGCCCGTGGCCTACCTGCTCTATCGCGACTACGTCCGTCACGATCCCAAAGATCCCAGGTGGCTCGGGCGCGACAGGTTTGTGCTCAGCGCCGGTCACTCGAGCCTGACTCTGTACAGCCAACTGTTCTTGTCGGGCATGGGACTTGAAATCGAGGACTTCCGCGCATTTCGGACCTGGGGTTCCCAGACGCCTGGCCACCCGGAATACGGACACACACCTGGGGTCGAGACCACGACCGGTCCGCTCGGCCAAGGCGTGGCAACTGCAGTGGGCATGGCGATGGCCGCCCGCTTCGAGCGTGGCCTTTTCGACCCGGGCACAGGCCAGAGCCCTTTTGACTATCGAGTGTGGGTCATTGCCTCCGATGGCGATCTCGAGGAGGGCGTATCCGCCGAGGCGAGCTCCCTCGCGGGCCGCCAGGAGCTCGGGAACCTGTGCGTCGTGTGGGACGACAACCGCATCTCCATCGAAGGTGACACAGCGATCGCTTTTAACGAAGATGTTGTGGCCCGCTACCGGGCCTACGGCTGGGATGTGCACGAGGTCGACATGCTCGACGACGGTGACGTAGACCTCATCGCGCTCGATGCCGCCCTGCGCGCTGCTGAAGCACGTTCCGATGCGCCGAGTTTCATTCGTGTGCGCACGACCATTGCCTGGCCCGCGCCGAACGCACAGGGCACCGCCAAGTCCCACGGATCGGCTCTCGGAGATGCGGAGGTGGCAGCAACCAAGACCGCACTCGGAGTCGATCCCGAAACGAATTTCGCGTTCGACGATGCTCTGCTCGGTCGAATCCGTTCGGCCCGAGCCGAGCGTGGATCCCGACACCGGGCGGCATGGACGACTTCCTTTGATGCCTGGCGCGCAACACATCCAGATCAGGCCGCACTACTCGACCGCCTAGTCACTGGCGATCTGCCCGACGCAGTCTCAGACGCGCTGCCAACGTTTGAGGCCGGAACTTCCATCGCAACCCGCAAGGCCTCCGGAGACTCCATCAGTGCCTTGGCCGCTGTCCTGCCAGAACTGTGGGGTGGCTCGGCAGACCTCGCGGAATCGAACAACACCAGCATCGCTGGGGCGAAGAGCTTCCTGCCTGAGGAGACCGAGACTTCTTCTCCCTACGGCCGGGTGATCCACTTTGGCATTCGCGAACACGCGATGGGTTCGATTCTCAACGGGATCGCACTCGATGGCCTCACCCGGCCCTTTGGCGGCACCTTCTTGGTGTTCAGCGACTACATGCGTGGTGCTGTTCGGCTAGCGGCTCTCATGCAAGTGCCGAGCACCTTCGTGTGGACGCACGATTCGATCGGACTGGGCGAGGACGGCCCTACTCATCAACCGGTCGAGCACCTGTGGTCGTTGCGCGCGATCCCTGGCTTCTCGGTGATCCGGCCGGCCGACGCGAGTGAAACCGCCGCTGCTTGGTTGTCCATCCTCAGCCGACGCTCACCCTCCGGGTTGATCCTCAGCCGACAGGGCATTCCGGTGATGGACAACGACGACGCCGTAACGCGCCAGGGCGTTCACCGCGGTGGATACCTAGTTCGTTCCTCGCCCTCACCACAGGCCACGATCCTCGCTACCGGTTCCGAAGTTCGCGTGGCACTTGACGCTGCCGATCTGCTAACTGCCGAGGGTATTGAAGTGAACGTCGCGAGCCTGCCTTGCTTGGAGTGGTTCGAGCAGCAAGACCGCGCCTACCGCGAGTCCGTCATCAACCCAGACGTTCCAGTGCGTGTGGCCGTAGAAGCCGGGTCAACGATGGGCTGGCACCGGTACGTCGGAGATCGGGGTCGGGTGATCGGCCTGGATCGTTTCGGGGCGAGCGCGGACGCAACACGACTATTTGCCGAGTTCGGCATCACGCCCGATGCCGTTCGGGACGCGGTTCGCGACGCAGTTCGCGACACGAGCACAACGGAGATGACATGACACCGACTGTTCTCACCGAGTTGACAGCAGCCGGCGTGAGTTTGTGGCTCGATGACCTCAGTCGCTCACGACTGTCCGGTGGGCTCGCCCACCTGGTCGACACCCGCGCCATCCGCGGTGTCACCACAAATCCGACCATCTTCGAAAAGGCGATCAGCAGTGGCGGAGATGATTATGCAGACCAGCTCAGCCAGTTGCGAGCCGCCGGAACCGATCCTGATTCCGCCATTCGGACGATAACCACCGACGACGTCCGCGCAGCCTGCGACATCCTCATTCCAGTGTGGGAGTCCACCGGTGGACTCGATGGCCGAGTCTCAATCGAGGTTGACCCTCGGCTCGCGCACGACACCGAGAACACCATCCGGCAGGCGCAGGAACTGTGGGCGATCGTCGATCGTCCGAACGCGATGATCAAGATCCCTGCCACCCGGGCAGGTCTGCCCGCGATCACGGAGACGCTCGCCGCGGGGATCAGCGTCAATGTCACGCTCATCTTCTCGCTGGATCGGTACCGCGAGGTCATGGCCGCCCATACCGAGGGTGTCGCTAAAGCCGCTGACAACGGCCACGACCTCGCCGCCATTGAATCCGTGGCGTCGTTTTTCATCAGCCGGGTGGACTCGGCTGTCGATTCACGCCTCGAAGTCTCCGACCACCCAGACTCCGAAGGACTAAAAGGCAAGGCAGCGATCGCCAATGCTCACCTCGCGTGGCAGGCCTACTCCAATCACACAGCGGGCGACACATGGCGCCAGTTGGCTGCCCGAGGTGCGCGACCGCAACGCCCTTTGTGGGCGAGTACCGGAGTGAAGGATCCCAAATACGACCCCTCGCGGTACGTCGTTGAACTTGCGGCGCCCGGCTGTGTCAACACCGTGCCCGAGGCAACATTAGAAGCAATCGCAACCGAGGGCCGATTTGCTGGCGACACTGTGAGTGGGCGCGACAAGGAAGCGAGCGAGATTCTCGAGGCTCTCAGCAAGGCAGGTGTGGACCTACGGGACGTTTGCGACGAACTCGAAGCAGCAGGCGTGGCGTCCTTCATCTCCTCGTGGGAATCGCTGCGCGCAACGGTCGCCAACGCACTCGAAAAATCTCCGAAGTAAGCGGGCCCTACTTGCCGTGCAGGCGGTCGAGTGCTTCCTGCAAGATCGCCGCACCGTCCTTGTCCGAACGACGCTCCTTCACATACGCCAGGTGAGTCTTGTAGGGCTCGATCTTGGGTGGAGCCGGGGGGTGGTCCTTGTCTGTGCCAGCCGGCAACCCGCAACGGGCGCAATCCCATTCCTCGGGGACCTCGGCGTCGGTCGCGAAACTCGGGCGCGACTCGTGTTCGTTGGCGCACCAGAACGAGACATGGATCCGCGGCGCTGCTTCCCCTCGCTCGGCTTCACCCATTGGCCCCGCACCGACGCGGCTCCCCCGAATAGCACTGCCACCGGCCATTGACTGCCTCCCGAAGCGAAACGAACGTTGTTGGACAGAGAACGTGGAAAACGAACTAGGTACTGATGATGAGCCCGACAGCCACAATGCTGGCCGCCCACACCAACCCGATTCCTACGGTGAGCCTGTCGAGGTTTTTCTCCGCCACCGACGATCCGCCGATAGAGGACGAAACACCGCCGCCGAATAGATCGGACAGGCCACCGCCTTTGCCGCGGTGCAGCAGGATCAGCACGACCAACAGTGAGCTGGTTATAACCAAGAGCACCGCGAGAACGATGGTGAGAACAGTGATCATCGGGGTGAACGATACCTGCGGTGTCTAGGCCACCGGCTCCGGGTGCATCCGATACCGCACGATGCCAATGAACTCGTCCACATCCAGGCTCGCGCCACCTACGAGGCAGCCGTCCACATCCGACTGAACCATGATGCCCGCTACGTTCGAGGCCTTCACCGAACCTCCGTACAGGATCCGCGTGGACTGCGCGCATTCAGCGCCGAGTCTCTCGGCCAGGTCTGCACGGATGGCCGCGCAGACTTCCTGAGCGTCGTCGCCTGTAGCGACCTCGCCGGTTCCGATGGCCCATACCGGCTCGTAGGCGATCACCAAGCCCGCTACCTGCTCGGCACCTAGTCCCTCGAGGGAACCGCGAACCTGTTCAAGGACATATGCCACGTGCTCGCCCGACTGTCGGATATCCAAACCCTCACCCACGCAGACGATCGGCACGAGTTCGTTCGCAAGCGCGGCTTTGGCCTTCGCGTTGACCGTGGCGTCATCCTCACCGTGGTACTCGCGCCGCTCGCTATGACCGACGGTCACAAAAGTGCAGCCGAGCTTGGCCAGCATGGCTCCGGAAATCTCACCGGTGTAGGCACCGGAGGCGTGCACCGAGATGTCCTGGGCGCCGTAGGCAATGTCGTAGTGGTCCCCTTCGATGAGCGTTTGAACACTCCGAATGTCTGTGAAGGGCGGAAGAACAGCAACCTCGACAGCTTCAAGGTCCTGCTCGTTCAAACCGAAAGCCAATTTTTGAACCAGCGCAATGGCCTCGAAGTGGTTCAGGTTCATCTTCCAGTTGCCCGCCATTAGCGGCTTGCGGTCGGTCATCCGTTCTCCTCAACGTCTGTGTCTTCTAGGACGGCAAGACCCGGTAGTTCCTTGCCTTCGAGGAACTCCAAACTGGCTCCCCCTCCCGTGCTGATGTGGTCGAAGCGGCCTTCATCAACGCCAAGAATGCGAATAGCTGCAGCGGAGTCACCCCCACCAACCACCGTCATGCCAGGTGCCGCCGCCATGGCCTCGGCAACGGTCCGCGTGCCCGCCGCGAAGGGTTCCATTTCAAAAACGCCCATAGGCCCGTTCCAGACCGCGGTGCCGGCATCGGAAATTCGCTCGGCATACAACTCAGCCGTACGCGGACCGATATCCAGCCCCATCCATCCGTCAGGGATCTCGTGGGCTGGAACGACTCGAAGCTCCGCGTCAGCGGCGAACCGATCCGCCACCACGACGTCGATGGGTACCGCCACCTCGATGCCACGACGTTCTGCTTGCTCAAGGAAGCCTTCGACGGTCGAGATCTGGTCTTCTTCGAGAAGTGAGGCTCCAACCGAATATCCCTGAGCAGCTAGGAATGTGAACGCCATTCCCCCGCCGATCAAGAGCCGATCCACCCGTGGGATGAGGTTGCCGATCACCGCGAGTTTGTCGCTCACCTTGGATCCACCCAAGATCACGACGTACGGGCGATCGGGTTCACCCAGCAGGCGGGAAAACACCTGGGCTTCGCGCTGAACCAGCAGACCGGCGGCGTGCGGAAGCGCACGGGCGAGGTCGGTGACCGAGGCTTGCTCCCGGTGCACTACCCCGAAGCCGTCCGACACGAAAAAGTCGCCAAGCTCAGCCAACTCTTCCGCCAGTGCCGCACGCTCTGACGCGTCCTTACTGGTCTCACGTGCATCAAAGCGGATGTTTTCCAACAGGACCACATCGCCACTGGTCGCATCTGCGAGCAGAACTTTCGCTTGCGGGATGTCAGCAGCCAGGGGCACTTCAACACCCAGAAAACCGGACAACGCTTGAGCAACCGGCGCGAGGCTTGAGGCCGGATCGACCGTGCCCTTCGGGCGACCGAGATGAGCGAGTAGGAGCACGGTGGCTCCATGCTCACGCAGATATTCGATCGTGGGCAACGCCGCGGCGATGCGCCCAGTATCGGTGATCGCCCGATCGCCGGAGCCGTCGCCAGCCAGAGGGACGTTGAAGTCCACCCGGACGATGACGACGGAGCCGGTGACGTCTAGATCATCGAGGCTCCGCACGCTCACAGTTTGGAGCCGACAAGCGCGACGAGGTCGACCAAACGGTTGCTGTAGCCCCACTCGTTGTCGTACCAGCCGAGGACCTTGACCATGTTGCCGTTGGCGTTGGTCATTCCAGCGTCGAAAATGCACGATGACGGGTCGGTGACGATGTCCGATGAGACGATCGGATCCTCGGTGTACTGCAAGATCCCCTTCATCGGACCCTCGGCGGCCTTCTTCACGACCTCATTGATCTCTTCCTTTGTCGCTGCCGTCTTGAGTTCGACAGTGAGGTCAGTGGCGGAGCCCGTGGGAACCGGCACGCGCATGGCGTAGCCGTCGAGCTTGCCCTTCAAGTGCGGCAGGACCAGAGCGATCGCCTTGGCTGCACCGGTGCTGGTCGGGATCATGTTGATCGCTGCTGCACGTGCACGACGAAGATCGCTATGCGGGAAATCCAGGATGCGCTGGTCGTTGGTGTACGCGTGGATCGTTGTCATGAGGCCACGCTCAATGCCAAACGCGTCGTCGATCGCCTTGGCCATCGGTGCCAGGCAGTTGGTGGTGCAGGAAGCGTTGGAGATGATCACGTCCTTAGCAGGGTCGTAATCGCCGTCATTGACGCCCATCACGATGGTGATGTCCTCACCCTTTGCCGGAGCGGAGATGATGACCTTCTTAGCGCCTGCGGTCACGTGCTTTCGAGCGTCGTCGGCGTTTGTGAAGATACCGGTGGACTCGACCACCACATCGGCACCGACGTTGGCCCAGGGCAGATCTGCCGGGTCCCGCTCGGCGAAGATTGGAATGGATTTCCCGTCGACAACGATGGCTCCTTCTGCAGCCTCTACCGGAACACCGATGCGACCGAGGATCGAGTCGTACTTGAGCAGGTGGGCGAGGGTGGTGGTGTCGGTGAGGTCGTTGATGCCGACCACTTGGACGTCGGCTCCGCTAGCGAGCAGGGCCCGGAAGAAGTTCCGGCCGATACGTCCGAATCCATTGATGCCGACCTTGATGGCCACAGGGGTCTCCTCGTGTTGTCTCATGAAGTGCTTGCCGCCGGCGCATAAGCCGCCGCGTTGTCCCGGCGTAGCTGCCCTGGGTAAGACAGCGCTTACATCCTAGTGACGCAGGTTACGTTCTTGTGACGTCGGTCGGCTGTACTGGTCAATCGTCGGCGAGGTCAGCATCAGCTAGCGCTGCCTCAGTGTCCGGGATGCCCAATTCACCGGCGCGCTTATCGGCGAGGGCCAACAGACGTCGGATTCGCCCAGCAATGGCGTCCTTGGTCATCGGCGGATCCGCTAGCGCTCCCAGCTCTTCCAAACTGGCCTGCTGGTTGTCCATCCGCAGGCGTCCTGCGACAACGAGGTGATCGGGAACCTCGTCTCCCAAGATCTCAAGTGCCCGACCTACGCGAGCGCTGGCGGCCACGGCGGCGCGGGCGGAGCGGCGAAGGTTGGCGTCGTCGAAGTTCGCGAGCCGGTTCGCGGTGGCGCGCACCTCACGACGCATGCGTCGTTCTTCCCACGCCAGAACCGACTCGTGGGCTCCCATGCGTGTCAGTAGGGCGCCGATGGCGTCCCCATCGCGGATTACCACCCGGTCCACCCCACGGACTTCACGGGATTTGGCGGCGATTCCAAGCCTGCGGGCGGCACCCACGAGGGCTAATGCTGCCTCGGGGCCAGGGGCGGTGACCTCCAAGGAACTCGAACGCCCGGGCTCGGTCAAGGAGCCGTGCACGAGAAACGCACCACGCCATGCTGCCTCACAGTCACACAACCCACCGGCCACGATGGCTGGAGGCAGTCCCCTCACGGGCCGGCCACTGCCGTCGACAATGCCGGTTTGCTTGGCCAGAGCCTCCCCACCGTTGGTCACGCGGACCACGTAGCGGGTTCCCTTGCGGATCCCACTGGCTTGGACCATTGAGACCTCGCTGTCGTGGCCGTAGATGTCGAAGATGTCTTTCCTTAGCCGGCGCGCGATCGCCCCGGCATCGAGTTCGACTTCAATCACAATGGAGCCACTGACGATGTGGAGTGCTCCGCCGAAGCGAAGAAGGGACGATACCTCCGCCTTACGGCAGCACGTCTTCGTGACTTCCACTCGGCTGAGCTCGTCTTTAACTGCGGCGGTCATCGCCATAGTGGAACTTCCTCCTGTCATCAAGCCAGAACCGTACCGAAGGCTCGTGCCAACTTCGCGGGGTCGTGTCGATCGGCCGCTGCGGCGACGTCGAAGAACACCACGTCGCTTCCCCATGATGAGCAAGCAGCCTCGAGATCTCGGCGCTGTGAATCCCCGGCGAGGTGCTGGCCATCGGCGATCACGACATCAAATCGCATGTCGGGTGCGTGGACCGAAATGGCCTCAATGTGCTCGGCCGGTGAATATCCACCCGTCTCCCCCTCCTGCGGGTCGAGGTTGAGTACCAGAACCTTCGTCCCTCGAGCTGCGATGACATGTGTTGCCAGGTCGGGTAGCACCAAGTGCGGCATGACCGACGTAAACCACGAGCCCGGACCCAACACCACGGCATCGGCGGAGTCGATGGCAGCCAGCGCCTCCGCGCAGGCTCGCGCCTCGGGTGGATCCAGCCACATCCGCTCCACCCGCCCGGGCGTTGTAGCCACTTCAACCTGACCGCGGACCTCGCTCATGACCGTAGGCGCCTGGGGATCATGCCCGCGAATCTCTGCCACAATCTGCAAGGGGTCTGTACTGCATGGCAATACTCGACCGACGGCACCCAGCAAAGTCCCGAGTTCGTCTAGTCCAGCGACCGAGTCGCCCGTGCGCTCCCACAGCGCAGCCATGAGCAGGTTTCCCACAGCGTGGCCGGCGAGGTCACCGTCACCGTCGAATCGGTACTGAAGAACATCCGCCCAGCGGCGAGAGGCCGGGTCCTCCGCACACAAGGCCGCGAGGGCCATGCGTAAGTCACCCGGCGGCAGAATCCCGAATTCGCGCCGGAGTCTGCCGCTCGAGCCGCCATCGTCGGCTACCCCCACCACAGCGGAGATCCGGTCGGTGACCCTGCGCAAGGCCCGCAGGCTCACAGCCAACCCGTGCCCACCACCGAGTGCGACGACCGCCGGTGACATGGACTCAGGTGCAACCCCCTCGCCCACGCGCTACTCCTTGCCGAGATCTCTGTGCTCGACACCCACCACTGCGTCGGCAGACTCGAGCATCCCGGCCAGCGCCTCGGAGAGCGCCACACTGCGGTGCTTACCTCCCGTGCAGCCGACAGCCACTGTCACGAAACGCTTGCCCTCGCGCAGGTAACCGTCCCGCGTCGTGCGCACCAGAGCGGCAAGGTGGTCAAGGAACTCTTGAGCACCGTCCCCTGCGAGGACGGCAGATGAGACACGGGGATCTTGACCCGTGAGCTCCCGCAGGTTCTCGTCCCAATAAGGATTGGGCAGGAAGCGTGCGTCGGCAACCATGTCCGCGTCCACCGGAATGCCGTGCTTGAACCCGAAGGACATCACCGTGATCCGTAAGCGTTCATCGGGCTCAGAGAATGCCGAATCGATCGCACGACGAAGTTCATGAACGTTGAGGTTGGTCGTGTCGATCACGAGATCGGCATCCGATCGAAGATCACCCAGGACGAGGCGTTCGCGGCGCAGGCCGTCCAAAATCCTGTTTCCTTGTTGCAACGGATGTGGACGCCGCGATGATTCGAATCGTCGAACGAGTGACTCCTCGGACGCCTCCAAGAAGACGACTTGAAGATTGACGTCCATGGTTCTCAGCGCTGTCATCGCCTCCGCCAACTGCGGAAAGAATGACCCACCACGGGCATCGACCACTACTGCGACCCGATGCACATCCGGGTTTTCGACAGCGACGTCGATCGCCGATCCGATAAGCATTGGCGGGATGTTGTCGATGACGAACCAACCGCCGTCTTCGAGCGCACGAGCCGCAGTCGATCGCCCCGCTCCCGACATTCCAGTAACGAGTAGGACGTCGAACGCCTCCGGACTCATGGTGATGACGCTAGCGCCTCATGAACCGACGCGGCCAGGCTCGGCCCGATTCCCGGCACCTGTTGCAGGTCGTCCACAGTCGCCGCCTTGATCGATTTCACTGAACCGAAGTGCTTGAGCAGCGCCGCTGCCTTCTTCTCCCCCAACCCCGGGATGTCATCGAGAGCGCTGCGGCGCTGACGGGCAGTTCGCCGTTTGCGATGGAACGCAATGGCGGTTCGGTGTGCCTCGTCGCGAACCCGCTGCAGGAGATACAGCGCTTCGCTTGTCCTCGGCAAGATCACTGGATCGGCGGATTCGGGAGTCCATACTTCCTCGAGGCGCTTGGCCAAGCCCACGACCGGGACATCACCCATTCCACATTCGGTGAGGACCTGCTGCGCAGCGTTCACCTGCGGTGCACCGCCGTCGATCACGAGTAGTCCGGGTGGATAAGCGAATGGCTTAGATGGCTCATGAAGGGCGACGTGCGACACCTCAGAGTCGGACTGTGGGGACACTCCAGACTGCGCGATGCGCTCGAAACGACGCTCGACGACCTCTCGAACCGCCGCAAGGTCGTCGGCACCTTCGGTACGGATGATGAACGTCCGGTAATCCTTCTTGCGAGGCAGCCCATCTTCGAAGACAACCAAAGATGCAACGGTGTCGGTTCCCTGAAGCGTGGAGATATCTATGCACTCAATGCGCAAGGGTGCCTCCGCAAGATCAAGGTATTCCTGCAGCTCCGCGAGCGCCTCGCTGCGCGCAGTGAGATCACTTGATCGCTTCATCCGGTGACGCATAAGCGCCTCAGACGCATTGGCTTTCGCCGTGTCCATCAGAACTCTTTTGTCACCGCGCTGAGGAACACGAATATCTACGCCCGCGCCTCGTCGATCCTGGAGCCACTGAGTAAGAGCGTCGTTATCGGTCGGAGCGTGGGACACAAGGACTTCCCGAGGAGGTCGCGCGCTATCGATGTCGACGCCCTCCCGACCGGCGTAAAGACGCTGAAGGACCCGCTCTACGTAGCCACCGAGCAGGAGGTCTTCTGCCTTCTCGACAATGAAACTGCGTTCACCGATCAATCGACCCGAGCGAACGTGGAAGACTTGAACACCGATCTCGAGGGCATCGTCGTGCACAGCCACGACATCAGCATCCGTCCCATCTCCGAATACGACTGCATTGCGTTCCATAGCGCGCGTGAGCGCTCCCAGTCGGTCTCGCCAACGCGCGGCCTCTTCGTACTCCTGTCGCTCTGAAGCATCTTTCATCGACGCTTGCATCGTCTTGATGAACGGTTGAGTATTGCCGGCGAGGAACCGACACATGTCATCCACCCGCTCGCGATACTCCTCATCCGTCACCCGATCCACGCATGGCGCTGCGCATTTGTCGATGTAACCCAGAAGACACGGGCGTCCTAGCTGCGCCGCCCGCTTGAAAACGCCGTTGCGGCAGGTCCGAACTCCGAACACTTTCGAAAGTTCGTCGAGGGTCTCACGGATAGCCCATGCGTGCGCGTAGGGCCCGAAGTATCGAGTGCCCTTGCGTCGCGGTTCGCGGACCACAGCGGCGCGCGGGACCTCTTCTCCGACGGTCACCGCCAAGTACGGATACGACTTGTCGTCTCGATACTTGACGTTGAATCGAGGGTCGTACTCCTTGATCCAAGTGAACTCGAGCGCCAACGCTTCAACCTCATTGGCCACAACAACCCAATCAACCGACGAGGCTGCGGTGAGCATCGATTGGGTGCGTGGATGCAACGCGCTGAAATCGGCGAAGTAGGAGTTCAGTCTGGATCGAAGGGACCGCGCCTTGCCGACATAGACGACACGGCCCTGCGCATCCTTGAAGCGGTAGACACCCGGGGCCTGAGGAATCGATCCCGAGGCAGGCCGGTAGTCACTGGGATCGGCCATCGACCCTCACTCAGTCGAGGACGACCGAGTCCCCTTGGACGCTCACCGGAACCGCCGGCAGGCCTTCTTGGGCCGGACCGGCGATGACCGATCCATCTTCAGCCGAGAACAACGATCCGTGGCACGGACAAAGGATCTCGTTCGACTCGACCGACGACATCAGACAGCCTTGATGTGGGCAGACCGCGCTGAACCCTTTGAAGTCACCCGACGTGGGTTGTACGACCACCACGGGTGGATCGGAGATCACAACTCCGCCTTCAACCGGCACCTCGTCCACAGAAGTCAGGACATCACCAAGCGCCTCAGTGTCCTCAACCTCGGCGATCTCCTCTGCCGTCTCAGCCTGTGAGGATTCGGCCGTTGTCTCCTCGGCCGCTGTCTCTTCGGCCGTAACGTCCGTAGTGGACTCCGACGCCGAGTCACCCCCACCACAGGCAACGAGGATGCCCCCCACTGCCACGAGTCCGCCACCGGCGATCACTTCGCGTCGCTTTAATTCTCGAGCCATGGCATCAGAGTACGTCAGACGACCCAAGCCGGCACGATCACAGCAGGGGTGCCAGGAAACAACCGGTATGGCTGGCCTCCACCGTGGCTACCGCTTCGGGTGTGCCCTCGGCGACCACGGTGCCTCCCCCTGAACCGCCCTCGGGTCCGAGGTCCACGATCCAGTCGGCTGACTTAATGACGTCAAGGTTGTGCTCGATGACAATCACTGTATTTCCCTTGTCGACAAGGGACTGCAGCACGCCCAACAGTTTGCGGATGTCTTCGAAGTGCAAGCCGGTTGTCGGCTCGTCCAAGACGTAGATAGTTCGTCCCGTCGATCGCTTCTGCAGTTCGCTTGCCAGCTTGACGCGCTGCGCTTCGCCACCGGACAGGGTCGGCGCTGACTGACCCATGCGCACGTACCCGAGACCGACATCAACGAGAGTCGACAGGTGCCGGGCAATAGCCGGTACGGCTTCGAAGAACTCGAGAGCTTCCTCGATCGGCATGTCGAGGACCTCGGCGATGGTCTTGCCCTTGTAGTGGACCTCGAGGGTGTCACGGTTGTAGCGCTTGCCCCCACAGGTCTCGCAGGTGACGTAGACGTCGGGAAGGAAGTTCATCTCGATCTTGATCGTGCCGTCGCCACTGCACGCCTCGCAGCGACCACCTTTGACGTTGAAGGAGAAACGGCCCGGCTGGTAGCCACGGACTTTCGCTTCCGGCGTTGCCGCAAACAGCTTGCGGATGTGGTCAAACACACCGGTATAGGTGGCTGGATTGCTTCTCGGGGTGCGTCCAATCGGACTTTGATCGACATGCACCACCTTGTCTATCTCGTCAATCCCTTTGACGCTCTTGTGCTTGCCCGGTACCAAGCGCGCACCGTTGAGGTCGCGGGCCAGAACGCTATACAGGATGTCGTTCACGAGAGTCGACTTACCTGATCCACTGACGCCGGTCACGCAAACAAAATTTCCCAGTGGGAAGCGTGCAGTGACGTTCTTTAAGTTGTGCTCGCGTGCACCCGTGACAGTGATCCATCCCCGTTCCTGGAGCCGACGTTCTGCCGGCACCTCGATGCGTCGGGCTCCCGACAGGTACTGCCCGGTGAGCGACTCCTTGCTCTTTAGCAACTCTTTGACGGTCCCATTGACAACGATTTGTCCACCGTGCTCGCCGGCGCCAGGGCCGATGTCCACCACCCAGTCAGCGCTCTTGATCGTGTCTTCGTCGTGCTCAACCACGATGAGGGTGTTGCCGAGGTCACGGAGTCGAACCAAGGTTTCGATGAGGCGATGGTTGTCGCGCTGGTGCAGCCCAATGCTTGGCTCGTCTAGTACGTAGAGCACCCCCACAAGCCCCGATCCGATTTGGGTTGCCAGCCGTATCCGCTGAGCCTCACCGCCAGCAAGTGTTCCGGCTGCACGATCCATCGACAGGTAGTGCAGACCCACATCCACTAGGAACTGCAGACGTTCGTTGACTTCTTTCAAAACTCGCGAGGCAATTGCCGCGTCACGATCAGACAGCGTGAGTTCACGCAGCACCTCAGCAGCATCGCCAATCGGTAGTGAGGCGACGTCTGCGATGGAACGGCCCTCAATCGTGACGGCTAGCGTCAGCGGCTTGAGGCGGCTGCCACCACATGCATCGCAGGGCACCTCTCGCATGTATCCCTCGAAGCGTTCGCGCGAGGCATCGGTCTCGGCTTCGGCATGTCGACGCTTGACGTAAGGAATGACGCCTTCGTATTCGGTGTAGTACGAGCGGCGTCGGCCGTACCTATTGCGGTACTGCACGTGAATTTGGTCTGAGTAGCCATCGAGAATGACTTTCCTGGCCTTGGCGGGGACCTTCTTCCACGGTGCATCCACGTCAACGTCGAGTTCTTCGGCGATCGCCTCGAGTAGCCGTGCGAAGTACCCCGAGACGGTCCCCCGCGACCAAGGAGCAATAGCTCCCTCAGATAAGGCCAGGTCCGAATCCGGGACGACGAGTTCGACATCGACCTCCCTCGTGGTCCCCAGCCCCGAACACTCTGGGCACGCGCCGAAAGGCGAGTTGAAGGAAAAAGACCGGGGCTCGAGTTCTTCGAATGACAAGCCATCGCGGGGACAAGCGAGGTGTTCAGAGTAGATCCGCTCACGTAACGGATCGGATTCGTCGAGGTCCACAAAGTCGAGCACCACATAGCCGTGTCCGAGACCGAGCGCCGTTTCGATGCTGTCAGTCAGGCGACGTCGCGACTCAGGATTTACGGTCAATCGGTCAACGACGACTTCAACGCTGTGCTTTTCTTGCTTCTTGAGCTTGGGTACCTCGTCGAGGCCGTAAACCACGCCGTCGACACGCGCGCGAGAGAAGCCTTGGGTCTGCAACTGCCGAAATAGATCGACGTACTCGCCCTTGCGTTCGCGAACAAGTGGCGCCAGGACCTGGAATCGAGTTTTCTCCGGGAGTTCGAGCACTTGATCCACGATCTGCTGCGGCGTTTGTCGACTGATCGGATCTCCGCACTCCGGGCAATGTGGCTTTCCGATACGTGCGTACAGCAAGCGCAGGTAGTCATAAACCTCGGTAATAGTCCCGACGGTCGAACGCGGGTTTCGAGATGTGGACTTCTGATCAATCGACACCGCAGGTGATAAGCCTTCGATGAAGTCCACGTCGGGCTTGTCCATCTGGCCGAGGAACTGCCGGGCGTAGGCGGACAGACTCTCGACGTAACGTCGCTGCCCTTCAGCAAAGATTGTGTCGAATGCCAGAGAAGACTTTCCCGAACCGGACAGACCGGTGAAGACGATGAGCGCATCGCGTGGCATATCTAGCGAGACGTCCTTGAGGTTGTGCTCTCGCGCACCACGGACGACCAGATTCTCGCCGATCACTACTGCCCCTCTCCCGGCGCCTGGTGGATGCCCACTGATGCCTCGCTATGGTGCCGGATATGTACTCCGGACACGTCAGCGTAGGCGGTGCGGCTGACGTTCGCGAACTGTCGAACGTGACCATCAGCAAGCTCGCCGTCGGCCCCATGGACAACAACACATACCTCGTTCGCTGCACGGCCACCGGGGCTCAGCTACTGATCGATGCAGCCGCGGAAGTCGACCGAATACTGGATCTCATCGGTCCCGATGGCGTGGTGGGGGTCGTCACCACCCATCGCCATAAGGACCATTGGGGCGCCCTAGCCGACGTAGTCGCTGCTACCGGAGCCCCCGTCTTCGCCCACGACGCCGATGCCGATGCCATCGATGTTCCGATCACGCACCGCGTGAACGAGGGCGATGAAATCGTCGTGGGTAACGTGGCGCTCGGAACTATCCACCTCGAAGGACACACTCCTGGATCACTCGTACTCACCTACGACGACCCCACGGGTCACAACCACGTCTTCACTGGCGACTGCCTCTTTCCAGGCGGAGTTGGGCGAACGTGGTCTCCCGAGGACTTCGACGCTTTGCACGGGGGCGTCACCAGCAAGATCTTCGATCGCTTCGATGACGAAACCTGGATTTATCCCGGCCACGGCAACGACACCATCCTCGGCAACGAACGCCCGCAGCTCGACGAATGGCGCGCACGAGGCTGGTAGTTAGTTGGTAGGACACCAACTCGCCTCATAAGGTGTCGGCGTGTCTACGCCTGCGTCACTACCCAAGGCCGGGACTACTCCCACGGAGTCCGAATCCCGGGCGGACAGGTTCTGGGACCGGCTCACCGTCCACAAGGCCAATCCGGACGACCCGCGCCAGGTCCGCGCCGAGGCCCGCTTGGTGAAATACGAATCCAAGACCGCCCTGGTCATGGTCATCCTGGCGCTCGTTTACCTGGTCCTGTACTCCTTCTACGTCCTCGACCTCGATCTCACGAGTGTTCAGATGTCCACCCTCAACACCGCGATGGACGTGATTTGGGTCATTTTCATCGTCGATCTGACCATTCGAACGATCCTGGCGCCGAAGCACTTCGCCTACCTCGTTCATCACCCGATCGACGTCCTGGCGGTGGCCGTTCCAGCCTTCCGGGTGCTGCGGGTGCTCCGGGTGTTGACGGCCGGACAGTGGCTCATCAGTCGAGGAAGCCGATTGCGATTCGGACGCACCGCCACAGCCGTAGTCATCGCCGTCGTGTTCTTGACCTACATCAGTGCGCTTGCCGTTCTCAACGCCGAGCGCGGCGCAAAGAACGCCAGCATCGAGACATTCGGTGACGCCGTGTGGTGGTCTCTCGTCACGATGGCCACGGTCGGATACGGCGATTACGTACCCGTCACCGCAAACGGGCGCATCATCGCCGTCGGCGTGATGATTGTCGGCATTTCTCTTCTCGGCCTGGTCGGTGCATCGGTGGCATCAGCGGTCGTGACGCGCTTGAGCGGCAAACAAGAGCAGGGGCAAAGCGAGGTCAAAGAAGACATCATCGAACTGAAGGCCGAGATCGCCGCGCTTCGTCAGGCACTGGCCCAGGCCGGCTTCCACGCCGACCCGCCGCCTACTGCTCCTCGTCCTCCCGCGGATCGGTCAGTCGACCGGCATGAGCGATCGCCTCAGGATCCTTCCGGGTCTTAATCCACGACGCAATCGTCACGACAACCAACACAAGGGCGATGATCACAAGCGACCAAATGGTGTCGATCTTTGGCACGGTGTCTGGGAAGACCTCGTGGAAGTACGTGAGGATCAACTTGAACCCGATGAAGATAAGAATTACGGCCAATCCCGCTGAAAGATAGACGAGTTTGTCCAGTAGCCCCTTCACCAAGAAGTACAGAGCCCGAAGTCCCAATAAAGCGAAGGCATTTGCGGCGAACACCAGGAACGGCTCCTGGGTGACACCGAAGGTTGCAGGGATCGAATCGAGTGCGAAGAGCAGGTCCGTGCCACCGATCGCAACCATCACCAACAACAATGGCGTTGCCATTTTGGCGCCGTTGACCCTGGTAAAGAGCTTGGTACCGTCGTAGTCGTCGGAAAACTTCACTCGCTTTCGAATATTGCGGATGATGAAGTTGTCCATCGGATCGGGATCCTCGTTGCGATGCCGCATAAGTTGAACTCCGGTCCACAGCAGCAGCGCACCGAACAGTACAAAAGTGAAAGCAAACAAGGAGATCGCCGCTGCTCCGATTGCGATGAAGATGGCACGGAAGATAAGCGCGAGAAGGACTCCGAATAAAAGCACACGCTGGTGCAGCACTGATGGCGTTCGAAACTGAGTGAGAATGATTACGAACACAAAGATGTTGTCCACACTGAGCGACTTCTCGACCAAGTAGGCGGTGTAGTACTGCGTGCCAAAGTCCGCACCGGCCCACCACCAGATAACGGCCCCGAAGGCGATTGCGACGCTGATGTAGAAGATGCTCCAGAAGATGGCCTCTTTGAACATCACGTCGTGGGGCTTGCGACTCACCGTGAAAAAGTCGACGACGATCAGCAAGAGGATGACGCCGATGGTTACGGCCCATACGGTCAACGAGGTGTCCACCCGCTGAGCCTAGGCGGTAGCGGAAGAGCAATCAGCCCATGGCTTCGCGCATGGAGCGCAGTTCACTCTTGAGTTCGGCTACTTCGTCTCGTAGTCGGGCCGCGAGCTCGAATTGCAGATCGGCAGCTGCCTGGTGCATCTGGTTGGTCAACTGCTCAATCAACTGCGCTAATTCGCCCTCGGCCATCGACGCAGTACGCCGGGTCGGTACAGGCGTTGCGGTTCCTGAGGCCCCGGTGGATCCAATTAACTCCCGGGTGTCCTCTTCCTCACGCACCAGCAGATCGGTGATGTCGGCTATCCGCTTACGCAGGGGCTGAGGGTCGATGCCGTGCTCGGTGTTGAAAGCAACCTGCTTAGCTCGACGACGGTTTGTTTCATCAATCGCATGCTCCATCGAGGCGGTTATGGAGTCTGCGTACATGTGCACCTGGCCCGAGACGTTTCGTGCCGCGCGCCCAATTGTCTGAATCAACGATGTCTCGGAGCGCAGGAATCCTTCCTTGTCGGCATCCAGGATTGCAACGAGTGAAACTTCCGGAAGATCAAGGCCTTCACGAAGCAGGTTGATTCCAACCAGAACATCGAAAACTCCGGCGCGCAGTTCGCGGAGCAGCTCCACTCGGCGGAGCGTGTCCACCTCCGAGTGCAGATACTGCACGCGGATACCGTGCTCTCCGAGGTAGTCAGTGAGGTCTTCGGCCATTCGCTTGGTCAGTGTGGTGACAAGCGACCGCTCACCGCGTTCGGCGCGAGTTCTAACTTCGTGCATTAGGTCGTCGATCTGACCTTCCGTCGGCTTGACGACGATTTCTGGATCGACCAGTCCGGTGGGACGGATGACCTGTTCAACGACGTCCCCCTCCACCTTGCCCAGTTCGTACGGCCCCGGAGTTGCCGACAGATACACCGTCTGTCCGATGCGCTCAACGAATTCAGCCCACGTTAGTGGGCGATTGTCCATGGCCGAAGGCAAGCGGAACCCGTGCTCGACGAGTGTGCGTTTGCGGGAAGTGTCGCCTTCGTACATCGCACCAATCTGCGGCACCGTCACGTGCGATTCGTCGATTACCAACAGAAAGTCGTCGGGGAAGTAATCCAACAGGCAGTTGGGTGCCGAACCAGGTGGACGCCCATCAATGTGTCGCGAATAGTTTTCTATACCTGAACAGGTTCCGACCTGACGCATCATCTCAATGTCGTAGCTGGTCCTCATTCGAAGTCGCTGCGCCTCGAGTTGCTTTCCCTGGTTGTCCAGTTCGGCAAGACGTTCCTGGAGTTCGGTCTCGATCCCCTGTATCGCTCGCTCCATTCGCTCAGGACCTGCTACGTAGTGGGTGGCGGGAAATACGTAGATCTCTTGATCTTCAGTGAGGATTTCACCGGTGACCGGGTGGAGTGTCATGAGCCGTTCGATTTCGTCACCGAACATCTCGATGCGAACCGGGTGCTCCTCGTACATCGGGAACACTTCCACCGTGTCCCCCCGTACTCGAAAGGTTCCACGTTCAAACGCGATGTCATTGCGCGTGTATTGGATATCGACAAAGTTCCGCAACAGTGAGTCGCGTTCGATCTCCTCGCCCACCCGCAGACGAACCATTCGGTCGACGTACTCCTGCGGGGTACCCAGACCGTAGATGGCCGACACCGACGCCACAACAAGCACGTCACGACGGGTCAACAGCGAATTTGTGGCCGAGTGACGCAATCGCTCAACCTCGTCATTGATGGAGGAGTCCTTCTCGATATACGTATCGGTTTGCGGGACGTAGGCCTCGGGTTGGTAGTAGTCGTAGTAGGACACGAAGTACTCGACGGCGTTGTTGGGCAGCAGTTCCCGAAACTCCGTGGCCAATTGCGCTGCCAAGGTTTTGTTGGGTGCCATCACCAACGTCGGCCGCTGTAGGCGCTCCACCAGCCACGCTGTCGTTGCGGACTTGCCGGTGCCGGTTGCACCCAGAAGGACGACATTGCCCTCCCCCGCTTCGATGCGGCGGGCAATTTCCTCGATGGCCTGGGGCTGATCACCAGCTGGCACGTAATCCGAGACGACTTCAAATGGGGCAACGGTGCGTTGAAGATCTGTCACGGGTCGGGTCATGACGTCCACTCATTCCACAGCGAGTCCACTTGCGATTGCGTGTGACTCACGTTCCCGGTGTTGTCAACTACTGCATCGGCTGCCGCGAGACGCTCAGCGCGCGAGGCCTGACGCTCCATGCGCTGACGCACATCGTCTTCGGACATGCCCCGCGCGAGAGCACGTTCGACCTGCACCCACTCTGGAACGTCCACGACCACCACTGCATCGACGAGAGATACCTGACCTGTCTCCACCAGCAAGGGCATCTCGTAGACAACCACCGGCGAGACATCCTCTGCTGAGGAAATCTCCGCCTCAGCTAGTTCGCGGATAGGCGGATGGGTGATCTCGTTCAGATGGCGCGTGGAGCGTTCGTCTACGAATGCCCGCGATGCCAAGAGCGCGCGATCCAGTGAACCGTCATCTCGGACGATGTCTGCACCGAACTCTTCCGCCAGGCGCGCCAGCACCGGACTGCCCGGCTCTACTACGCGACGGGCAATGTCATCAGCGTCGACGATTGTGGCCCCCCAGAGGGGCCCCCACGGCGCAACACAGGGTTTTGCAGAAACCCTTCCACCCCGCAGCCCCACCCCCCCCCGGGTCGGCTC
>JBDQFC010000007.1:376-105716 GCA_040266055.1 Candidatus Nanopelagicales bacterium | reverse complement strand
TTCGACATACGCGTCAATGAATGCCTCGGTAATCCAGCCGTTGGGTCGCGTTGGTTCGGCGCATGCATGCATGACCTCAACGAAGGCATGATCGACGGTCGTCTCGAAGCGTCGTACCGATCGCGCCAGCGAGCGTGATACTCGCAGGTTCCCGGGGAATAGCACTCCGCGTGGATCCGGCGACCACCACCCGAGCGTGCTGCCGCCGCCGAGGTCAGCACCGAGCGAGACTTCCATCGGAAACATCCCGCGGGCATACCCGGTGAGGACGGTGCCCGGGTCAAGGCCGCCACCGATGGCAACTAGATCCTCACCCGCCTCAGCTTTTGACGGGTCTGCCAGTTCCCATACCGGGGGCGGGATGCTGGCCGGTATCAAGGTTCGTCCAGACCGTTGGCTATGGCCGCGGGCAGGAGACGTGCTGTTCGACTTCGCTCGCGGCGTCGTCGCCGTAGGCCGCGCCGAAGCGCTCGAGGAAGTGTCGCTGAGCAAGTTGGTACTCCTGCGTCCCCACTGTCTCGATCACATACGTCGCCACCAGCGATCCCACCTGGGCCGAGCGCTCATCGGAGAGCCCCCACGACTGTCCGGCAAGAAATCCGGCACGGAAGGCATCACCGACGCCAGTGGGGTCAGCTTTGATCTCTTCCTCGGGCACAGTCACCTGGACGGGGTCAGCGCCACGGCGTTCGATGCGCGCGCCATCGGGACCCAACGTGATCACTCGGACGTTGACCATTGATGCGAGATCACCAGCCGACCAACCGGTCTTCTGCTCGATCAAGGCGGCCTCGTATTCGTTGGTGAACAAGTACTCGGCCCCCTCGATCAGCGGCTTGATCTCGTCTCCGCTCATACGGGCTAATTGCTGAGACGGATCTGCGGCAAAGGGATAGCCACGGAATCGGCACTCGTCGGTATGACGCTGCATTCCCTCGGGATCGTTCGCACCGATCAAGACGACGTCGGCACCACCTACTTGGTCGACGATCGGCTTCAACTCGATGTTGCGGGCTTCGGACATAGCTCCGGGGTAGAAGGACGCAATCTGATTTTGTTCAGTATCGGTCGTGCACACGAAACGGGCGGTGTGGTGGGAGTCCGAGACATGGACTCCTCGGGTATCCACGCCGTGACGCTGTAGCCACGACTCATAGTCCGCAAAGTCTGGACCCACTGCGCCGACGAGCACCGGACTCAAACCCAAACAGCCCATGCCGAACGCGATGTTGGGCGCCACTCCCCCACGCCGGATCTGTAGCTCCTCGACAAGGAAAGACAGTGAGACTTTGTCGATCTTGTCGGCGACGAGTGAGTCGGAGAACCGACCCGGAAAACTCATCAGATGGTCGGTTGCGATGGATCCGGTTATCAAGATGGCCACGGGCGACGACCCTACCGGGGCTTGTTCGAGTTGACCCGCACTGAGCGCCGCTAGTGCCTAGGCGATCTGGAACGAACGGCGCGATAGCCCCCACATGAATCCCTCAACTGTGGTGTCGACTCCGATGTCAGGAGCATCGGCGGCTCCCAGTGTTACGAACATGGGACTCAAATGTTCTACCGTCGGATGCGCGAGCGGCATACCGGGTGCCGTCGAGTAGTCGGCGAGGGAATCAACGTCACCGCTACCGAGAAGTTCTGCAGCCCAGGCATCGAAGTCTCGGGACCAACCGGGTATTGCTCCGGCGAAGAAATTGTCGGAGGTAAGGAAGGGCAGACCGTGCGTGGTGAAGCCCGAGCCGATTACAAGAACTCCGTGATCGCGGAGCTCGCGTAGCGACCGCCCGATCTTCATCAACCGTTGCGGATCATGGGTGGGGATGCTCATCTGAATCACTGGAACATCTGCTGCTGGGTACATCACCTTCAGCGGCACCCAGGCTCCGTGATCGAGCCCTCGGTTGGTGGGTGCAATCACCGGTTCTCCATCCGGGAGCAGCCCCTCGACGATGGAAGCCAGCCAGGACGCATCGGGCGTGGCGTACTGCATCGAGTAGTAGAAGGGATCGAACCCACCGAAGTCGTAGACCAATCCGGCGCCCGCATGCGGTGAACTCAGCGCGATAGGTGCGGACTCCCAGTGGGCACTGACGATCAGGATCCCGCGAGGCGTCGGCATCGAATCGGCCCACGCGGCAAGTGACTCGATCCACTCTGAGTTATCGAAAAGCGGCGGTGCGCCGTGACTGAGAAAAACCGACGGCAGCCGACCGCGGTCAGGACTCCACGCCACACGACGACGGGAGCGCTCGACCAAATCCGGCTCCGCGTCGAGGAAGGCCCGCGCCGGATCGCCTGAATTCCACATGCTTCAAGACTAGTACAACTTTCAACTAACCTCGAGTCGGATTAGTGGAACGAGTCTCCGCAGGCGCACGACCCGGTGGCGTTGGGGTTGTCGATCGTGAAGCCCTGCTTCTCGATGGTGTCGACAAAGTCGATGGTGGCACCGCTCAGATAGGGGGCACTCATCCGATCCGTGACTACACCCACGCCGCCGAAGTCCTTCAGGACATCGCCATCAAGACTGCGGTCATCGAAGAAGAGCTGATAACGAAGACCTGAGCAACCTCCGGGCTGCACGGCAATGCGCAGGGTCAGGTCATCGCGACCCTCTGCATCGAGGAGGGTTTTGACCTTGCTTGCGGCCTCATCGGTCAAGATGATGCTGTCGGCGGTCTGCGTGGTGTCGGTATCCATGACGTCGCTCATCTGGTCATCCTCTTCGGTGTTAGTCCGGCGTTGTGTTCCGATCGGACGGGTTGTTCCGATCAAGTTAACCGACCCCGAGGTTCGGTTATTCCCAACTATTGCATGACTGCCGTGCGTGAGCCAGCCACCCTCCCGCGGATCGCACGTGGTTTGGCAGACTCTTCTCATGGCAGGAACCTTCGTAGAGCCCGAGCCGACTCCCCTCGCACTGCTCCTTCTCGGCCATGAGGCCGATCCCGAAAGTGAGCGTGGCGTCGAATGCCCCGGGGACCTCCCGGCCCCATCAGACCCTGATCTAGTGGCCCGGGCTCGCGCCGCGAAGGAAGCCCTAGGCGATCGGCTCTTCATCCTCGGCCACCACTATCAACGCGACGAGGTGATTCAGTTCGCCGATGTCACCGGCGACTCCTTCAAGCTTTCACAGCAGGCAGCCGCCCGGCCGGAAGCCGAATACATCGTCTTTTGCGGCGTGCACTTCATGGCCGAAAGCGCAGACATTCTCACCAGCGACGACCAAAAGGTGATTCTTCCCGACATGGCCGCCGGCTGCTCCATGGCTGACATGGCCGAGATCGGTCAGGTGGAGGATTGCTGGCGGGTCCTGCAGCGTGTGGGTGTTGCAGATGTGACCATTCCCATCACGTACATGAACTCCAGCGCGGCGATCAAATCCTTCACGGGCAAGAACCGTGGTTCGGTGTGCACGTCAAGCAACGCCGAACGCAGCATGATCTGGGCTTTCGAGCAGGGCGAGAAGGTTCTCTTCCTGCCCGACCAGCATCTCGGCCGGAACACAGCAGTTCGCGATCTTGGATACTCGCTCGACGATTGTGTCGTCTACGACCCCCGCAAGGACAATGGCGGATTGACAGACGAGCAGATCCGCGAGGCGAAGGTCATCTTGTGGCGCGGCCACTGTTCGGTGCACGGTCGCTTCACCGCCGAGTGCGTTGACGACGTCCGCGAACGCGTTCCCGGCGTAACGGTGATCGTCCACCCCGAATG
This sequence comes from Candidatus Nanopelagicales bacterium, assembly GCA_040266055.1. Taxonomy (GTDB): domain Bacteria; phylum Actinomycetota; class Actinomycetes; order S36-B12; family S36-B12; genus S36-B12. The sequence continues at coordinate 101,996 of JBDQFC010000007.1, read as the reverse complement.
CGACTACTCCGTGGTCGAGAAGGCCGATCAGGTGGGTTCGACCGAGAAGATCATCGCTGCCATTGAGTCCGCACCTGCCGGCTCAGCATGGGCAGTTGGTACCGAACTCAATCTGGTCAAACGCCTGGCGCTGAACAACGCGGACAAGGAGATCGTCTACCTCGACAAGACGGTCTGCTTCTGCTCGACCATGAACCGAATCGACCTACCGCACCTGGTGTGGGCACTTGAGAGCCTGGTTGCCGGCAATGTCGTCAACCAAATCGTTGTGGATCCGGATACCCAGCACTGGGCCAAGGTCGCCTTGGATCGGATGCTCGCCCTTCCCGGTCCATCGCCCGCACGCGACTAAAGTCCAGGCGCGTCCCACACCGCAAACCACCGACTCAAGTCCTGCTCCATAGGCAGTTCCCCTTGCAGGAGGTCACGGACCTGGAGTTCGAGGACGTTGTCCCGTTTTTCACGCTCGCCGGCAACGGGAGCGAACGGATAGAAAGTCCCAGCCTTGTAGAGGTAGACCAATGCCAACGGCTGAGCGTTTGGTCCACGAAAAGACACCAACGAGCACAGCAACTGAGGTCCGAACCCGGACTCGACCAACGACGTATTCACCGCATGCGCATCGGTAACCGCGGTCGCAACGTCGATGGGGTCAGTGCGAACGACGATCCAATCGAACCCGAATCCGTCCTCGGCCAACTCCACGGGAGGTCCGCCGCCGGCGTCCAGTAGGGCCTGCACCTCAGCCTCGATATCGGCGAAAGCACGCCCCTCCGGAGCTCGGAAGGCCACCGCCGCCCTGCCCGTGGGGACAAAATCCAGTGCCGCTTGAACGGTGATCGCTGCAGACGGAACGGAGAAGAGCGAATCGAGATTCGGTCGAGCGGGTTTGCGTCGGCCGAGAACCGCATCGAGGAAACCCACTACCGCTGCCCTAGCTCCCCGGCGATCTTCGCCAATTGCGCGAGTCGCTTCTCCAGTGGCGGGTGCGTCGAGAACCACTGCTCGAGAGTGAACTCACGCTTGCCCGCAACGGCGGGAGCGAAAGCGAATGCACTGACCGCCTCCATTTGTCGGATGTCGCGGGTGGGGATCGTCGCCATGTCCCCAGAGATCTTCTGCAGCGCGCTGGCTAGCGCCGTCGGCTGCCCGGTTAGCAAGGCTGCTCCCCGGTCAGCCCCGAGTTCTCGATATCGAGAGAGCGCATTGATCAGCAGGTAGGAAACAAAGTAGACAATGACGCTTACCACCATGACTGCAATGAAAATCAAAGCTGTGCTCTGATCACGCCGATCGCGCATCATGGAACCCCACATCGCACTGCGCACCATGAATCCAGCGAGGATCGCGGTAAACGAGGCGACAGTCATCACCGTGACATCTCGATGGGCAACGTGTGAGAGCTCGTGAGCCAGGACTCCCTCAAGCTCGTCGCGATTTAACCGTCGAAGCAAACCCGTTGTGACCACAACGACCGAGCGATTCGGGGAACGACCCGTAGCAAAGGCATTAGGGGCATCGTTGTCCGCGATCCCCACCCGAGGCTTAGGCATGTCCGCCATCGCGCATAGACGATCGACCACAGCGTGCAATTGAGGTGCTTGCTCGGGAGTGACCTCCACAGCTCGCATGGCCTTCATGGACAAGGTGTCCGAGAACCACCACTGGCCGAACAGCAGGGCGGCACTGATCCCGAGAATCAAGATGGCGCTGAAGCCGAACGCGTACAGGACCGCAGCGAGCAGGACGTACATCAAACCCAAGCCGAACAGCGTGCCGAACATGCGGGCTGTTAACCCGCGATCGGTTCCGTACCTCGTACGCGCCACGACGCAGAGCCCCTCTCGTCGACTTGTCTCAATTTACCTTGGCTACAGCAAGTCAGCGATTTGCCGAGCACACGCATCGGGATCAGTCAGCATCCAGCAATGATCGCCGCTCGCCTCGATCGGGGCGCAGTCGACCTTCGCCGCGAACTTACGTGCGACGGGGGGCCGGAACGTTAGGTCCTGCGAAAGCAGGACATAGGAAGCGCTCACACCGCTGCGCACCAAAGCATCCGCTCCCGCGGGATTCGGCTGGAGGTAGGGCCCCAGCGGTTGCGGCGTCAACTGGTTGTAGAAACGACGAGCCTCGATTTCACTCGCACCCGGGAAAAAGCGCTTGCAGGCCTCCTCGAAAGGAGGTGTGAACGAGTTGTCCTCAGATTGCATCGCCATGTCGAAGTAGTTGGGTCGTCGATCCTCGGGAATGGAGTCGATGCCACGCTCACCTGTATCCATGATCATCGCGGCCAAGAAGATCACTCGGGAGATCCGATCGGGTCGGGCGGCGCCAACGGCAGTGGCAGTTAATCCAGCAAGCGAGTGAGCCACGATTGCGACGTCATCCTCGATGGCGTCCACGCGCGCGATGACCGATGAGATGTAGGCCTCGAGGTCGATCCCACCTCGCGGCGTGGGGTCGGACCCGGAGCCTGGGAGATCGAGGGCACTGGACGCTATCCCCTGAACTCCCAATTCGGCGCGAACACCATCCCAGCACCATGCACCGTGCCCACCACCGTGCACCAGGAGGGTGTGCACAGACGCCGCCGGCTACTGCTCGAGCTCAGGCTTCTTATCAGCGGAGCCGATCTCGTTTTTGAGTGCCGCCAAGGTCGACTCAACTTCGGCCTGGCTTGCCATTTGCTCCAACTCGGCCGTGATCGAGTCCTTGCCCATGCCCATCGGATCCTCAAGAGCACCGGTAGCCATGAGTTCGTCGATTGCGCCGGCACGGGCCTGCATCTCAGCGGTCTTGTCCTCGGCGCGCTGCACCGCCAGGCCCACATCACCGAGTTCATTCGAGATACCCGCGAAGGCCTCGTTGATCTTCGTCGTAGCTTCCGCGGCTGAGTAACTCGCCTTGATGGTCTCCTTGCGCGTACGGAAGGACTCGACTTTCGTCTGCAGTTGCTGTGCTGCGGTTGTCAGTTTCTCTTCCTGCTCCTGAAGTTGAGCGAGTTGACCTTGCAGATCGGCGATCTGCTGATGCAAGCCACTGCGACGCGTCAGCGCCTCACGTGCGAGATCCTCACGCCCCTGGGACAGCGCAGCACGCGCTTGCTCCTCCAGAGTGCTCTCCTTTTGCGACAGGCCCTGAAGTTGGAGTTCGATCCGCTTACGACTCGTGGCAACGTCGGCTACGCCGCGGCGAACCTTTTGCAACAATTCGAGTTGCTTCTCGTAGGAGTAGTCCAAGGTCTCCCGTGGATCCTCGGCTCGGTCCAGAGCCTTAGAAGCCTTGGACTTGAAAATCATCGTGAAGCGCTGCCAAAGGCCCATGTGCCAACTCCCACTTCCGCCGTGTCCGCGCGCTCGGATGCCGCGCAGAACTGCACTAGTTCTCACAGCCTAAGCGCCGACAGGGGCAACCGCGCCTCCTGCCCCGCCATTAGGCTTGAGTAATCATGGCTGGCATACCTAAGTTCTGGGGCGGCGCAGACTCACCGGCGACCCCCGAGCCCGCTCACGACCCCAACGATCCACGCGCCCCCAAGGGACGGGCTACCCCCTCTCGCAAGGAAGCCGAGGCCGCACGTAAGCAAGGATTACGAGCCACGAGCCGTGGACGTGGAACCAAGGAGGGTAAGAAGGCTGCGCGAGAAGCCGACCGCGAGGCCCGAGCCCGCCAGCGCGCAGGGATGATGGTCGGCGACGAGCGCTACATGCCCGCCCGGGATCGAGGCGCCAACCGACGATTCGTCCGTGACTTCGTGGACGCTCGAATCACCGTGGCCGAGTACTTCATATTTATCGCGATCGCGGTGCTTCTCCTCGGATTCGTCCAAAACCCCGCTGTGCAGTCATTCGTGTCACTGGCGTTCTTCGCCGTGACGGCGTTGATCGTCATCGACACCATCATTTTGCTCATTCAGTTAAGTCGAAAGGCGAAGAAGGAGTTCCCGCAGAAGTCCGACCGTCGCGGGTTGATGCTGTACGCCGTGATGCGGGCACTGCAACTCCGCCGCTTGCGCCTTCCCCCACCGATGGTCACGCGAGGTGGCAAGCCGATCAAGCGTGGCCCAGACGGTAAGCCGATCAAGGACGCGTAAGTCATGCGCCTGACGTTCCTCGGGGCTGCAGGAACGGTCACGGGGTCCCGGTTTCTCCTTCAGGGACGTTCCTCGCGGATGCTCGTCGACTGCGGAATGTTCCAAGGGCCCCGAGCAATCCGTCGGCGCAACTGGGATCCATTTCCGATCAATCCGTCCGAGATCGATGCTGTGGTGCTGTCGCATGCACACCTTGATCACTGCGGATACCTACCCGCGCTGGTCAAGCAAGGCTTCACAGGCCCGGTTTTTTGCTCACCCAATACGGCAGATCTTGTTCCCATCATCCTGCGCGATTCCGCACGGCTCCAGGAGGAAGACACCGCCTACGCTCGGCGTGCCGGATACTCACGGCACTCCGACCCACAACCGCTATACGACTCCGCCGATGCGGAATCAACAATCAACCTTCTTCTGCCCCGTGAATTCGGTCAGGCTTTTGCTCCCACTATCGACTTCACGTGCAGATTCGATCCCGCAGGTCACATTCTCGGTTCTTCCACGGTCACCATCACCGAACTCGTCGACGCCACCGAGGGTGCGCGGGTCGTATTCAGCGGTGATCTCGGACGGGGTAACCATCCCCTGCTGCGCGGGCCTCGACCTCCACAGGATGCCGATGTAGTTGTCATGGAAGGCACCTATGGCAACCGTGACCACGCTGATGTCGATGCAGAGTTGGAGGAGATGGCGCAGGCCATCACCCGAGCGATCCAGCACGGAGGAACGGTGGTGGTTCCCGCATTCGCCGTGGACCGCACCGAAGTTTTGCTGACGGCATTGAAATCGCTCATGGATCAGCATCGGATTCCTGAGGTGCCGATTTTCGCCGATAGCCCGATGGCACTGGCAGCACTGAACGTGTACCGAACCGCCATCTCCGACCAGGACCCTGAGATCACAACGGCGACTCTCGCCGAGGGCGTGCAGCGCATACATGTGCCCGGACTGCGCGAGGCGCATTCGACCGAAGATTCCAAGCATCTCGATACACCTGGGCCCAAGATCATCATCTCGGCTTCGGGGATGGCTAGCGGAGGGCGCGTCACCCATCACTTGAAGTACTTCCTGCCGCATCCGAACAACTGCATCCTGCTCGTCGGCTATCAGGCCGTCGGCACTCCCGGTCAACAACTTCGAGACGGAGCCCGCTCGGTGCGTATCCACGGTCAGGACATTCCCGTGCACGCCGAGATCGTCGATATCGAAGCCTTCAGCGTCCACGCCGATCGGGACGAATTGGTCTCGTGGTTGTCGTCTGCACGATCTCGACCGAAGGCCGTGTACCTCGTCCATTCCGAGGAGGATGCTGCAGACGAGCTTGCGACGCTGATCGAATCGAAGTTGGAGATTCAGACCACCGTCGCCAAAGACGGCATGACGATTGAGGTGAGCAGCGACTAAGGCCGGTCGCGCGCACTACTCTGAATTCGTGACGACCGACCCCGCAACCGCGCCCGACGCCCACTGGTGGGCGGCTCCTTTCGCCCCCGGGATGGTCGATGCCTCCGTTCAGGTGCCGGGATCCAAGTCACTCACGAATCGGGCGCTGGTACTGGCTGCACTAAGTGATGGTCCGAGCACCATCACCAACGCACTCCGCTCGCGCGATACCGAGTTGATGATCGGTGCCCTGCGGACCCTCGGAGTGGAGGTCGCGATCCTTGAGTCCGGAGACGAGTCCGACCGACTCACACCAGCATCAGGCATGACACTGCAGATGGTCCCGCACTACCTTGGTTCCAGCGGTGCCATGTCCATCGACGTTGGGTTGGCCGGAACCGTCATGCGCTTCTTACCTCCGGTGGCGGGACTCGCGCAGGGCGAGGTGCTATTCAACGGCGACCGTGCTGCCTGGCGACGCCCCATGGCCACTCTCATCGAAGCCATGCGCGATGTCGGGATAGAAGTGGACGACGCCGGAACCGGAAAACTGCCCTTTGTGGTTTCCGGGCGCGGAGAAGTTCCCGGCGGTGAAGTCGTCCTCGACGCCTCGCGCTCAAGCCAATTCGTCACGGCCATGCTGATGTCCGCAGCTCGATTCGATGCCGGGGCAACCATCCACCACGTCGGTCACCCCATCCCAAGCACCCCGCACATCGACATGACGGTGCGAATGCTCGCCCAGCACGGTGTGCAGGTCCGAGAAACAGCCGACCCACCAATCAACGGTCACTCGCGCTTTACCTGGCACGTGGACCCACAACAGATGCGCGCCCACGACTGGCATATCGAACCCGATATCTCCAACGCTCTCCCGTTCATCGCCGCAGCGATCGTCACGGGCGGTCGGATGCGAATCCTCGATTGGCCCACCACTCCCCTGCAGCCCACCGAGCAGATCGTGGACGTGCTCCAACGCTTCGGCGCAGACGTCACTCAAGAGTCCGGGGCACTTGTCGTGAAGGGACCGCCCCCCTCGACCGGAATAAACGGCATTGATGTCGATCTGTCGACCATCGGCGAAACCGCGCCAACAATGACCGCGATTGCCGCCTTCGCAAACGATCGATGCACCCTCCGCGGAATTGGACACATCCGGGGCCACGAAACCGACCGCCTTGCTGCTCTTGAAGCCGAGATCAATGGTCTCGGTGGAGCAGTGACGCAAACCGAGGATGGCCTGCGCATAGATCCTGCTCCACTTCAATCCGGCAGATTCCGAACCTACGAGGACCACAGAATGGCAACGACCGCTGCCATCATCGGTTCTCGAGTCGATGGAATCGAAGTGGAGAACATCGCCACCACAGCCAAGACGATGCCCGACTTCCCACGCCTGTGGGCATCAATCCTCACGTGACAGGCCACTGGTGAACCGTCATTCCAGACTCGACGAAGACGACGTCCGAGTCAGGCCCGGTCGCAGCAAGAGTCGTCCCCGAACCAAAGACCGTCCCGAGCATCGCGATTCAGATCCCGCGACTGTCGTTACCGTCGATCGTGGACGGTTCACCCTCATCGATGACTCCGGCACGGAGCATTACGCAGTAAAGGCTCGCGAGCTCGGCCGCAAAGGCATTGTTGTCGGTGACCGCGTAGACGTCGTGGGAATGGATAACTCGACCATCCTTGAACGGGACGGACGTGAGAACTTCGCAAGGATCGTGCGGCGGCTTCCTCGTCAGACAACTCTTCGGCGTACGGCAGATGATTCCGATCCGGTTGAGCGCGTCATCGTTGCAAATGCCGATCAACTGGCGGTGGTGGTAGCAAGCACGAATCCAGAGCCGAGAACAGGACTCATCGACCGGGCTCTCATTGCGGCCTTCGATGCAGGAATCCCTCCCTTGCTGATCGTGACCAAGACCGATCTCGCGCCGGCAGCCGAGCTTCGGGACATGTACTCGCCACTAGGACTTGCCGTGCTCGAAGTCGCGAATAAGAGCGTCACGCCTGCGATCGAGGGTGCACTCGCAGGACACCGAACCGTATTAGTCGGACACTCCGGCGTAGGGAAATCCACACTCGTCAACTCTCTCGTGCCCAACGCCGGTCGCACCACAGGCGGAGTAAATGTGGTCACCGGAAAGGGGCGCCACACCTCAACCAGCGTGATCGCGCTTGCCCTACCCGCTGGTGGCCTGATCATCGACACCCCAGGCATCAGGTCCTTCGGACTCGCGCACGTAGACCCCGACCGGGTGATTCACGCCTTCCCTGATCTCAGCACTGCGGCCGAGGCGTGTCCTCGAGGCTGCTCGCACGTCGAACCCCACTGCGCCCTTGATCAAGACCCAAAGGTCAGTCCAGCGCGCTTGGACTCCCTGCGCCGAGTTCTGCGAAGTCGCGCAGAAGCTGAGAGCTGGGACTAGCGAGGATCAGCGACTAGTCCGCTGTGAACTGCCCGGGCGTGGTGTTTTCGATGACGGCTTCCCACGTGGCCGCTGAGCCTGAATGCCCGGTCAAGATGGTGAACCAGATAACACCGATGCTCGCAAGCACCACCACAACGCCCAGACTCACGAGCCACCAAGGACGTGTCCGGTTGCCTGGTACACCCCGGGCGAATAGCCAGTAGAGGACCCACAGGACGAAGAACCCTGTCGCGTAGATGGGCAGATCATGACCGAGTTCCACATGCGGTTCGGGATTACCCACCCGCGAAGCCAGGTTGGACCCGCTGAATCGACTGAGCCAGGTCGCAACGAGTGCAACCGCACCTATCGCGGTCGTGGCCGCGCCAAGTCGATTGATCCACGACCTACGCAACACCGTTGCGATGGCCCCGAGCGCCGCAATCGGCAATAGGACCACGACTGCGTGCACGACCAGCACGTGAGTCGGTAACCCAAAAAGGGTATCCAGCGGATTGCCCATGGCTCGAGCCTAGGGGCTGCCTCAGCGCTCGGCAGAGCATGGACATGCCACTATGCCTACATGCGCACGTGGGTTTCAGTGGCTGCTGCCACCTTGGCGATGGCTGTCGCTTCACCTGCGCACAGCGCAACGAATAACCCGGTGGACTCCCAAGTCACCGATGCCATCACACAGACGAACGTGAAGGTGATCGGTGAGTCTCCAGCAATGGCCATGGGGACCATCTACCAGACGATTGCCCGCTCGACCGGCCTGGTGATGAACAGCGCCCCGCAGTTGACACAACATGCGCTCACCCTCGGCCAGCAGCAGATCCAAGCCTTGGACGCGGAAGCCGGCGGCACTCCCGTTGCGCGCTCCGCCGGCGTGAATTCCACCCTCGCGCGGGCGCACCGAGCGATCGATGCCATTGCCGATCGACTGGATGAATGCGGTCGAGACTGCCTTTTGAACGTCCACGTGCACGTCGAGAAGATCACACCCTTGGGAGCACGGTCCAACGGATCGCCGACCCGCTCCTGCGACGTCGGAGCCTTCGACATCACTCCATCCGCTATTGCGGCGGCGTCACCCGTTTCAGACGCGCAATTCTTGACGACGTGCGTCGTTGCTCGCATGGTCATGGATCTCGGATACCCGGTGGAAGGCATTGCCACAGTCATACCCGACGGCGATACCGGCGATTCATACTCCAACGACATCGGTGGGGTCCGCTGGCAGGACTCACCTGTCACCAGCATCGATCTGTTCGTCCAGCGCGTGCCCTAGATTGCCGACCCATGGACGATCTCGACTTTGCCTTACATCTCGCCGATGCCGCCGACGCTATTTCGATCGATCGGTTCTTGGCTGCCGACCTGTTCGTAGAAACCAAGCCGGACATGACACCGGTTAGCGACGCCGATCGCGCCGTCGAAGAAAAGTTACGTTCCATCATCGTCCGCGAACGACCTAAGGATGCAATCTTGGGAGAAGAGTTCGGCGCACATGCAGGTCGGCTCCACAACGGTCGCGAATGGATCATCGACCCCATCGATGGCACGAAGAGCTTTGTCCGCGGCGTACCGATCTGGGCGACGCTCATCGCGCTGCGCGAAGAGGGCACGATCACCGTAGGAGTCGTTTCCGCGCCTGCATTAGGACGACGGTGGTGGGCAGCCCCAGACACTGGCGCACACTGCTCCTCTCCCGATTCCGACGGTAGCCGTGGTCCGCTGAAGTGCAGCCGGGTCTCGAAGATTGACGATGCATCGTTCGGCTTTTCCGATGCCATCGGTTGGGATCCGAACGCCCTGGAACGCCTTCTTCACTCCACCTGGAGACAACGGGGGTACGGCGATTTCTGGTCGCATCTGATGGTGGCCGAGGGCGTGATCGACATTGCTGCCGAACCTGCGCTCAAGATCCATGACGTCGCGGCCTTGGTGCCCATCATTCAGGCCAGTGGCGCTCGCATCAGCACCTTCACCGGCGATGAACTCTCGTGGAACGATCCAACTGCGGACTTTTCCGCCGTCACCACGAACGGCGTTCTTCACAGTTCGGTCGTAGATCTGCTCTCGACCTAGCCGAACGTCATTCCTCGGCGCACCATGGATACACAGTGCAGGTCCACGATCTCGGAGGTGCCTCATGCATGTGACATCCATTCTGGCCACCAAGGGACGGCAGATCTACTCGATTCAGCCGGAAGCGAGAGTTGCCGATCTCGTGCGAACACTCGTTGAACACCGCGTTGGTGCTCTGCTCGTCCTCGGTTCTACCGGCGAGGTTTGCGGCATTGTTTCCGAACGCGATGTCGTCCGGGCGCTAGGAAATGACGCAAACGCGCTCCAGGCTTGCGTTGACTCCATCATGACGAGGGACGTCGTCACCACCTCGCAGGAGACTGAGGTCGCGGAGTTGATGCAGGTGATGACCGAACGGCGCATCCGCCACATCCCGGTGGTTGATGATTCCGGCACGCTCCTTGGCCTGGTTTCCATCGGTGACGTCGTTAAGAACCGTATGGACGAACTCGAGACCGAGCGTTCAGCTCTCATGGATTACATCACCCAGGGTGGCTGACGGTTCACCGTTGGCGCACGTGCAGTGGCATTCCGCCGTCCGGGCGAATCGTCACGAGGGGTGCACCCACGGGGAGACCGTGGCCGCTCGGGAAGTCGACCCTGAAGTGTCGACCTAGTTCGGCAATGATCATGGTTGCTTCCACATACGAGAAGTCACGCCCAATGCACAAACGCGGCCCCGCACCGAAGGGGATGTGTGAAAAGCGTGGCACCTCGGACTGGAATCGCGTCGGGTCGAATTGCTTTGGATTCGACCACAGGTCTGGGTGTCTATGGAGTAGCCAAGGACTCATGATGATGAGGGACCCTGCCGGAACATCAACCCCATCGATGCAATCGGCCGTCGCTGCCGAGCGCGTGATCAGCCATGCCGGCGGGTACAAGCGAAGAGTTTCATCCACCACCGCTCGGGCGTATGTCAACTGCGGATAGTCCTCGAACCTGATCGCCCGCCCGGGAGCAACACGGCCAGCTTCCTCGGCGAGAGCCGCGCCAACATCGGCATTTTGAGCAATCAATCCCCACGCCCAGCCGAGTGCACTGGCGACGGTCTCGTGACCGGCCACGATGAAGGTGACCAATTGGTCTCGAATTTCCGCGACCGAGAGGGGGCGACCTTGGTCGTCTCGCATAGACAACAAAAGGCCAAGCAGGTCCTTCCCGGGATCGTCTCGACGGGCCTGCACCATCGCCGAGACAGCAGAGTCCAATCGCGCGACTGACCTTTTCAAGACCCTGTTAGCCGGTGTCGGCATCCAACTCGGAGGCGTAATCGGGACCCTGGCTCGAGCGACCACGACGTCAAGGGCATCGAGGGTAGCTGCCGCAATCTCACTTGACTGACCCGTGAGGTCTGTACTCATCAACGACGCCGCCACAACCTCTAGGGCGGCGCTCATCATGAAGGCATCGACGTCAACTACGGAGTCACTGCCGAGCGAGCGCCACTGAGACGCCACTCGTGCCGTTGCCTGCGCCACGTGCTCACCCACAGCTTCAAGGGCTGAATGGTGGAACGCCGGCTGCAAGACTCGGCGCTGACCTCGCCAGGTATCCCCATCGGAGGTGAGTAAACCTTCACCCGTCACAAGCGAGAGGGCCTTGTACTGAATTGTCGACTTTCCATAGTTACGTGCGTTGTCGACTAGCACGTGCCGGACACCCGCCGGACTGTTTACTAAATAGCTAGGCGGACGCGGGATCGGGAACTGAACGATGTCGCCGTGGGCATGCCAAACAGAGTTCAGGTACTCCAGTGGATCTCGACGGATCGAGCCCATCGCCCGCAGCATGTCGGGCCCCAACGGGCCGGGTGCAGTCGCGGGTGTCCCGAGGAAATGGGTGGGTGCCTGCCGCGGTGCCTTGCTCACGGCGCCAGGATCTGGTTCTCCTGGACCAGCAAACGAACTCTCGAGGCGACATGGTCGAGCGAATCTTGCGCAACCGCCTTGCCGATCTCGGTTGCGTACGCGGCTTCAAAATCTTCTTTGGAGTCGAACCACAACTCGGCCACACCATCGACCGAATCATCTCCTGCATCGCCGACCACGTTGAAGCGAATCTCACGCACCCCGGGCAGTTCGCGTGCTCGTGGCGCGTGTTCGTTCAGCCACCAGTTCCCGAACTGCTCAGAAGACATGTCCGACCGACGCGTCAAAAGGATCATCGCTTTGAACATGATGTGGCGCTCCTTCTACTACGGCTTACGGACGCGAGCGCCGGGGCGCCCTCCGCAAGACAATGCAAGTGCAATCACGATTTCGTCCGCGCGGGGGGCATCTGGCACAACGATGTCAACTGCATCCATATCGTCAAACACCCAGCGATCGTCCTTGTTTCCGATCGGCATCGTGATGGGGGCTCCGGGGCCGCCAAGCTTCTTGGTTCCAGGGATGATGTCGGCTCCGCCACCGATCGCTGCCCGGACAGGTGCTCCGAATCGCGGGTGCAAGATGGCCGCACTGTGTTCGCGATCGCCGTCCAAACCGATGATTGCGCCCTTTCCGTAGCCGCGAACGTCGCTGCCGGAGAGCCCGCGGGACTCCAAGAGATCAATGCATCGACCAACAAGGAACTCCGCCGACTCCGCACCCAGAGCCTCCATCTCGGCAAGGTCTTCTACCCGTCCCATTCCGGCAAGCGGATTCGCGACCACCACCGCACTGGTAGCGACCACGGTGGCCGGGTTGATCACGGCGCCCGCCTCTTCGTGGGTTTCATGAATCCCTGAGTGGACCGAGCGGATCTTCATCCTGCGACCTCCTGGACATCGTGAGCCTGCTTGTACAAGGTCGTTCGCTGCACCAGTCGACGGCCAATGCCCTCGACCTCGGTCTCCAACTGCTCTGGATCAAGGCCCTGGCCGTGCGCGGCGCCGGCAGCCCGGGAGATGTTCTCGTCCATCAAAGTCCCACCAACGTCGTTCACACCACCCTGAAGCAGTTGCAGGACGCCGGGGATCCCGAGCTTGACCCAAGAAGCCTGGACATTATCGATCGACCCGCGATATGCGATTCGACCGATGGCGTGCATAAGAACAACCTCGCGCCACGTCGGACCCCGACGAGCCTTGCGCTTCAGGTAGACCGGCGATGCCATGTGCACGAACGGCAGTGGAATGAACTCGGTGAAGCCACCCGTTCGATCCTGGAGTTCCCGAGTCGCCAAAATGTGGGAAATCCAGTGTTCGGGATGTTCGACACTTCCGAACATGATCGTCACGTTTGAGCGCAGCCCCAGTCCGTGGGCAGTTTCATGCACCATGAGCCACTCTTCAGTGGTGACCTTGTCCGGACACAAGATGGCACGGACATCGTCGTGCAGGATCTCCGCGGCTGTGCCGGGCAAGGACGCGAGCCCGGCTTCCTTGATCCTCGTGAGGTAGGACTCCAGCGGCTCATCTAAACGACGAGATCCTTCGAGAACCTCAAGGGCGGTGAAGCCGTGGACGTGCATCGTCGGCACAGCCTGCTTAACCAACTCGGTTACACGGACGTAGTAGTCCCCGTCAAAATCAGGATGGATTCCGCCTTGGAGGCAGACCTCGCTGGCGCCGCGTGATGCGGCCTCGACCACACGCGCGACGATTTCCTCATCGTCGAGAAGGTACGGACGACCACGGAGGTTCAGCGACAGCGGACCCTTGGAGAAGCCACAGAAGGTGCACTTGTAGGTGCAGACGTTGGTGTAGTTGATGTTGCGATTGCGCACGAAAGTGACGTCGTCGCCGTTTGCACTCGAGCGAAGTTCGTCGGCAACATCAGCGATTGCTGCGACCTCGCGCCCGCGAGCAGCGAAGAGGATCGCGAGCTCATCGGCATAGACGCGCTCACCAGACGTCACTCCCTGGAGCACCTCGCGGACCGCGCCCCCAATCTGGACTTTCTCGGGTATCAGCGTGGTGGGCGTTCGGTCTGCTCCGGAGTACCAGGCGGTGGATCGGCGACCGATTTGCACCACCTCTGCTCCGGTTCCGACGTTGGCGGCATCCGCATACGCTTCGGGAAACACCGCACCGGGGTCATCACGGGCCAGGCACTCGGCGTCGCTTCGATCCAGGACCGCGAAACGAAGGCTCTCATCGATCCAACGGTCGGCATGCCGAGCGAACTCCGGATAGATCGTCAAACGGGGTGCGAGCTCGAGGCCGCGCGACTGAGCAGCCTCGCGAAGTGCATCGAGTGCGGGCCATGGGCGCTCGGGATTCACGTGATCGGCGGTGACCGGCGATACGCCACCGAAGTCGTCGATACCGGCGTCCAGTAGTGCCCCTATGTCATCTACGAGATTTGGCGGGGCTTGGATGTGCACGTCGGCCGGGAGGATCGACCCCGCAAGTTCGATGGCATCGATGAGGTCTTCCATCGAGCACGCCGGGGCATCGCGCATGACAGTCCCGGGCTTTGGTACGAAGTTCTGGACGATTACTTCCTGGACGTGTCCGTGCCGCGCGTGACTTGCCGCAATGGCCTCCAAGGCTTCGATGCGATCGGCACGTGACTCGCCGAACCCAACGAGGATCCCGGTCGTGAACGGAATTGCCAGCTCACCCGCGCACTCCAACGTGGCCAACCGTCGCTGTGGATCCTTATCGGGCGCCCCCCGGTGGGCAGCTAGCTCGGCATTGAGGGACTCAATCATCATCCCCTGACTCGGAGAGACGGTACGTAGCCGGGCAAGGTCTTCGCGGCCAAGGGCACCGGCGTTGGCGTGCGGAAGCAGACCAGTTGCCTCCAGGACTCGCTCGCATGCAGCGACGAGATAGTCCACCGTGGATGCATACCCGTGCTCATCGAGCCAGTCACGGGCTTCGGCGTAGCGCTCCTCGGGGTACTCACCCAAAGTGAACAGAGCCTCATGGCATCCGGCGCGAGCACCCTGCGTAGCGATGGTCTCAACCTGATCGAGCGACAGGTACGGCGCCGGGAGGTGTTTTGGCGCCTGGGCGAAGGTGCAGTAGCCGCAGCGATCTCGGCATAAGTGAGTAAGTGGAATGAAAACCTTCGGGGAGAACGTCACTCGGGTCGACGTGCGTTCCCTAGCCACGAGCACTCCCATCTCGCCAGTTTCACAGCCGCCTGCATCGTGCAGTCGACGGCCCCCGGCTCGTATCGTGGCACACACGATTCGCCGGGGGCCGTCGACATTTACATCGCTTACGTGTCGAACACATTCAGCCGATCAATGGGCTAGCTGATCAGGCCTTGACGCTGCCTTTCACCCCACCAGGAGCAAACTCGCGGACGGCTGCCCGGGAGGCGATCCAGGTCCACCCTGGTTCACGCTCGGGGGCCTCCTCACCAACGATTTCCAGCCCAGCTGCAGCGGCGTTGCCGAATCCATCATCGACATGGACGACGTTGTCCCACCCGAGGTTCTGCATGAGTGACGCAACGGCGGCCGCGCGGTAGCCAGAGCCGCAGTAGACGTAGACATCCACGTCCTTGGGAAGTTCATCGACTCGGTCGATGACCTCGTAGAACGGCATGAAGGTGGCACCCTTCACGTGGCCGGCTTCCCATTCGAGAATCTGCCTTGTATCGATGACGATGGCGTCCGGGTTGGTCTTCCACTCCTTGGCCATCTCGTCAAAGTCCACGCGGCGGATGCACGCCGGCTTCTCGCCGTCGGCCATCCAGACCTCTGGTCTTCCCACTGCCTGACCCACGGGCCGATCGATTCCGATGCGGACTAGTTCGCGCTGAGCGGCCTCGATCTGCTCGGTCGTGGCACCGACCAATGTGATCGGCGTTCCCCACGGGATCATCCAACCTAGATAGTTCACGAATGCCCCGTCGAGATCGAAGTTGACCGATCCGGGAATGTGTCCCTGCGAGAACACCTCACGAGAACGCAGATCCACGACCCACTCACCGGCTTCGACACGGCGACGCAACTCCGCGGGATCAGCGGGCCCGGGCAAACTCAAGTCAATCTCAGCCGGACCTGCCGCGTTCGCCGGACCCATGTGGGCGTAGTAGGCCGGGAATACGTCGAGGCCGGCGACCAGCATGTCGACGAAATCCGACTCTGCTTGGGTTAGTGCCGGATTGATGTCCTTCTCCTGACCCAGCGACGTCTGAACGCCTTCGGTTTGGATGGAGGAGCAGAACGATCCAAACCCGTGGGTCGGGTAAATCTGCGTATCAGCTGACAACTCGTCCACAAGCTTGTGGGCCGAATGCCACTGATCGCGGGCCTGCTGGACGGTGAGATCGGGGGCAACCAGATCAGGGCGACCGACAGTTCCGTACAGCAGCGATCCACCGGTGAACACCGCTCCCGGGTGGTCATCACGACTCACGGCAAAGGAAATGTGGTGCGGAGTGTGTCCAGGGGTATGGACGACAGCAACGTCAAGATCACCGACGCGGAACGCGGCTCCGTCGCCGACTGCCTGTACATCCGGCTCGCCCAAGTAGGAGAGTTCGACGTCCGCCGGCACCATGTATTGAGCCCCGTGCTTCTTGGCGAACTGGTAACCGCCGTTGACGTAGTCATTGTGGATATGGGTCTCGCCAACATGAGTGACCGTCAGGCCGTGTTCGGCCACCAACTTCTCCACGCGGTCGGTGTCCCGCTGTGGATCGATCACGAACGCATGGACGCCGTCGTGAACGATGTACCCCCGGTCCCCCAGTCCGGGCGTATCGATCACGATTACGTGGGGGGCGCTTGTTGCTGTCATGACGCTGCTCCTACTCCTGACTCCTGCGGAAGGCCTGCTGCACGCCAGGCCGACATTCCTCCGTTGACGTTATATGCCTCGATGCCGTGACGGGACAGATAGTCCGTAACTTGCCAACTTCTAGTCCCTGACTCACAAACAACCCACACAGCTCCTCGCCCAGAGAGGTCTTCGATCCGCAGCGGTACGAGCGCCATGGCGACGTGTTCGACTCCAGGAATGTGGCCGCCGTCGAACTCGAACCGCTCTCGGACGTCCACGATGAACTCCCCGCGCTGTCGCGCAACTGCAAGTTCATCGATGGTGACGCTTCGGACCATCGTTATCTCCGCTCTATCGTGGGTTGGCCTAGCTGTGAGGAATCTGTCGATTCATCCGAACATACCCTAATACCCCCGGGGGTATTTGTCCAGCGAATGTACGGACAGCCCGTCGCGCGCGAGACATTATGTGAATTCGCGCACAAAGTGGGTGTTTTGTTTTGCAATACAACAAATATGAGACATACTTGGGAAGTGCCCGGGAGACCCTCGGGCCACCTACAGAAAAGGGAGTGACCCTCCATGAAGCAGCTCGGCACCATCTTCAGTTCCGTCTTCGGTGGCGGACGCCTGGACGCCGAATCCGCGCACCGCAAGCAGATCTACCGCGACTGGGAGCGTGAGCGTCGTAACGCACTCAACCCCGCGGATCTGGCTGAGATCGACGCGATCTTCTCCCGCGCGATCTAGCCGACCTCGGGACCGACCCACCACTTCCCCGGTGGGCTCCCTCGCGGAACCCGCGACGGAGCCCACCGGGAGCGGTGGGTCTCGTCATTACGGGCCGAAAACGCCATTAGTCGAAATCGACCGTCAGTGGAGCGTGATCGCTCCAGCGCTCGTCGTAACTCGCAGCACGTCCAACGATTGCCCGCTTTGCCCGTTGCGCCAGCCGATGCGTTGCGACGTGGTAGTCGATCCGCCAGCCAGCGTCGTTGTCAAAGGCCTGCCCTCTCCACGACCACCACGTATACGGACCTGGCCCCTCTCCGCCGAGTTCGCGACCTAGGTCGGTCCACGAACCGGAGAACCACCGGTCCAGGTATGCGCGTTCCTCAGGTAGGAAGCCCGCGCTCTTGAGATTGCCCTTCCAGTTCTTGATATCCACCTCGTGGTGGGCGATGTTGAAGTCCCCGCAGACCAAGGCCTCGACACCATCCTTGCTCGCCCGTCGAGCTAGAGCCCGCAAACGCGCATCCATGCCTTCGAGAAACTCGTACTTAGCATCTTGTTTGGGAGTCTCGGCTTCCCCGGAATGCACGTAGACACTTGCAACGGTGACAGGTCCGCCAGCATCGTCGAGGTCAACTTCGATCCATCGACCCTGACCGTTGACCGCTTGCTGACGGAACTTCTCACGCACCGCCACGGGTTCCTTGGGAGTCAAAACCGCGACGCCTGCGCGCCCCTTCTCCGGTGCTGCCGAGAGCGCTAGGTGCCACGACGAGAGCGGCGAGTCTGCAAGCACCTCTTCTGCCTGCTCGCGCGTGGCCCGTACTTCCTGCAGACAAATGGCATCGGCACCGGAACTCGCGAGCCACTCCAAACCACCGCGTCGTGCTGCAGCTCGGATCCCGTTGACGTTCGCTGTGATGACTCGCATGGAGGACGAGTATTCCGCCTGGCTAATTCCTAGGTGGTCGTGAGTTGGAACTCAATGCCCAGCCAGTCGAACTCTTCATCGACACCAAGGCCGTATCCGTAGGTGCCCTTCTGGTGCACCTCGAAAGTCAATTCGAAGGTGCCGTCATTCTTGACAACCGTTCGGATCGGCAAGTCTTCGAAGTGTCCTGATCCACTCTTATCCGTTGCAACAAAGCGGGTCAACTTCATGACCGAGCCGGGCTTCATGCCCTCGGGTGCAGTCCCGCTGATCGTCACAGGTGCTCCTGCCGGGGCACGATTCGTGCTGATGGTGGCTGTCCCACCCCACCCTGCGACATTAGGTGTCTTGGTGAAACCCGCGCGCGCGAGTTGCTTCTTCGTCAGTTGAACTGTCGAGGAGGAACCCTTCGCGGCTTTTGACGAGTCGCCGGTAGTGGTGATCTGGAACTGGAAGCCGATGAACTCAGGGGTAAACGAGTCGGTGAAATAGCCGACGCTGTAACCGTACGTACCGACGTACCCCAACTGCATCCGCATGGCGAAGGTGCCATTCGGATTGACCATCGTGGTGATGTTCAGCGGCTTCATCTCGCCGTTGCCCTGAGTGTCCTCGGGTACGTAGCGCGACAGGGTAAGCAACTGTCCGGGGTCGGTGGAGGTAGGAGCCTTGCCCGTGATGACGATGTCCTCCCACTGGGCGGCTTTATTAGTCGACAGCTTGGCCGTACCAGGTGACCACGCAACCACGTTCGGCTTTTTCGGGTAACCGGACTCGGTGAGTTGTTTGGAAGTCAACGACACCTCGGCTTGCGCAGCAGGTGCGCCAACGGCAATCAAGGCAAAACCGGAGAGCCCGGCGATGACTAAGGTGCGCAGCTTCATTCAAACTCCCTCGTTTTTCACGTACCCGACGGCTCGATTCACAGACTAGTCGGCCAGTCCACTTCTGCGGCAACGCGCAGCGCCTGCGCGCCGATCGTCAACGCCGGATTCTGGGCTCCACTGGAGGGGAAGAAGGACGAATCCACCACGAACAGATTAGAGATCTCATGGGATCGGCACCACGGGTCCAGGACGCTGGTGGAAGGGTCCGTGCCAGCCACGACCGTTCCGCACATGTGTGAATTCAAAGCGATGTCGAATCGCTGCTCGAAGACACCCACGTAGCCCGCCTTGCGCAGTATCGACTTGGCTTTGGCAAGAAGCAGCTCATGACGGTCGTAGTTCGTGCGACGCCACGACACATGGATTCGGCCACCGTTGTCCACTGAGATCCGGTTGTGCGGACTGGGCAGATCCTCGCTCATGACCAGGCCTTCGATGCTGCGTCCGGCAATTCGATTCAAAACCGACAGCGGAACCTTGGTGGCGTGCGTTTTCATCATCGAACCCTGGACTTTGCCGATGAGTTGGATGGTTCCCCCAGGAATACCATCGCCGAGATCGCGGTAGAAATCGTTGATAGCCATGGTCTTTTGGAACACGACATCGTTCGGCCGACGTGGATCGACTGCGGCGAAGTGAGTGTTGCTGTGCACCATGTAGTTGCGGCCCACGAGTCCTGTGCTGTTGGAAAGCCCCTTCGGATGGTCGTCGTTCGCTGAATTCAACAACAAGGCCGCACTGTTCGCCGCCCCTGCCGAGATGACGAACGCTCCCCCTGCAATGCGGAACGGTTCGCCATCAACCGTTCCCTCCAGCGCAGTCACCGCATCCTTGCCCGCAATCACTCGATCGACCTTCGCCCCGGTCATGATGCGAACGTTGCCGGTCGCGATCGCTGGCTCCAACGCGCACGTCTCTGCATCGGACTTGGCTCCTAGACGACACGGGAAGCCGTCGCAGGTACTGCAGCGAATGCACGAGCCACCCGGACGTAGGTCAATTCCCATCGCAGTGCTTGACGGGTGGAGTCCCTGCTCCCGGAATCGGCGAATCGTCTCGGCAACGTACGGCTCGTGCTCGAGCGCTGGGAACGGATACGGCGCACTGCGCCAGGGTTCAGACGGATCCTCGCCCGTAGTCCCGTGAACGTTGAACAATTCCTCAATCGCTTGGTAGTACGGCTCGATGTCTGCGTAATCGAAAGGCCAGGCGGGACTGACTCCCGAGGGGTATTGAGTGCGCCCGAAGTCTTCGACGCGCAGTCGAGGAAGGCTTGACCCGTAGACCTTGGTGTTTCCGCCGACTACGTAGTGCACGCCCGGCGAAAATTCGTGTTCCGCGTCATCTAGCCACATCTCGCTTGGCTTGTAACGCCGCTGGACGAATACCGCTTCGGGAGACCAGTTTTGTGGTTCCCGTGGCAAATAGTTACCTCGTTCAACAACAAGCACGTCTATTCCCCGTCGCGCCAAGCCCCAAGCGAGGGTTCCGCCACCCATTCCCGAACCAACGATGACGACAGACGCGCTATCGGTATGCATAGCCGGCACGCTAGCGGCTCAGGAGCTGGTTCACGACGCCTTCTAGGTCGACTTCAACCACGTCGGGGGCACCAAAGTTCTGATCCAAGACACCCTCGAGTCGCGACAACCATGCGGTACGCATCCCCACGGCTCTCGCACCGGCAAGGTCCCACGCATGGGCCGCAACCATCCAGGTGTCATCGGGCTCGGTTCCCAACTCCCGGCAGGCGTGCAAGTAGGGCTCAGGAGCTGGCTTCCACCTACGTATGTCTTCACACGAGAGATGACGTGTGACGAGATCGGCCATTCCGGCTCGCTCGAACAACCGCTCGACGTTCTGGGCGTTGCCTACGCTCAACGTAGCGATGTTGGCACCGGCATCGCGCAGCTGACGGAGTGCCCCCGGTACCTCGGGGTGGGGAGTAAGTCGACCGAAGGCCTCCATCAGCGCCTCGGCATCAGCGTTGACCAGGCGCTCAGAGGCAAGCGAGAGGAAGGCTGAGCGCGCAACCTCGGGAAAAGATCGGTACTCCCCGGCACTGGTCAAAGCGAAGCCGTTGCGCAAGGTTCGAGCGAACCACAGATCACGGCCACCCGGTAGGCGCCGCTCCTCGAACACGGCATCGAGAGCATCGAGGGAGAACAGCGTCTCGTTGACATCGAGCACCACCGCTGACGGTTCTCCCACGCGAACGAGCGTAGACGCCCCGGGTAGCGCAGAATGCTGACATGGCCGATTCGATTTACGACCTCTCGTTCACCGCCAACACGGGTGAGGAAGTCTCACTCAAGCAATACGAGGGTAAACCCCTGCTGATCGTGAATACGGCGAGTAAGTGCGGCTTTACCCCTCAATACAAGGGTCTGCAGGAGATGTACACCGAACTCGGTCCCGAGGGCCTGGTGGTGATTGGTTTCCCGTGCGATCAATTCGCGCACCAGGAGCCAGGTGACGACGATCAGATCAAGGACTTCTGCGAGGTCAACTACGGCGTCTCGTTCCCGCTATCGACCAAGGTGGACGTCAACGGATCCGATACTCACCCTGTCTTCGCCTACTTAAAGGAAAAGGCAGGTGGGCTACTCGGATCGGCGATCAAGTGGAACTTCACCAAGTTCCTCGTCGCGCCCGACGGAACCACCGTCAAGCGATACGCACCCAAGACCGATCCGGAGGTTGTGAAAATCGACGCCGAGGAGATGCTCGAGCGCTCCTAACGCTCCCACCCATTGCCGTGCTAGCACGGCTTCTCTGCCATTAGCGGTGACCAACGGGTGTTTTACTGGCTACCGTGCGGCATGCGCATTCGGTCCTCGTTCGCGCGGACCGTCGTAGCCGTTTCCGCGGTTGTCGCGATGGCGTCCGCCACAAGTCTTGTCACCCCCGCCTTCGCCGCTGAGGCACCCGACACCCTTGACACGGACGCACCAGCGACCTCGTCTCCGGCAGCCACACAGCCACCCGCCGTCTCCATCCCGGTTCGCACAGTGGACACCCCCGGACGGGGTGGGCAGAACGGCACCATCCTCATGCGCGTCGGACGTTCAGCACCCATTCGCGTGATAGTTGACACCGGCTTCTCCGGTCTTGTCTTGTTCCCCGGCGCATGGGACCGCAAGCCGGCGCAGGTTCGCCAATCCGACAACCGCGTGTCTTTGGATACCCAGACGCTGGGCAAGGTACGCGGATTGCGCGCCGGTGCCCCCATGACCTTTAACGGTGTGACGACGACAACCAACATCCCCTTCATCACCGCCACTGGATCAAATCCCTATCTCCGCCAATGGACAAATCAGGGTGTTTACGGCCTCTTAGGCGTCGGCACCAAAGGGGAAGGGTTCGTGAATCCGTTCTCCGCGCTTCCGGGGGTCCTCGGGCTGCGGTGGAGCATCCACTTCCAACGCACCCGTACCGGAGCATCCGCGCGACGCGGGGAGATAGTTCTCGGCGCCGAACCACCGCTGCAATCCACGATGTCTCTCGACATGCCCTACGTAGGTCAAGACGCCAACGGTGCGCTGCTCTGGAACGACCAAGCAACCCCCGGCTGCTGGACTTTCGGCAAGCGGCCCGAAGTTTGCCTCCCCACGCAATTGGATGCCGCCTTCAACATCACACGTGTGCGCGGCGCGCGTTTCCGGACACTGAAGACCAACAGCGACGGAAACCTACGGCGCGGTACGGAGGTGACTTGGGCAGAACCCGGTTCGGCCTTTGCCGGCATCTCGTACCGAGCCGGGAATAGGCCCTCAGTGAACCTCACTCGCGTTATCCCAAGTGGGCGCGCCCGGATCATCGTCGGCAACGAGCTCTACTTCGACAACATCGTCACGTACAACACAATCACCGGCAACGTCTACATCAGCAACCCGCGATAGGAAGAGAAGGAAGGTCCATGACCAACACACCGAACATAAGTCGCAGGCGCTTGCTGCAGGCGGCGGGAGTAGCCGGTGTCGCCACGGGTGCCGCCGCCATGGCGACCTCGTCCGCGGCTGCCAGCCAACCCTTCCGGCCGCGGGGACGACTCAGCCGACGTCCGAACTTCCTCATCATCATGGTCGATGAAATGCGTACTGCGCCGGTGTACGAGTCCCCCGCTCTGCGTGCCTGGCGGGCTGCGAACCTCCCCGCTCAACGACTCATTCGCAGCCAGGGATTCGATTTCACCGAGCACCACATCATGTCCGCCGCATGCCAGCCGAGCCGGGCGTCCATCTACACCGGCCAGTACCCGTCCCTCCACGGGGTCTCACAAACCTCCGGGGCGGCGAAGAGTGCCATCGAAGAGGACGTGTACTGGCTTGAGCCCGGGACTGTCCCCACCCTCGGCAACTACTTCCGGGCAGGTGGCTACGACACCTATTGGAAGGGCAAGTGGCACGTCTCAGATGCCGATCTCTACCAGCCCGGGTCCTACAACCCAATGCCGTCATACACCGACACTGGCGCCCGGGACCGCTACCTCGAAGACATCTACCTCGAAGCCGAAATGCTCGATAAGTTCGGGTTCACCGGATTCGTCGGCCCGGAGCCGCACGGCAGCAACCCGCTCAATTCGGGTTCATCTGCCTGGTTCGGACGGGGCCGCGACAAGGCCTACGCTGAGATGAGCGTCGAGCAGCTCCAGCGCCTGCGTAGTTCCGACAAGCCGTGGCTGCTCGTCACCTCGTTCGTCAACCCGCACGACATCACAACATGGGGTCGCTTCACCCTCGCGGCATCAGCCCAGGCGCAAGCCCAGGGAACCAGAAATGCCTTCTATCTCCCCCAGCAACTCGCGGGCTCCAATGTCCCACGGGACTTGTTCACACCGGCGTACCGCGCGTCGGAAAACGAAGATCTCTCCAAGAAGCCCACGGCCCAGGGCAGTTTCGTCGACCAGTATCCCTTCGGTTTCCAACCACTGAACAACAACGAGATGTACCACCGCTTCTATTACCAACTGCAGAAGGAAGTCGACGATCACATCGCAAGCGTGATGAGCGCCTTGATGTCAAACCGAAAGCAGTACCGCGACACCGTGGTCATCTTCATGTCTGATCACGGAGAGATGCTCGGTGCACATGGAGGCATGTTCCAAAAGTGGCACAACGCCTACGACGAGGTCCTGCGTGTCCCGTTCGTCTTCCACAATCCTGAACTCTTCCCGCGTGCTCAGGCATCCGACATATTGACAAGTCACGCCGATCTGATTCCCACGATGCTCGGACTCGCCGGCCTCGACGAGGGTGCCATCGCCAAGGATCTTCGCAATACCCATACACAGGTGCGCCGGCTACCAGGCCGCGATCTTTCGGGGATCCTGCTCGGAGAAAGCGACCCTGCCTCGCTCCGCGACCAGCCGGTCTACTTCATGACCGACGATCAACCCTTCAAGAGCACCAGCGCCATCTCGATTCTGGGTACCGCCTACGAGCCCGTTGAGCAGCCGAATTGCGTTGAAACGGTAGTGGCGCACCTGCCTACCGGCCTAGGTGGCGCAATCGAAAAGTGGAAATACTCGCGGTACTGGGATAACCCGCAGTATTGGAGCACCCCCAACGTTCAAGACGTACGCACGTTCGTGCCGGGCGTCTACAACCAGCCGGGCGAGCGAGTGGCCGTGACCACAGTGAAGTCACTCAACCCCGGGGCCGGCGAGATCGCTCCCCCGGACGATCAGTTCGAGCTCTACAACCTGTCAAAGGACCCGACCGAGATGCTAAATCTCTACGGGATCGCTGACCACCAGCCTGTCTTGGTGATCATGCAAAAGCTCCTCGACGTGGAGCGGGGTGCAAAAAGGCTCGAGCCCACGTACCAGCCCTGGGCCGACGGAACCACCCAGCAATTCCCCTTCGCAGGTGCTGCCACGGTGACATCTTGATAGTTGCGAGAGAATGGTGGCGATGACACAGCGCTTAGTGGACACAACGGCGGCATGAACGCAGTCCTCGACACGATCGTGGTCGAAGATGAACCCCTCTACCGCGAATTGCTCTGCACGGGATTGGTCAGCCGACTCCCGGATATCCGTGTCGTGGCGTCCTTCGCAACGGCCGAGGACCTCCGTGATAGCGCCCCCGAAATCCACGCCGACGTCCTGCTAACCGACATTGATCTCGGAGATGGTGAAGACGGCTTCGCTCTGGCGACCCGCTTGGCGTCAGCACGGCGAGTCCGGGGAGTAGTTCTGCTTTCGAACTTCGCCATGCCGTCCCTGCTCGCCGATGCCCCGACGACCGGAGGCGTGGGCTGGGCTTATCTCCTCAAGACAAGCGTTGCCGACCTCGGGCAACTCCAACTCGCGATCCGCGGATCGGTGGCCGGTGATCTCGTCGTCGACTCGACTCTGACGAGCGCACTGTCTCCACGCACATCTGGTCCTCTTATGGGCCTGACCTCACGACAGTCAGAGGTCCTCACCCTGATGGCGAACGGCTGGTCCAATCAACACATCGCCGAGCACCTCGTGTTGAGTGTGCGGTCAGTTGAGTCGGTCGTTTCAGACATCATCCGAGCGCTCGGGTTAGATGCCCATGCCAAGGACATCAATGCCAGGGTCGCCTGCGTTGCCCTTTATCTAAAAAGCACAACTCGCGCGCATCCCCTCCAAGCACCCGACGGCCCATGACGGCCAACCGCAGGTGGCATCAGCCAAACTCGATTCCCTTCATCGTGCTGGCACTGGCCGTAGTTGCCTTCATGATCGCCTTCTTCGATCGATGGGACATGAACCCGTGGCAATTTTCACTGCTGACAACTTCGGCGGGACTCACGATGTTGGCCAGCGAACTCCTCGTGCTGCGCTTTTTGAATTCACGGAGCGTGTCCATCGAAAGGCGAACAAGGTGGTTCTTGGAGTATGGCCTGACGAGTGTCATCGGAAGCATCACCCTCGTGTCAGCGCTGGCGATTGTGGGACTCGCTCAAGACAGAGCCCCCTTCGTTCTCGGGATCGTGATCATCGTGCGAGTCCTCAACACCTACGTGCTCGCCTACATGATCGACGAAATCCTCGCGTATCGATCCGAAGCACAAAGAATTCGTGAATACCTGGCACCGGCGCTTCGATCAGTGGAGGAGACCAATGCGCTCCTTGGTGAGATCGAGACTGCCGAAGCCAGTCACGAGATCGACGTCATTACTCGACTTGTGCAACAACCACTAGATCGCCTGTCGCACGACCTCGCGCACAAGGACGACATCTCCGCAGCAACCTCGGTAGAGGCATTTGTTGACGGGACCCTCCGCCCGTTGAGTCACCGGATGCATCCGACATCGGTTTCCATGGGAATCACTGCGGCTGCCGATGCTCTCGGAATCCAACTGGTACTGGATGACACCGCCAGTGCCCTCGAGGCCTCTCACGACCTACTGGACACAACTGTCCTCCTGGAACTTCATCGCTGGCTGACAAATACTGCGGACACCAATGCAGCCGATGGTCGTGCCCCCGTCATCGGCGCCCATGTCCACCAGCGCGTGTTGCGTCTAGTGATGACCGAGGGGATTCCTACGCCGCTGGATGCTCGACATGCGGTGGCAGGCATTCATGCCGTCGATTCCACCTGCATCGAGGTACCTCTTGCAGGTCAGTTCGTCGATCCTGTGTTCGGCAACATGGACAGCACGAACAACAAGAACGCTCAGCGACCAGTGCAGATCAATCGGGTTCGATACCCGCGCAAGTGGAGCGGCGATCAGGGTCCAACCCCGTACCTTGTCGCAGCTCTTGCAGTGGTCGCAGTGCCCGCGACCACCTTCATTCGCAACGCACAGGTGACACAGGCAATCGCTCTCGAAGCAATGGTCGCAACCGTCGTGCCGGTGATCTTGGCTATCGCCCTCAGCCGGGTCCGAGTGAGTGGTCGGGGGTGGTGGCCACCAACCTGGATTGTTGCGTCTTGGCTCGGGGTCGGCTTGGTCACGGGCCTCGCCGCCGCCGCGACCCTCGATGCCTTCAGTGGTGGAGTCCCGACAGGGCAATGGTTTGCAGAGATCACTCGATCCGCACTGCGATTGTCGATTCCCGGTATCGCCGTTTCCTTTTTCGGTGAATTCGCTGCGCAAGCCCGCAATCTCGCTCACCACGTCGAAAGGCAAACCCAGGAAGCCCTCGAGGCCCGGGAGCAAATTCTCGACCGGGAACACGAGCGCTCTCGCCTGATCGCCGAAGTGCTCCATCGCAGAGTCCAAAGTCGTCTCGCGGCGATAGCACTCCTTTTTCGCCTCGATCGCCGTACCGAAGCAGTGGCGGAACTCGACCTGGTGACCGGGACCCTCCTGCCAACCTTGATCACCGAACTGGGTGGGGACATTCCGGAAACGAGCTCCAAATCATCGGGGATGCCGATCGGGTTCACCATCACCCACGTCGACTCCCCCGAATTGCAGCTTCTGCTCACGGATCATCCCGACACGACCCGCACGATCATCGATGAATGCGCCACAAACGCATTGAGGCATGGCTCAGCAATGAAGATGGCTGTCTCTGTCGAACTGCAGGGAGATGAGTTCATCTTGCGCTGCGTCGACGACGGCGTTGGTCCTCCTGCAGGGCAGCAGCACCACGGACTCGGCAGTCTGATTTTCGACCAGGAAGTGGGCGCCGAAGCCTGGTTGATTGCCCGTGACGCAGACCGAACGATCGCCGAGTTTCACCTGCCGTGCCAGCACGGTCACGCCGCGTTGATCAACGCGACACACTCGACTGGTGGCGACATTTCGCGGTAAGCGAATCCCCCGGTGGTTGACTGTCACCCTCATTCTCCTGGCCGTGGTGGTCCTCATCGTTGTGATCGCCCTGGCACGAGTCGTGATGACCGTTCGAGATCCAGCCGCGGTGATTCGCGAGGATCGACTCACCAACGCAGACATCTGGGACACCGAGCCTCGCATGATGGCAGCGGGCCTTGGCTTCACGAACATCATCGGGGTCCCGGGACTGTCGACGGACGACATCGATGGTTCCCGAACCCGAGTTCGACTTGCCGGTGGCGCCTGGAACGTGCCTAACTGCGCGGTGGGCACCGTGCCCGACCTGGTGAGTTACACCAGCGCTGCAACACCGGAAGCGGTCAAGACCACGTACGGAGAACTCGTGTACTACTCCGATGGCCTACCTATCGAATTCAGTTGGCCCGTGCTGCCCAGCACTGTGCACGCAGACGATTTCCAGGTGAATCTCAACGACGGAACGTCGGTGCAGCCTCAGGTTGCAGCAGCGTGGCCAAACTTCGAGTACAACGAACGCAGCACCGTTGTGATCTTCGGACACTTCGGCAATCGGATAGATCCGAACGAGCCCGGAGCGATCTTCCCCACATCGGTCGAAGTTGTTCAGGGAGAGACCACACTCGAATTAGTCGGGGTCGATAAGCAGCGTGTCTCGGCGGTCGGCATGCGGGCCGAGTCAGGCGGTTCCCCGTACACCGATCCGAACGTTCCACCGAAAGGCCGCGGTGGCCCTCAACTCGCTGCAGCCAAGTTGAGTATCTACACCTCCGAGGGTGATGCAGGCCCAGCCTTGTTCAGCCCTGGCTTACTTCCCAACCATGGCGAGGCTCTTTACGGACACCGGGCGCAATTCCGACTTCGGGTCTTCACTACAGGCGGCATGACGGCCGACGGCGTGCGCGGCCTATGGCCCACCGAGTTCGAACGCTTCTTCCGAGTCGTAGCCGAGGACGATGAGGGCGTCGAGGTTCTCATTACCGAGTCCGGCCTCGACTACGAGATAAACGGCGGCACGCTCCGCGTTGAAGGTTTGGCTGATCTCGGAATAAAGCAGGACAGCTACGACGATTGCTACCACGAGGACAAGGACAACCAGATCGACATCATCCTCTCCGGTGACGAATCCGCGGTGAAGGCGATCACCCGGGTCCAGATGCCATCGACGGGCCATTATTCCCCCGTCTATAACCCTGGTGGTCCTGGTAATGATCCGATGCCTGGCTTGAGATACACCGCGCCGAGTCCACCGATCGACATACAAGTATTGATGGCGATCGACGATCCACTCGTTGTGACGTATCCGTAGTTCCTATCCAGACCACTAGTTGAGCGTGGAAAGCGCCAACGCGCTCAACACAGTCCACTCATCCGTCCGCTCGAGACTGCACCGACCGTCGCAGTATTCGGCGATAAGCCGCCTTCCCAAACCCGGCGGATTTCCGCTCGGGCCGGTTCCGTTGTCGCGAATCACGATCCGGATGCCTTGGGGATTGGGATCTATCGATACTTCAATTCGCTGAGCAAGACCGTGGCGATATGCATTCGAGAGCCCCTCTTCAACGATTGCGGCAACATGAGAGAGGTCGCGTCGCGACGCTAGTTGGCTGTCAATGCTGAGCGCAACGTTAGTAAGCGCTTGCCAGTTCTCGACCAGGTGACCGACTGAGGATTGCAGGGTGTCGTCATTATCGACACCGCCACTGATCGCCCACTGGTCCAAGATTTGTGCACCCTCTTCGAGGGCTCGTACCGTTGCCTGAGTGTCCCCGGCACGCTGTGCTTGATCGATCGCTGCCGCACAGGCAATAAGCCTGGTCTGTACCGATCCATGCAAGCTTTGTGCAACCTCCCGAGTAATTGCGGCGAAGGCGCTACGACGAGCTTCGGCTTGAATGTGTTGTTGCGAGACCTCGTCTTCCAAGGATTCAAGAACCCAGCGCCGGACATCACCGAGGGCGGCGACATAGGACACCAAGATCACCCCGCCTATGAAAGCGATGATGATCGATCCGGCATCTTGAGCGGGAGTAGTCACGTCCCCCGGGATCAGGCTGTACGCGAGGATGGTGATCAACGAGGCGAGTACTGCCGCGGCGTAGACCACGCGCTTGGCCAGCACAGAGCCTGCTGCCGCTATCAATCGATTGGCCCCGGCAAGCCATGCCCAAACGACAAGACTGATAACGACCACAGCGATCGGTGCCCAGACTCCGAAGCCACGGACCGATGCCCCAGGCAGTCCAATAGCGGTGATGAGTGCGGTATTGCCGGGCATGAATCGGGGATCGCGCCACAAGTGGCGAAAAACCTGCCCGGCCCGAGGCTTCGGGTATTCGGGAGCGACCGCTTCCCACAACTCGTGACTCAAGGGTCGAACGGAATCACGAGCGGCGTCCTCCAGAACGCTCACCGGAGAATTCATCGCACCAGTCCGCTCTCTGCCCTGCCCAAACGAGGACAGAGCCTCATCGAGTTGGACGCGGGCTCCGGCCAATCGTTCATCCACCAGGGCATCCACCCGCGCCCGCACGTCTAGTCCTGCCTCGCTTTCCTCAATCGAGGCTTGTTGCAGGGCAATCGCTTCGTCGAGGAGTTCGTTGCGTTGCCGGATGAATCTCTCTCGGCCTTCCAGCAGGAGCGAGAACACCACTCCCAACCACAAGGTGGTCAGACATGCGAAGAACAGGCGCAATCCCACCGGTAATGCTGTCTGCTTACCTAGGACGGAGTCGAGGTATTCCATCCCAAGGACAGGGATAACTCCCGCGCTGAGGTAGAAACCCGCGTACAGCCACACAGGGACAGGCTTTGTTGCTCTGTTGCGGAACACCGTGAACATCGCAAGTACGCCGTAGAC
This sequence comes from Candidatus Nanopelagicales bacterium, assembly GCA_040266055.1. Classification (GTDB taxonomy): domain Bacteria; phylum Actinomycetota; class Actinomycetes; order S36-B12; family S36-B12; genus S36-B12. The sequence continues at coordinate 71,191 of JBDQFC010000007.1, read as the reverse complement.
AGCGTTGGCGAGAACTGCGACCCCCATGACCACTGCGGCAACAGGGATGTCCTCAGGAGGCATTTGTCGAGACCCGAGAGTTCCGCCGGTCAGGACCATCTGGGGGTAGGTGAGCAAGTTGGCGAAGACGATGACCTGCCAGGAGATGGCCCAACGACCGGTAACACGTGATGTGAGTCGGTGGAGCCCTAGGGACATCGGATAAACCTCCTACCCAGCCACTGGAGCTATTCAACACCACAAAACGAGAGGACCCAGGACATCGTCCTGGGTCCTCTCAGTGGTAGCGGGGGCAGGATTTGAACCTGCGACCTCTGGGTTATGAGCCCAGCGAGCTACCGAGCTGCTCCACCCCGCGCCGCTTCCTTGCGGAAGTAGTGCCAGGGTACGCGATCACCACCGTGGCCCGGTGATCGGGTCAGGTCACCGTCTCGTCGGGCACCGCATCCTCGGCTCCCTCGTCCACCGGTGGTGGCAGTGCCTCCCCCGTAATCTGAGCTTCGGCTACGGCAGCTCGCTCGAGAGCCTCAGCAAGACGATCTTGTGCCTCGCCGTAGGCCCCAAAGTCTCCGTCGGCCAGCGCATCTTGCCCCTCTTGATAGGCCCGCTGCGCGTCGTCAATCGCGATCGCCAAGTCCGTCACCGGATCGCCGGTAGACGGTGGCGTGGTCGGCTGTGGATCCGGCGTTGGACGGGGAGCGATGCCATCCTCAGGAATCGGTTCGGGCTCAGCCTCGGGCACAGGCGACGAGCCCAGGACCTGCTCCAGCGCGCCGGTCAGGGTGTCGTCAAGCGCGACGTTAGCTCCGTACCCGACCAAGACCTTGCGCAGCAGCGGATAGCCCTCAGCCGCCGCTCGCAGATAGACGGGTTCGACGTACAGCAAGCCGTCATTGAACGGCAACGACAACAAGTTGCCGAACTCAATTTCCGAGCCACCACGACGCAGGAGGGACAACTGGGATGAGACCGTGGGGTCTGATTCAAAGTTGTTCTGAACCTGCTGTGGTCCAGGCGTGGTGGTGTTCGACGGTAACTGCAGGACGCGGATCTTGCCGTAGTCCTCCCCTGGATCCGAACTGACCGCCATAAACGCAGCCAGGGTCTGACGTCGTTGTGGCGCGAACGTGGTCGTCAGGGAGAACGCGGGTGACGCTTCACCGGGCATCTGCAAAGTCAGGTAGTACGGAGGCTGGAATACCTGAGCGGGCGTGACGGTCGGATCGAATGGGACGATCCATACATCCGTGCCGTTGTAGAACGTGGATGCATCTGTCACGTGATAGCGCGTCATGACGGTGCGCTGGACCTTGAACAGGTCCTGCGGATACCGAACGTGCTGGACAATCTCGTCGGGCATGTCGGCCAGCGGCTCCACGACATCGGGAAAAGCCTTCTGCCACGTTTGCAAGACGGGGTCGGATTCATCCCACGCGTAGAGGGCCACCGAGCCTTCGTAGGCGTCCACGACTGCCTTAACCGAGTTGCGCATGTAGTTTACGCGATCTCGAGCGATCAGGCCGGCGGCGAAGTTTGCGCTGCTGATGGAGTCCGCCGTCGCTTCACTCAACGAAACGCGACTGGAGTACGGGAAGTCGTTCGACAGCGTGTAACCATCGACGATCCACTTGATCCGTCCATCGACCACCACGGGGTATGGATCCTGATCAAGGGTGAGCCAGGGAGCGACCTTGCCAACACGGGTCAGCGGATCGCGATCCCACATAATCTGCGACTCGGCGTTCACCAGATCGGACAGCAAGATATTCGTGTCCTGGAACTTGGTCGCAAACAGCAGCCGTCCGAACAGCGAACCCATGTCGACGCCACCGGAACCTTCGTAGGTGGTGTTCGTCTGACCCGACGGACTGGCATCGTCCGGGTAGTCCAGTTCAACCGGAGGCGAACCCTCGGGTGCCCCGACTATCGAGTACGGCGGGGAAAACTCACCGAAGTAAATCCGAGGCTGTTCGACTTCCAAGGCTCCGACCGGTGGGATGTCGCTGGCGAAGAAGTCTGGTGTTCCATCTGACTCGGCAGTGTTGTCATAGGCGGAGACGAAGCCGTAACCGTGAGTAAAGACAGCTACCTCGTTCGTCCAGTTGCGCTGCCCATCGGGAATTCCAGCGAGGTTGATCTCTCGAGCTGCGACGACAGCTCCGCGTCGGCCATCCTCGAGGTCGTAGCGATCCACATCCAGCCGAGAGTTGAAGGAGTAGTAGCCGCGAATCTGCTGCAACTGGTTATACGTGGGAGAGACAACTGCCGGATCCAGCAAACGAATGTTGTTGATCGTGCCGGCACTCGCCTCCACGACCTCGACACTGGGCGGCGATACCGAACCGGCGTAATCCTCGATCTCGACATCGTCGAGATTGTAGGCCGCGCGCGTCGCCTCGATGTTGCGTTCAATGAAGGGGCGTTCTCGCACCAATTCGCTCGGACGCACCTGGAACTGCTGGACGATTAGCGGGTACACGCCACCAACGACCACTGATGTCAGGACCATCAAGCCCAAGCCAATAAGCGGAATAATCCATTGGCGCCGGAAGATGTTGAGAACGAATAACAGCGCAACGAGAAGTGAAACGAAGGTCAGGATGTTCAGCGCGGGTACAACGGCGTTGACATCGGTAAACTGCAGCCCGGTGAATCCACCAGCCAGATCACTGCTTTGGATGACCAAGTCGAAGCGATCCAGCCAGTAGGCCACCGCCTTCAGCAGCAGGAAGATCGCGATGAGTAAGGACACCTGAACCTGGGCAGCCCGCGTCGCGCGATCGCCCTTGGGTTGCAGACGCAAGCCGCCGTAGAGGTAGTGGACGACCACCACGAGACCGAGCGCGATGAACGTAGCAGCGAAACCGAAACCGAGGAGGAACCGCCAGAAGGGCAGTTCGAATGTGTAGAAGGAGACATCGAGCCCGAATTGCGGATCTTCGATACCGAACGGCGTCGCATTGCGCCACTGCAGGAATCGCCCCCACTCACCTGAGGCGGCTAAGCCACTGAACAAACCCAAGACGACTGTCAGACCGAGCAGCAACCGCCCCTTGAAGGGTTCAATTGCCTCGCGATAGCGCTCCAGGCTCGCCTGCTCAGGAGTGCTGCCCACGGAGGCCGGTCGAGTCCGGTACGCCAACCAGGTAGCGAAAAGCACCACGAGTGCCATCCCAATGCCGAATGCGAGGAAGAGCAGACCTCGGGTGACGATGGCGATGGTGTACACCTGCGGCTTATCCACTGAGGTGAACCACAGCCAGTCGGTGTAGAAGCCGGTAAACAAGACAAAGGACACAACGATCGCTGCGAGGACTCCGATGGTCGGCAGCAAAACGCCACCGCGTCGCCTCTCCGGAGCGTCCGGACTTGCGCCCCCCGCGGGGAAATTGAATGTCACGTACTGAACCTACGACACGTCGGGTGATCAGTCCTGCGCAGGGCAGCTAGCCGTTGCCTCACCCACCGCCCAGGCACGTATACCTTCAACGGTATCGGTCAAGGTGGCAACGGGCACCACGGTCAGCCCATCGGGAATGTGCCCAGCAGCCTCGGCGCAGTGCCGCTCGGGCATGATGAACAACTCGGCACCGGCATCGCGGGCTCCTGCCAATTTTTGGCGAATTCCACCAATGGGCCCCACCGTTCCATCGGGCTTGATCGTTCCAGTCCCTGCGACGTACCCGCCACCGGTCAGGTCCTCGGGTGTGAGTTTGTCGATGATCCCCGTCGCGAACATCAATCCGGCGCTGGGACCACCAACATCTTGCAAGGTGAAGTCGATGTCGAAGTCCGGGGTGAAGTAGATGCCGACCATCGCCCCCACATACGGGGTCCCGGCTTGGTCGGGATTCTCCGCCGAAGTGACGTCCACGTCGAGAATCTCGCCGCCGCGTTCGACCTCGAAGGTGAAGGTCGTGCCGATCGGCTGACCTTGGACCGCATCGACAACGTCAGATGGTTGTCCCACGGTAACTCCGTTAATGGACATCACTTGATCACGCGGTTCCAGGCTCTTCCCGGCTGGCGCGTCATCGAATACCGCTGTGATGACTACCTCAGTTGTCGTCGGAATCTCTAGGAAATTCAACGCTGCACCGATCGCGTCAGACTCGGATGTGCTGAACAGTCGTGCCTGGCGCTCACGCACCTCGTCGCCGGTGATGTCATCCGGATAGATGAGTTCCCGTGGAACGACAGCCTCAGCCGTACTGAACCACGCGCCGATCGCCTCGACGAAAGTCAGGCCACCACGCGGGCCACCGGATTCACGCACTGTTGTCATATCGAGATTGCCTGTCACGGGGTACGTGGTGGTTCCGCTGATTGAGAGGAAAGGCTCTCCATCTGACTCACCGATGACGTTGAAGGTTGGGCCAGGAGCCAACTTCACGTAGGGAACTGGAAGCACCGACGCGACCGTGACGAGAACCGCGAGAGAAACCGCACTGACGAGGGCGACTCTCGCCCGTGTGCTCATACCTCGCACGCGGGCCCACCATTCGCGCGCCGGTGGTAGTCGAAAAGCCACTAGCGGGTCGAGCCCGAGGATCGACGCGATGCACGACCGGACGGGCGAGTAGAACGCTCCATCGCCTCACGAAGTCGGACGCGCTCAGCCATCGGGTCCGTCCGAGGCTCGGAGTTCCGTGACCTCAGAGTCACTATTGCGATCGCAAGTGCCGTGACGAGTATGGGAATAGCCCACCACACGAGTGCCGACACAAGACCTTCCTCTCGCCTCATCCCCGTCACGAACACCTTTGACTATCCATGACCAGTCCCGACCAATGCTCATCGCACCGGTCGGTGACGTAGTTGAGACTACGCCAGCGCCCAAGGTGGGGCCATCCGTGCCCTGATGGCAAAGCACGTGAGCTGTAGGCGCACGACATCCGAAGGTGCCCGATTCAGGCCAAATACGTGAAGCCCCCGGGGCGCATGATGGATGCCCGCCTTCCCCTTGCGTGCATCCACCCGTTATCCCGGGGGCTTCGACGCGAAGACGCTAGGGACGGACCCACGTCTGCGTCAAACCGTTCGGACAGATTTCCCACGCGGGGTGTGGATAGAACTGGGGACAGCCTGGGGGCAACGCGGAGATGAGTTGTGGAATATCGGTGAATTCCGCTGTGAATAACCTGAGGAATACGCCTCGAACAGACCCCTTCCAGGAGGAAATCGTCACCCCCAGGCTGTGGAGAAAAATTCCTAAGCGGCTCGTTACCCGAAAATGAGCCACGAGCGTCGCTCGTCCGAGTCGCGCCAACCCTGGGCATCAGCGACGAGTGCACGGACCGATGCGTCGACATCGGGCTGTAGATCGGCGGAGAACCAAGCAAGGTCATCGCTCTCGTCGCTCATGACGAGGTCAACCGCATCCGGCGCCAACACCAGGAACTGCACATCCCAATGAACGCTCGCCAAGGGCTGTCCCTGCTCGTCGCGCCCACAGGGAACGTCGTGGCGATCTAGCCGGATGGGCAGCGCACTGATTCGACCGTGGCTAATCCCGCTTTCCTCGCGCACCTCTCGAAGTGCGCCCTGCACGATGCTGGTGTCACCGGATTCCAGATGACCTCCGAGTTGCAGCCATCGGCCCACCTTGGGATGCAGAGTCAACAGAACCTGACCCTCGGACTCGTCAATAACGATGGCACTGGCGGTCACATGTCCCACGCGACAGGACCGCCAGACGGCATCGTCATGACGATCGACGAAGTCGATGTATTCCTGCGCGAGCGCCAGCTGGCCGGGATCGTCGTGGGTGAATTCGGCGAGAAGGGCTCGAGCATCCTCAAGCAAGTTCATGAGGATGCGTCGTCTCCATCGTTTGACTCACCGCCGAACTCACCGCCAAAGGCTTCGTCTTCCAGCCCACTGTCTTCCAGCCAATCAATCGTGTCCGGGACTGCACCCGAACCCTGTGCGAAGCCAAGCGGATCCTCAAGATCCTCCGGGCCAGGCAATAGGTCGGGGTGGGACCACACGGCATCGCGCGCCTCTGCTCCGCGACTCGCGCGGATAGCTGCAAAAACCGTGTGGGCTTCGCGCATGGCTCGGGGACGCAGTTCCATGCCCACGAGAGCTGCGAAAGTCCGCTCTGCCGGACCCCCGGCCGCACGCCGACGACGCATAGCTTCGGTCAAGGCAGTCAATGCTGGAAGTCGTTCCCCGCTGGCCTGCTGAACGACCTCGTCCACCCACCCCTCGATACATGCCAACAAGGTCTCCAGTCGAGCGATGGCGGCCTTCTGTTCGGGTGTGTCCTCCGGCGTGAGCAAGCCTCCGGCGAGCACCTGTTGCAGAGCTTCGGGATTCGAGATGTCCACATCCCCCATGGCCTCCGACAACCGCTCAGAATCGACCTTCATGTAGCGGGCGTACTGCTCAACCGCCCCGACTACCCGAGGTGCGAGCCAGGGAACGTGAACAAAGAGTCTCTGGTGAGCGGCCTCTCGCAGCGCTACGTACATCAACGCATCCGATGGCGACACTTCGAGTCCTTCGGAGAAGGCCGCGACATTGTTCGCAAGCACCGCGGTGTGCGGCGTCTCCGTCAAAGGAATGCCAATATCGGAAGCCGACAAGACTTGGTCCGCGAGCCCGGCAAGCGCCTGGCCCACCTGCATGGCAAAAGCGGCAGCGCCCAGCTGCTGCACCATGCCCATCATGGGTTGCAGCATCTGAAGAAACTCAGAAGGCATTCCGTCCGGGAGCATTCCGCGCAGTTGCTCGGGCAGTGCCGCATTGAGATCGTCGCTGCTCATCTGCGTGAGGTCCTGACCACTGGGCATCATGCCGGCTACTGCGCCGGTTACGTGCTCAGCGATAGGCGACACGATCCGCTTCCACGCGGGGCCGGTGGTCACGAGCCAGTCACTACGCGACCACGCCTGAACGGGCGCGCCCGAAGCAGGGAATTGGGTGACCTCATCTAGCCACAGTTCCGCAAGTGAGATCGCCGACGTCACCGCCTCTCGCTGACCCTCCGAAATCGACGGATCACCAGCAGCGACCAGCGCCTTACGCGCAACGTCCTCGACGATCGACCAGTTCACCGGACCATCGGCACCTGGCGCTCCGGCGGACTGCATCATCTGGCCGAGTTGTTGGAGTGCTTGTCCGAGCGCGTTGGCGTCGAACGGGTTGTTGTCCCCAGATCCCGGGGCTCCGAAGCCGAAGGGCATGCTCATGTCACCACGGTAACCGCAAGCGAAAGGCCCGGATACCGCTGGCTTGATGCCAGGGCTTCCGGGCCTTGCGCGGAAACTGGTGACGACCGGGCGGTTTGCCCTAGAGCCGTCGGAGGCCGAACTAGGCCTTGCCCAAGATCCTCGTGACCTTGGTGCCGCAAACCGGGCAGATGCCCTTGGCGAAGCGACGGCCGTTCTTCTCCTCAACGTGTCCGGTGAACTCGCGCTTCTCCTTGCACTTCACGCAGTACGCCTCACCGGTGTATTCCTCGGCCATGGGGCCCTCCTCTTGCCGATCTACCGCCTCAGCGGTCGGTGGCAGGCGCCACCTGATGCCCCGTGGGCACGAATTCACCCTAGGGCAGCAAGGGGGTAGATAAGAGGCACGCGCCGTCGTGCCGCGGGAAATAATCAGACAATTCGGTTAAATAACCCGCTTTTCCCCTCGAAGAATCGGTTCAGACCACCCTCCCGCACAATTGGCCCGTGCCCGAGGACTCACCCCGACCCGAAAACTGGATTTCCCGCGTTGACGCCGACCGGCTTTTGACCGACCTCGATGAGTTGCTGAGGATTCCCTCGCTCGGTGGAACCAACGCGGAAATCGATGCTCAACGCCACCTAGCCGACCGGTGGATCGCCGAGGGGCTCGAGGTCTCTACGTGGGACATAGACGTCACCTCCACTATGGCTCAGCCCGACTTCCCCGGGATGGAGGTCGATAGACAACGAGCCTTGGGTGTTCTAGCTCGGCTCGCGGGTACCGGTGATGGCCGCACTTTGCTCATAGACGGCCATACCGACGTCGTGCCGCCCGGGGACATACATGCTTGGAGCGGCGACCCTTTTACGCCCAGGACAGCTGAGATCGATGGCCGCTCAGTTGTCATCGCACGCGGCGCTTGCGATATGAAGGCAGGACTCGTTGCAGCATGGGAAGCCGTACGAATGGTTCGCGCATCAGGAGTGTCGCTCAGAGGGGACGTTTTGCTATGCCCCGTCAGCGGCGAAGAAGACGGTGGGCTGGGCACCTACGCTGCACTAGAACAACTCGCTGCTACCCCAATCGATGCATGCGTCATTCCTGAGCCGACCGACTTGGATCTCGTCCCCGCCAACGGCGGGGCACTCACCTTCCGGCTTCGGGTGCCCGGTGCCGCAATCCATGCGTCACGCCGGTCGGAGGGCGTCAGTTCCATCGAGAAATTCGTGCCGGTGCTACGAGCGCTGTCCGAACTCGAGGCGATCCGCAACGCCCACGTTGATCCGCTCATGAAACGTTGGCCGATTGCCTACCCGTTGTCCATCGGTACGGTGCACGCAGGCGACTGGGCATCAACTGTTCCCGATTTGTTGATCGCCGAAGGACGTCTGGGAGTCGCTCTCGATGAGACCGCCGATCACGCGCGACGCGAGCTTGAGGCAGCCGTTTCACGCGTGTGCGAGTCGGACGCGTGGCTGCGCGAGCATCCGGTCACGGTCGAATGGTGGGGCGGCCAATTCCACTCCGGACGCACGGAGCCGGACGCACCCATCGTGTCCTTAGTCCGTGACGCCCACACGCGCACAGCAGGCGCTACTCCCGAGACCTACGGCGGACCATATGGGTCGGACCTGCGGCTTCTCGTCGGCAAGGGCGGGATCCCCACGGTGCAGTACGGGCCGGGCGACTCACGCGTCGCCCACGCACCGGACGAGTACGTCGCCATCGACGACGTCATGACGTGTGCCGCGGTTCTCGCGGAGGTGATTGTTGATTTTTGCTCGTGAGCGGTGTGCTGCCATTGCTTCGTTAGCCGATGGAGCCTGTGGATCGCATCTGGCCGTCCACAAGCCTTTGCCGCAATCGTCGGCGCATGTCGAACTCGAGTAAAACCGAACCCCCCTGCCCTCGATTGCGCCCAGACACCGCGATCATCCGCATCGACGCGCACCGTGTGCACATCGGAGACAACCCGTACCCCACATTGCTCTCCGAAGCGGAAACGACGTGGCTTCGTGGATTGCCTAATTTCCACTCATGGGGCGAGGCCCTCGATGCATTTCCCGGTCACACCCAACGCGCGGCCAGTGTCATCGACGAGGTCCGCAATCGAGGCGCATTGCAAGATCCCGGTGAATGCTGGTGGCTCTCTCCCCAAGAAAGACTCGCCGCACAGCCGTCTCTCGTCGCGTTGTCAACGTGGCACAACCACCCGGCCTCGGCGATCGCCTCGAGAATGGCATCGTCCGTTGCTGTCATCGGTGACGATCGCTGGGTGAGTTTGCTCAGGGAGACATTGCTGGCCGGTGGCTTGAACGCCGTCAATCACACCAGTGTGGTGCCTGCGGACATCGTGATCGTGTGCGCATCCGTGCCTGCCGATGCTCCCGAAGCAGTCTTGTCCTGGCTGCCATCGGCAGCCCAGGATCGTCCGCACCTGCCGATAACTGCATACCGCGGCCGCGCCAGCGTTGGTCCACTCGTCGAACCTGGACGAACCCCCTGCTTGCGGTGCAGCTTCCTGCACCATCGCGACACCAATCATCTCTGGCCATCGATCATTAGCCAATGGATCCAGCACCGCACGAATCTCCCCGTGGCGACCGATTCGTTACTTGCCTCACACAGTGCCGTTCACGCCGTGGCCATGGTCAGAAACTGGATCGACTCTTCTGAACGCGCATCACCGCGACGGATAGTGATCGAAACTCCCAGTTTCCGAGCCAGCGAGCACCTCGTTGCCGCACACCCCGAATGCGGCTGCCTGTGGGGCGCGGGCGCGCCGGCCGCCCTCCGGGGGGACCGCGACGCGCAGGATCGATCAACCTCGGTGACAATGGGCGAGTGCCCGACATTCCCAAGAACGCACTGACGCGAAGCGTCCGAATCGCCACTTTGCCGGCGTCCTATGCCGGTCGGGCAGCGTGGGGCTTTGGCAAGAAGGTCGGCGGCAAGCCTGCAGAAGTGGTCACCGCCGAGATCCAGCAACGTACGGCTGAACAGATCTTCGCCGTTCTCGGGGAGCTCAAGGGCGGAGCAATGAAACTCGGCCAGGCTATGAGCATCTTCGAGGCGGCCCTTCCCGAGGAGGTGGCCGGTCCATACCGGGCAACGTTGACGAAGTTGCAGGATGCAGCACCAGCAATGCCCGCTGAGACCGTCCATGCAATCCTCGCTGACTCTCTGGGTGCCGACTGGCGCGACCAATTCACCCACTTCGACGACAAACCCGCCGGAGCTGCCTCCATCGGTCAGGTGCACAAGGCAATCTGGCACGACGGACGTGAGGTCGCTGTCAAGGTCCAGTACCCCGGGGCGGACAAGGCGCTCATTGCGGATCTCAACCAAATGGCCCGGATGGGCAAACTTTTTGCTTCCTGGGTTCCAGGCTTGGATCTCAAGTCACTGATCGCCGAACTCAAAGAGCGTGTCATCGAGGAACTGGACTATCTCGGCGAATCCCAGTACCAGCGCCAGTTCGCGGTTGCCTTCGACGGCGATCCCGAGTTCTGCATCCCCCACGTACTGGCCGCAGCCCCTCACGTACTCATCACCGAGTGGGTAGACGGCCGACCAATGTCCGACATCATTGCGAACGGAACCCCAGAAGAACGCGACCGCATCGGACTTCTCTACGAACGATTCCTGCTGTCCGGACCCTCGCGCGCCGGACTGCTCCACGCAGATCCACACCCGGGTAATTTCCGAATGACCAACGATGGTCGTCTCTGCGTTTTCGACTTTGGAGCGGTGGCGGTGCTGCCGGACGGACTTCCTCCGGCAATGGGCACCCTGCTTCGGATTGCCCAGAGTGGCGACGCGCAACGAGTCGTCGAAGGACTTCGCGACGAGGGCTTCGTGCTTCCGCACGTCGATGTTGATCCCGAGCAACTACTCAACTACCTCGATCCATTCGTGGAACCGGCACGCCACGAGTACTTCCACTTCAACCGCGAGTGGCTCCGAGGTCAGTTCACGCGAATCAATGACTTCCGCAGTCCTGACTTCGCCGTCGGCTTGAAAATTAATCTCCCGCCGTCCTACGCACTGATTCACCGCGTGTGGCTCGGCAGCATCGGTGTGCTGTGCCAGCTCGATGCAACTGTGCCTGCCCGCGGCGAGATCGAGCGATGGGTGCCGGACTTCATCGAGCCCAGTCACGCTGGCAACTAACGGCGCCCGCGCACCAGATCGACGATCTCTTCCCCGTAGGCCTCGAGCTTGGCGGGCCCAACTCCCGGAATCGAACTCAGGGAATCAGTATCTGCCGGTAGTTGTTCAGCGATGGCGATCAAGGTGGCGTCGGTGAATACGACGTAGGCCGGGACGCTTCGTTCTCGAGCATGGCCGATCCGCCACTCTTTGAGCTCCTCGAGGAAATCTTCGTCAAACGTCGCAGGACAGACCTGGCATCGTCCGATCGTCCGCTCCCCTGGCGTGACAAGGGCCTTGCCGCACGTGCGACACGCAGCCGGCCCCCGCCGCGAACGCCCCTTGCCCGAGCGCTGCCCGGACGCACGCTGAACACAGGACGCATCGGCACCGGGAAGGGCAGCTAACCGCGTGAGGAAACGACTCATCTGTCGCGTTGGCCTGCCGCCTGGCTGGCGAGACCGCGCCCACGACAGGCGAAGCTCACGCTCGGCTCGGGTGATCGCGACGTAGAGGAGACGCCGTTCCTCCTCGATGTTCTCGGCGGTCTCGGCATGTTGGAGAGGCAGCAAGCCATCACTGCAACCGATGAGATGAACATTTCGCCATTCCAGACCCTTGGCGGCGTGGATCGACGCCAGCGTTACTCCGTCGGGAACCGGTGCGAACTGTGCCGAGGCACGTTCGTCTACGTAGCCGATGAACTCCGCTAGGTCAGCCGCACCGCTTTCACGTGCGAGTTCAACCAACGCCGCCAAAGATTCCCAACGCTCGCGCACGGCGCCGGTGGTGGTGGGCTGGTCAGGGGTCCACCCCATAGAACTAAGGACGTCCGTAACGGCCGAAACGGTATCCGAAGAGTCGATTACCCCCGCTCGAGCGGCTCCACGAAGTCGAGTCACCGCCTCGCGAACCTCTCCTCGCTCGAAGAATCGCTCAGATCCGCGCACGGTGATAGGCACTCCAGCATCGGCGAGCGCGGACTCGACTTCCACCTGCTGAGCATTGATTCGATACAAAACGGCGATGTCGCGTGGGCGTATCCCAGAGTCGATGCTCGCTTTGATCCGCTGGGCGACCGCTGAGGCCTCGGCGACATCGTCGTCGAAGACGTCAATCTCTGGCACCGCCGATGCGTCACGTTGCGATGTCAGCGTGACGGCAGCCGCGGACGACGCGCCCGCGTGAATGACACCGTTGGCTAACTCAACGATCTGCGGAGAACACCGATAGCAGCGCACCAGGCGCACGGCGGTCGAGTCTGGGAACTCGTGGGGAAACCGAATCAAGTAATCCGAGCGTGCTCCGGTGAAGGAGTAAATGGTCTGGCTTGGGTCGCCGACTACGCATATGTCGTCACGATCACCGAGCCACAACTTCAGCAAGGCGTGCTGTACGGGATTGACGTCTTGGTATTCATCGACTGTGAGCCACCGATAAGCCGTTCGCACTTCTCGGGCGATCGAATGGTCAGACGACAAAGCACCGACGAGCACCAGCATGACGTCCTCAAAGTCGATGACACCTCGGTCGGATTTGGCTTGTTCGTAGAAGGCCAAAACGCGAGACAACTGAGCTGGCTCAAGACTCAGCGCACGCGCATGGTTGGCACCAACAAGAGTGTGCTGATCGAGGAAATTGACACGTGCCCATTCGATGTCGCCGCTGACGTCGCGCACGAGCGAGGTATCAGGCGACAGATCATTGGCCGCGAGTGCAGCGGCAACCATCTGCGCCTTGCTCGGCATGAGGTCAGGAAAGGCGCGATCAGAAATCCGGGGCCAGAAGTACCGCAACTGCCGCAGCGCCGCCGCATGGAAAGTCCGTGCCTGGACACCATCGACGCCGAGAGCACGCAATCGCGTCCGCAACTCACCCGCCGCACGGTTTGTGAATGTGACTGCCATAGTGCGTCGAGGATCGTGCGCTCCAGTGAGAACGCCGTAGGCGATTCGATGGGTGATCGCGCGAGTCTTGCCGGTCCCGGCTCCCGCGAGCACCATGACCGGACCCTCGAGGCTCTCCGCGACAGCCCGCTGCTCAGCGTCCAGGCCGTCGAGTACAGATTGCGGGTCCACAGGGTGATGCTGTCACGGCAGGCCGACGCTCGCTTCAGCGTCTGAGATGCCGCTCAATGGAGGATGGCGTACTCCACCATGACAATCGCGAATCCCAAGAGCCCGTAGACCAGGCCAAACGTCACCTGCCCCCATGCCCCCAGACCGGCCGCTCGGGCCGCGTAGACACCCCAGAAGATAAGGCTTATCGCGTAGAGATCGACGCTGAGATCGACGGCTTGGGAAGTGCTCCCAGTGGTCAAAGAGACCACGACTCCAATGATTACAACGGGTACGCCTACCGCTAGGTACTGCAGGGCATCGCGCGCCAGGACCAAGCGATCTGATCGCTGCAAGCGATGTCCGGTCCGGATTTGGATATCCAGGGCATCCGAAAAACTGTGCGCCATCGACAATGCAAGAAGCGGGAAGAAGGCGATAGTAATTAGGTCCCACAATCCCTGGCCGGCGATGACGTCAACGTCCACGTCTCCCGCCGCGGTCAATGTGACCATCAAGATGATCGTCGCGTAAATTACGCGGTGCGGATCAAACCGGTGCCCTAGAACAGCAACCTCAGGGTGATGACCCGCTCCGCCGACGCCCGCCACAACACCAGCATGCCAGTTCATGACCGGTCGCCAATGGAACCGCAGGGTTGCCGTAACCGTCTGAATGCGAAACCGTCATCGGTAGCCAAGGAGAGGAAACCCCATGCGCGGTCCAACCTGGTTGACCCGTCCTGCGTTCTGGATACCCGCCGTGGTGGTGATCGGCGCGGCCTTCGTTATCGCGATGGCTGCCTTCCAACCGTGGCGCTTGTTCATCGACGTCACAGTTGATGAGGAACTCCCAGGCGTGGTCAGCCAAACGAGTGTCGAGGAAACCCTCGATGCCGTTGAGCCCTCTCCCGATTCGCCCACTGCGATTGTGCCGTCTCCGAAGGCATCCGATGACTCGGTGACCTCCACTCCGAGGGAGACGGCGGCCCAAACACCCACGCGGGTCGTCGAGGCCGAGGGAACGTTCATCTCCCACGAGCACCCCACCGCTGGCAAGGCTCGGATCATTACCCTCGAAGACGGCAGTCGTGTCCTCCGATTGACCGATCTCGACACCGATAACGGGCCGGACCTCAAGGTCTGGCTGGCTGCCGCGCCGGTCATCGAGGGTCGAGATGGCTGGTTTGTCTTCGACGACGACGACTATCTCGACCTTGGAGCCCTGAAAGGCAACAAGGGAAATCAGAACTATCCGATTCCCGCTGACGCGGACATTTCGAATCTGACGAGCGTGACAATCTGGTGCGATCGATTCAGCGTGTCGTTTGGTGCAGCCGAATTGCAGTCTGTCTAATCAAGGTGCCCTACTGCTAGAAGGAGCGCTGATCGGCTCCCCCGCGACGGAAACGTTGCAAAACAGCCACCGTCACAACCCACAGCACGATGGCACCGGTGGCGATCCAGTAGTTCTCCAGGCCCCAGATCCAGTCGACCACCTTCAAGATCGCGAATCCGCCGGCAAAGAGAACAATGAGCCAGATCCAGTCGGGTACCGGTCGCCGTTGACTCTCCACCACTCGCACTGTAGTGATCCAATCCACCTAGGCGATGCCGCAAAGCGCGAAAACACACAGATTGCCTACGATGCTCGCTATGAGTGATGACGCACGGTGGACGCCCGATCCCGGTGGAGTACTGATGTTCACCACGGTGTGGTGCGGTTACTGCCAGCGACTCAAGGCGCAGATGATGCGCGGAGACATTCCTTTCACCGAGGTGGACATAGAGCATGAACCGGATGCCGCCCATTTTGTGGAAAACCGCAATGGCGGAAACCAGACGGTTCCGACCGTTGTCTTCCCCGACGGAACGGCAATGACCAACCCGCCCTTCAAGGAGCTAGTCGCCAAGCTCGAGTCACTCGCGTCCTAGGGCAGCACCTTTCAGCGGCTCGGCCGCGTAAGCGGCCTGCTCCAATCCCCCGGCAACGGCTCGCCGTACCAGCGCTCGATCAACTTTCGGGCGATGCTGACCGCTGGTGGGAGTGAGATTTCCCCCGATTCGCAGGCCTGGGCCATCTGCTCGCGGGTGAACCATCGAGCCTCCGCGATCTCGTCGCCATCGACTTCAATCGTGACATCGCGCGCGAACGCGTGATAGCCCAACATCAAGGACGCCGGAAAAGGCCAGGGCTGGCTACCCAGATAGATCAAGTCCTGTGGCTCGTTACCGATGCGAACGCCAGACTCCTCGTGCACTTCGCGCCGGACTGCGGCTTCGGCGGACTCGCCGGCTTCAACAAAGCCCGCCAGAGTTGAGAACCACGTCGGTTCCCACCGCACCTGCCGACCCAGCAGTGCGCGATCTGCGTCATCGCGTACCAGGACGATTACCGCAGGATCGGTACGGGGAAAATGGGATACGTCGTCATGAGGGCAGTACCTCGACCAGCCAGCCTCGCGCCATGCAAGTTCTCCACCACACCGGTTGCAGTGCCGATGGGTTCGTGACCAATTGTCCAGTGCTACCGACGCCACCATGAGTCCCGCGTCCATCGAATTGAGATTCGAACCGGACATCCGCAGATCAGCCCACCTGCGGGAATCCTCAGTCGTCGGGGCGGCGTCGTAGTGAGCACAGAAATACGCGGTTCCCTGATCGTCGATGCCGAGGAGCGACGTCGGGATGTTGTCCGGCACCGGTCCGCTCAATGCGAGACGATTCCCCTGCAAGACTGCTTGGCCCTGGTGAATTTGGACGAATCGACTCGACGGGTCAGCAAGGGCTTGCGCGACCCAGTCCGCGTCACTTCGTCGCTCCGCTGCTCGGTCGATGGCTGATCGTGCGAGCACAAGATCATCAAGCAGCCACCACTGCGGATCCGACATACGCACGCGATCTCCCCACTAACGATTGGTGCGAGCCTAAGGTGTCAGCGTGAGCGTGTTCATCCGCCAGCTGACGGGAATCCGCTTCGTGGCCGCCTTCTGGGTCTTCGCCTATCACCTGCAAGGCCCGTTCAACGTCCTGGGACTCCTCGCGATCCCCGTGGTCGGCGACGTCATGCGGGTCGGACGTCTTGGCGTGGATCTGTTCTTCGCACTTTCGGGCTTCATCTTGACCCACACGTATTTGACTCGGATGGGACCAGCAATCCGCGGTGGAGACACGATCCGCTTCTGGTGGCTCCGCCTGGCTCGGATCTACCCGGTGCACCTTGTCATGCTCGTGGTCGCCGGCCTTGCGGTGTTCGCGCAAGCCCGTGTTCTCGGCGAGGACATCGATCGCGACTGGTGGAACCCGATCGACTTCATAAAGAACCTTCTCCTGATCCAAGAGTGGGGGCCGAATCCCGAACGCGGCTGGAACTTCGTCGCGTGGTCACTGTCGATGGAATGGCTGGCCTACCTCGCATTCCCAGTCTTGGTGCTTGTGCTGTGGCGGCTGCACAAGAAGGTTCCCACTTTCGTTCTCGTCATCGCATGGTTCGCCATGCTCGCTCCCTTGGTCGGCTACGGCTTGGGAACGAGTGATCCGTACTACACCGACAACTGGGGATCGACGTACCGCATCGCTAGCGAGTTCGCAGCCGGAGCGGTGACCTACCTGATCGTCCAGCGGTTGGCAGAACGCAAGAACAGCGTCCACCGTCCTGCGGAATGGCTGTCGGCGATCCTCCCGGCGCTGGTCGTCGCAGGTGCAGTGTTCTTGGCCTGGCTTCCGGCGGCCCAACCACCCGCCAATGCGATGAACCCCGATGCAGAGCCTCTGCCACCGTACTTCCATCTCGCCCTAGTCCCGCTGCTCGTTGCGTGGATCGGTGCTTTAGCGCTTGCCCGGGGAGGCTTAGCCCGACCACTGTCTACTCGAACGCTCGTCCTCGGTGGGTTTATCTCGTACTCGCTGTACATGACGCACTTGGTCTGGATGGGACTGTGGCGGGCTGGAATGCGCGTCGCCGGCATCGAATCGGGTGCGCTGTATGCCCTGGGTGTCGTCGTGCTCATTGCTGGGGCCCTGGTCATCGCTTGGGTGATGTGGAGGGTCGTCGAGGAGCCGGCGCGCGAGTGGATGCGTGGACTCGTAGGAACGCGTCCAACACCAACGGAAGAGGCGGGCGAAGAGATCGTCGAGGAAACGATGGACGGGGATGACAAGGGTGCGCCGATCGATCCGGTCGCAGTCCCCGATGAAGACGAGCCTTAACCGAGTTCGAGAAGCGCGCGGACCTCAGCGTCGGTATTCGGTCGGATTTCCTCCCCCGACGCCACCATGACGAATGCGGCGTCCACGTCCTGCCAGTCCACGCCGGCTATCTGGGCCCACGCAAGCCGGTAGATCGCCAGCTGGCGCGAATCCACCGACGCAGTAGCCCCGGTCTTCCAATCGACGACCTCGAAACGTCCCCTGTCTGTGAAGACAGCGTCAATGCGCCCACTAATCACCCGTCCGCCGATGATCACGGAGAATCCGCGTTCCACAGCAACCGGCCCGCGCCCGGCGTAACGAGTCTTGCTAAACGAACGCTTCAGCTCCTCGAGTTGCGCATCACTCACGATGTACTCATCCGCCGCACCCGGAAGGTCGTCGAAGCCAAGCAGCGACTGCTGACCGAGTGCGGTCTCAACCCACGCATGCCACGCGATGCCTCGAGCGGCCGCACGCGAGGGTTGGCGCGGCATCGGCCGCAGAAGGTCCAGTGCTACCGCATCTGGATCGCGAATGGCTCGAAGGAAAGTTGTCGCGCCCACATGTTCGCCGAGCTGGACTACGTGTTCGTCGCTTTCCGAAGCGACTGCGTCCTCGATAAGTGCGTCGTAGGTCTCATGCCACATTCGTACTCGCTGCTCTTGCGAGGACCCACCCGGATCCTGAATGTCGGAGAACCCCAGTGACTCCTCGAACATGACGGCAGCATTCGACTCGGCGGCTCTGGCAAGTTCAGCCGCGTGCATGAGCGATGCGCGATAGTCGGCAGCAACAGGTTGCGGCCACATCACCGAACCGCCGCGGGTGACGGGATTGGGAGTCCCAGGTTCTGGCTCGGGGGCCCAGAGGACCACTCGACACAAGTCGGGATCGGCTGATTCGACCGCAGATCGAATCTGATTCAAGAATCGGTGGGGACCGCGGGGCTTGGCCTGCCCTGGGCCCCACCAATGCCCTGTCACGGTCAAGGATTCCTCGGCGCGCGTCAACGCTACGTACGCAAGCCGTTCGTGATTTCGATCCTCCACACTTCGAAGGGTGTCGACATAGAGGTCGTGCTGCTTGCTGATTGATGTTCCATCGTCCTCGGGGAATGACGACAACTGCGGTGGGGCATCCGAGCGCAGCGTCCAGGGAACGATTTGTGAACTCGTCAACCAACGACCTCGGGATTTCCCCCCGGGAAATGCCCGCTCGGACACGAAGGGCAAAAAAACGTGGGCAAACTCCAATCCTTTAGCCGCGAACACGGTCATCAGTTGCACCGCACCGTCGATCCGAGGCCGCGTGTGGGCGATCGTGACGTCGAAGCGCTCGGCATCGCGCAGCCATGTCAGGAAGCCGCCAAGGCTGACGCGTCCATCGATTTCCGTCATACCCGCAGCCAGTGTCAGGAAGTCCGCCAAGGCAGCGACGCTCGAACCATCAGGGTCGGCGATTGCAGCCTCGACATCAACCCCGAGCGCTTCGATGGTCCGACCGATGAAGTCGGTCAGCGGCTCATGGGTATATCCGCGCAAGTGGGAAATCAACCCTGAGACCTCTGCAAAGACCTCCAGCGCTCGCGTCGAGTAGTGGTCCGCTGACCCAGGATCCACGACCGCATCCGCAAGTGCAGTGAGTTCAACAGCATCGCTTCCCGTGACCGCTTCCTCGAGATCCTCTTCGATCGTCTCGGTGTCGCGCCGACCACGACCTCCAGCGAGGTCGCTGGCGCGCGCTCCCAAAGCAGCGAGGTCACGAGCCCCGATCCTCCAGCGGGCACCCGTCAGCAGGCGCACCATTGCTGGGTTCGCGGTGGGCTCGTGCACTACTTCCAACAACGCTCGAGCGTCTGCAACAGCTGGGTCGGCCAGCAGAGCTGCCGCACCGGTGACGTGGGTTGGCACTCCGAGTTTGCGCAGGGCCTGATCCATGCGACGAATGTCTTGCGCCGTGGTGCACAGCACCGCGATCGAGTCACGGGAAGTCGAATCCCCGTCGGCACTGCGCTTGGCGCACGACGTGTGGACATCGCGCACCGCGTGGGCGACGAATTCAACTTCGGAATCAATGGTGTCGAACAGTCCGACGTCCACGCGTGCCGCTCGAGCCTCGGGAGCAGGAGTGAGCGGATCGGCTCCCGCGTGTTCAGCACGCAGGTCCGTCGCTACCTCGTTGGCAACGTGCAGCACCGCGGGTCCCGACCGCCGGTTCTCCACCAGGGAGAATCGATCGGCCGGACGGCCGGCTTGATGCGGGAAGTGCACGGGGAACGATTCGATGTTGTCCACGCTGGCGCCGCGCCACGAGTAAATCGCCTGACATGGATCGCCGACAGCCGTCACGGGAAAGCCGTTGGCGAACAGCGTCTGCAGCAGGAGCCGCTGAGCGATCGAGGTGTCTTGGTACTCATCAAGCAGGACGACGTCGTAGCGCGCACGGATCTCGGCAGCAGTCTCCGGGAATCGGTCGACAATCCGCTGGGCCAGTCGAATCTGATCGGCGTACTCCCACAGATCGTTACGGGTCTTGTACTCCCGCCACCGGCGAATGAGCCCCGCAAGTGTTATCCGACGTTCGGCTGCCTCTGAGATTTCACGGGACTTGCCTTTCCCTGTCCCAAGGGTGTCCAGGCGCGTCACGAGTTCTCGATCATGTTCCATCAAGGCGTCGGGTTCGATCGCCAATTCACTCAACTCCCCGTCGAGCCGGAGCATGTGCTCGGTAATCGACACTGGGTTGCGACCAAATCGCGCGAGTGATTCCACGATGTCCTCATCGGCAACGCTGCACACGAGTCGATAGGCATGCTGGTGGCGAAGCCCATCAACGAGCAACGTGGCTGACGGTTCGTGACCGATGCGTAGGCCGTAGTCGGTCACGATGCGGGCGGCAAATGCGTTGTAGGTGAACACCAACGGCTCGGCGTCGACGAATCCGACCGCAGCGACCCGTGAACGCATGGCGCCGAGCAGTTGTGCTGCAGCCTTATTGGTGAAGGTCAACCCCAGGACACGACTCGGATCCACCAGGCCGTTGGCACTCAAGAAGGCCACTCGCGCGGACATCGAGGTTGTCTTTCCGGTTCCTGCGCCCGCAACGATCACGCCGGGCGCCAGAGGAGCACTCACCGCCTCCCACTGACTCTCGCTCAGGGTGAATCCGAGTGCTTGGTTCAACGCGTCTCGATCCATGCTCACTCGTCATCACCCCCGAAGTCGTCGGTGCCACCGTCCAACTCGATCACCGAAACCTGCGAGCTTTTTGCTGGACACATCTGCACGAAATTGCAGTAGCGGCAGTGTTTGCCAACGCTCGCGCGAATGTCCTCGCCGCGAACGATCTCAGCGGCCTCACCCAACGCCTCTTCGATCCACGTGCTCGACTCACCGTGGTCGCCCCCACTAGCAGGCAATGGCGTCTGCATCTGCTCTTTGGGCCCTGGATCCTTGACACCTGTGTCCTTGCGCAGCTGGATAAGCGCAGCACCTCCTACGTCGGCCTGCGCCGCGTCGGATGAGGCGTATCCGTCACGAAGCAGCAGTTGGTAGAGACCCAACTGTCCGTGTTCATCGGTTTCGGCTTGCGTCGGAAAGGACGACGAAGTCTTGAAATCGATCGCAACCCAACGACCTTCGGCATCCTTTTCGATGCGATCGAGGAACCCGCGGATTTTCACGTCTTCATACCCACCACCGGGGGTGGGCACAGACAGTTCGGAAACGATGTAGCGCTCACTTTCGACGAACTCACGGCGAGCCTCATGGTGATAGCGCAGGAAGCGTTCTAGGGCTCGACGTGCCTCTGCCCGCTCTGACGCAGAACGCCACGGAGCATCGAACCCGACCTCGGTCCAAACCCGATCGACATAGGCATCCATCGCCTCGATGTCGTCTGGAATTTCACCGCGAGCAACGTTGTCGGCAATCGCGTGGATGATGCTGCCGAACGCCGTTGAACTCGATCGTGCGACTTCGGCATGGACTTCGTGGTCGAGAAACCACTTCATCGAGCATTGACCGATCGCATCGAGCGAGGACCCTGACAACGCAATCGGCTCCTGAACCGGACGCAGTGTTGTAGGGCCCTCCGACAACTCATGGAGCCCCCACCAATTGTGTGGATCTGCGGCTTGCACAGCGGCGTGTCCGGCGCGGTCACGAAGTTGAGCAATTCGCGCCAACAGGCTTGCGGCCTGATTCCTCGTCGCATCGGACGTTTCGGGAACAACGAGCGCTCGCCGGAGGTCGGCCACAAGTCCGCTCCAACTCGTGACGAGATCCGATCGGTGCGAAACAACCTCGAGTGGGACGCCGGCGGTGAAGCAACCATCGGTTGACGGGGCGGTGAGGTCTGCGATGAATCGGCTCGGGCGGTCATCCCCCTCGTCCCCGGAGTCCACGGGCAGCAATGTGACCTGATCGCGAGCACGGGTAATGGCGACGTACAGCAGATTGCGTTCTTCCCGAATGAGATCGGGAACCCGGTGGTCGGTTGCGGCTAACTCCTCTACCGCAAGCAGCGAACCGCGTGGCTGGACGTTCGGCCAGCGACCTTCTTCAAGTCCGGTGATCCACACCCTCGACCACTCCAAGCCCTTGGCTCGGTGGACGGTCATGATCCGAACGATCGATGCCCTCTCGCCCAATGCCGATGACGCAGATTCGGCGATCGACTCAGCTGGAATCGCCTGATCACGCAAGGTGTCCAAGAACGTGGTGACAGCGTAAACGCCTCGGTAACGCTCGCTTAAACGTTCGGCAGTGTCGAACAATGCG
The DNA here is from genome assembly GCA_040266055.1 of Candidatus Nanopelagicales bacterium. Taxonomy (GTDB): domain Bacteria; phylum Actinomycetota; class Actinomycetes; order S36-B12; family S36-B12; genus S36-B12. The sequence goes on along the minus strand of JBDQFC010000007.1, from coordinate 48,832 downwards.
ATCACTGCATCGAGATCGTGGTTGGCAGTGGTCGAACCGTCAAGGGCCGCCTCGCGTAGTCGATCCGGCCACCGATGGTTCGCTGAACCACCCGTCCACGCGGTCCACAGAACCTCACCGATGGACGCCCCCTCAGCGACTTGTTCAGCGACGACCGCCAGCACCGTGCGAACTCGTTCAACACTCGTCGCAACCGAGGAGGCAGGATCGATGGCCGCCGGGAGTGGCTCATCACCAACGATCACGTCGGCAACGAGCTCTCGTGCAGGCAGCACTGGTTCTTCCGCCTCGCGCCGCGCTGAGCGCAGGGCGCGTCCTAGCCTGCGGAGATCAGAAACGTCCATCCGCCCGATGGGTCCGAGCAGTAGATCCTCGATGCGTTCGGGTGTTCCGGTGTGTGGCCGAGCAGCGATCTCGACTATTAAGAGCAGTGCGGCGACTGCAGGCTCGGCGCGCAAGGGGACTTCATCTGCTGTGACCGAAGCGGGAACCCCTGCAACCTTCAGCGCACGCTCCACCCGCGTGAGATCGTCCGACGAACGAACGAGAACGGCCATGTCTTGCCACGGCACACGATCGTGGACGTGAGCTGACCGGATCTGCGCAGCGATATGCGCGTCTCTCGACGAGCGACTCGAACACGACACGATTCGAACTGCGGTTTCAGCATCGTCCGTGACCTCATCGCCCGACACGAATGCTGGATCACGATGGTGGCGCTGAACCTCGATGGGCAAAGTTCCCAGCGTCCGTGGGGCCAGCGCGCGCTTTGCGGCATCGGCGATCATCGGGCCGTATCGGCGAACCGATCGCAGCGCCACAATCGGGGCGGGCTGGCCATCAGGCCTACGGAAGGTCTCAGGGAAGTCGAGAATCCCTTGGACATCCGCGCCACGGAACGCGTAAATGGCCTGATCTGGATCGCCGACGGCTACGACCGAGCAGTTCGGGCCCGCGATTCGACGCAACAACTCCACCTGGAGCGGATCGGTGTCTTGGAACTCGTCAACGTAAATAGCGCGAAGGCGCGAGTGCAGGTCGGCTCGAACGTCACGATCACCAGCGCGCAGGACTGCACGGCGCATCAACTCTGCGTAGTCCATCACGTTCTGCAGGACCATGACGTCCTCTTCTTGCTCCGCGATATCCGCGACAGCTCGCCATTCCGAGCGTCCACGCTCGTCTGCAATCGCCCGAAGGCGCGCCGGCGAAAGTCCGCGCTCGCGCATTCGGGCGATCAAGACCCGAACCTCCGCCGCAAGTCCATGGGTGCCGAGCGCCTCACGCAGTTCCTCAGGCCAACGGACACTTTGGTCTTCAACACTGCCGGCGATGAGCTCCCGAATGCGCTGGTCTTCCTCCGCACCCGACAGCAGCCGCGGCGGATCGCGGTACTCCTCGGCGGGGGCGTACGAGCGGATCAACCCGTAGGCGAAGGAATGAAACGTGGCCACCTGTGGGAGCAGCCCGCCCCCGACTCGGCCGGCAATTCGGTCCCGCACCTCCCCAGCAGCCCGCCGGCCGAACGTCAGCACCAAGACCTCTCCCGGCGGCTGGCCCTCGTCTAACCTCTCCGCGACGGACTCAACAACGGTGGTGGTCTTTCCGGTGCCCGGGCCGGCGAGCACCAGTAACGGTCCATCCCGGTGATCCACGACCGCCTGCTGCTGCGGGTCGAGCTGGGGTGCACGCGCTCGAGGCAGAGGCGAAAGGTCCAACCGGGCACGCACGACCCATGAATACCACCGCAGTGTGACACCATCGTGCGGTGAGCGACGACACGCGGGCGGACAACGCATCCACCCCGGAATCGACGCTGCGAACCGAACTCACCATCGCCGGGCCGATTCCCGTGCCCACGAACAACCCGCTCGCCACGACCGATGGCACGTCTGACGCCGGGGAAACTGCCCTCCAGGAGGGATCTGAACAAGATCTGCGCGCCGATGCACTAGCCGACGCCGGCGCCATAGGCATCGGGACCGGTGGGGACGGGGTTACGGCCGCCGGCACGATCGTCATCGAAGACGGCGTCATCACCAAACGGCTGCGTCGACCCCTGGACCTGGCGCGTTTAGCCCTGGCCTTGGTCCTGGCCGCGGCCTCGGTGGCCCTGGGTTGGTTCGCCACCGGAACCACCAGCGGGCTCGAAGAAGACCTTGTCGGTGGTGCCCGCCTGCTGCCCGATCCAGTTGTGCTGATCATCAACATCATCGGCGGCATCGGCACCCTCGCCCTTCCGATCGCCGGTGCTATCGCCTTGATCATTCGTCGCCGCGTCCGACAGCTCTTCGACGCGCTCGTTGCGCTGCTTCTCGCCGCTGTGATCCTCAGCGGCCTGTCGGTCCTAGTGTCCGAAATCGCCGACGCCCGACTTCTGATAGCACTGACGGGATCAAACGATCCATCCAACGCAGCAACCACTCCCATCCTCGGCGGGCTGCTCGCCTTCATCACAGCATCACGGTTGATGAGTCGGCGCCCCTGGAACGTCCTTTCGGTCGTGGTCATGGGCTCGCTCATCATCGTGGCCATCCTCAGTGTGACCGTCGCCGTAGCGGGCCTTGCGGCCTCGCTCATGATCGGTTGGGCAATCGGCCTTGCAGTGCGCTATGCCTTAGGCATCCAAACCACCCGCCCCAGTGGCGGGGAGGTCGCCGATGCCTTGGACCGAGGTGGTCTCCCGGTGACGATGCTGCGAGCCCAGGAATCGACCGATCGCGGGCGCCGATACATCGCCACCAGTCGATCCGGACAGCTCTTGCAGGTCACCGTGTTGGACAGAGACCTTGAGGGTGCTGGACTCTTGCGTGCGGTGTGGACGTCCTTGCGACTGCGCGAGGAACCGGGGAACTCGGCATTCAACATGCGTCGTGCTCTCGAACACGCAGCACTGGTCTCGTACGCAGGCGAGGCGGCCGGCGTACCTGAACCACGATTGCTGCTCGCCTCCGAAGTGGGCCCGGACTCATGTGTCCTCGCTTACCAGTACATCGAAGGAACCCGCTTCGTTGACCTGGACGAGGTGAGCGACGACGACCTTCGCGGCGCCTGGCGGGCTGTCCGAACGATGCACGAGCATCAGATTTCACACCGATCGCTCAACGCTGAGCACCTGCTGCAGGCCCACGACGGCAGTGTCTGGGTTATCGGCCACGACACCGGCGGGGTGGCTGCGAGCGACGTCTCCATGCGAATCGACGTCGCCGAACTGCTCTGCACGCTTGCGATGCTCACCGACGTCGACCGGGCAGTGGCAACAGGCAAAGCGGCTCTCGGGCTGGACGGCATCGGGCGGGCACTTCCTGCTCTGCAACCGGTCGCGCTTTCTCGATCCACTAGAACGCAGTTGCGCAAGCACAAGGGGCTACTGGTCGCACTGCGAGATCGCCTCGTCGAAATTCGTCCCGGAGCCGACGAGGAAACGATCCAACTCGAACGCATCAAGCCGCGCACTTTGATCATGGTCGTCGCCGGAACCATCGCCGGCTACGTCCTGCTGTCCCAACTCGCCCAGGTAGATCTAGCTACTCTGGTCGCGACCGCCGATTGGCGCTGGATCGTCGCTGCCATCGTGTTCAGCCTTCTGACGTACTTCGGTTCGGCATGGTCCCTATCTGGCTTCGTCCCAGAGAAACTGCGGCTCACCAGAACTCTGATGGCGCAGATTGCCGGAGACTTCGCGACCCTCGTCTCCCCACCGACTCTCGGCTCTATCGCGATCAACGTCCGCTACTTGCAAAAGTCGGGCTTGCACCCGGCACTCGCTGCCGCGTCGGTGGGTGTCTCGGGGGTCATGACCTTCGTCGTTCACATCCTGCTTTTGCTCGGGTTCGGTGTCGCTGCAGGAACCGCCGCGGACTTCACTTTCGACCCACCGCGCGCGGCGGTGATCATCGTGGCCGGGCTAGCCGTCCTTGCGCTCGCCCTTCTTGCCGTCCCGCGGGTACGCAAGGAAATAACTCGACGGGTCCGCCCGCTGATCAAAGAGGTCGTGCCTCGCTTGGTCACGGTGGCCCAGCGCCCACTAAAACTGCTCGAGGGCGTCGGCGGCATCATCCTGCTCAACCTGTCCTACATCGCCGTGCTCTTCGCGTGCGTGGCTGCATTCGGCGGATCGATGAGCATCGCGCTCGTAGCCGTCGTCTACCTCGCCGGCGCAACAATTGGCCAAGCAGCACCGACCCCCGGCGGTCTGGGAGCCGTGGAAGCCGCCCTGTCGGCCGGCCTGACAGCGGCTGGCTTGGACGCCGGAACCGCAGTCTCGGCCGTGCTCTTGTACCGACTCATCACTTTCTGGGCGCCCACGGTGCCTGGCTACTGGGCCTTCACCAAGCTCACTCGCGACGGACTGTTGTAGTCACACACCCTCAGATGAGCATGCACGGCTGATCACTGTCATGATGTATCCATGAGCGACGACAACAACGTAATCATCACCCCACTGCCGGACGGACCGAATCAGGTTGCCGGAGGCGTGGTCGTGAAGGACGCCGACGGAAACGTCCTGAAGGAGGCCGAGACGGTCTACCTATGTCGCTGTGGCTTTAGCGAGAACAAGCCGTTTTGCGACGGCTCCCACAAGAAGCACGACTGGAAGTCCTAGAAGCGCGACGCGACGGACTCCGCACACGACAGATCCGTCGCGGTCGGCTAGGTTTCGGCTATGGCCCTTTACACCTGCCCCCAATGTGGAATGTCCGTCAACACGACTTGCGGCGCATGCGAGGCACCCCTCGTTGACGACGTCCTGGTCAAGGACGATGGCGCTTCGGTTGCAATCTCCGTGTGCCCCAACGGTCACGGCAAGATTAAGTCTCCGATGTGCTGCGGCACAGACATGACCTGCAGCGTCTGAGCAACCCCACAAACCCTCGCCTGCAGCGGTAAAACGCGGCGAGTATTGCGCTAGCGGTGTTAGCTATCGCGTGGTTCCTTCTAGGACAACTCCGCGAACTCTTCGCGCTTCCTAGACAACTTCGTGAAGAACGCGAACCGTGGATCCCTCGTGGGCCGCTCGGAAGGGTTCGAGTTCCTCATCCCACGGCATTCCGATCAGTCGGTTGATCTCAGCTGCAATGTTCGAACCGTCGTCGGCCCGCGCACCAACCAAGAGGTTGCGAAGTCGATCTTCGTGCACAAGAACGTCGCCGTGTGAGCCGATGGTCCCTCGGAACAGTCCGAGATTCGGCGTCACGGCAAAACGCTCGCCTTCCACACCACCGGTCGGATCTTCGGTGACTTCGAAGCGGATCGTTGAGAAGGCCACCAGAGCACTGGCTATCTGCGACGCTGTTCCGGCCGGGCCGTGCCAGATGATCTCGGCGCGAACGTTTCCGGGGGCGACCGGCTGAGGGGCCCAATCCACGTCGACCGTTGTCGAGAACACTCGGGCAAGGGCCCACTCCACATGGGGGGCTACGGCCGAAGAACATGAGTGCACAAAAAGGACGCCGCGCGCATGCGCAGCATCGTCGAGCACACTGCCGTGCGCCGTGCGTCCAGCGTCGCTTCGGACGTCGATTACGACCGTCATTTCGCCTCCCGGGGTCGAGGGTCGCCTTCCCCTGCGTCCTCACTCCGGTGTGGCGTGCCCCACAAGGATAACCCCAGAAGCCGTCGAGCGGTACAGTTCCATGCGCGCCACGCTGGCGAGTCCCTCATCAGCTCGTGCGCAGACCGTCTCGACTCGAGGAGAAGACATGGCCCTGGCCACTCCAGCCCCAGCCGTACTGGCGGACTACGTCGCCCGAAGCAAGGTCGCAACAGTGGCCCTGGTTATCGGTGGTGCAGCCTTCGTCGGCATCTCGGCCCAGGTGGTCATCCCTCTGCCGTTCACACCGGTGCCGTTGACGCTGCAGACCTTCGCGGTGTTGCTCGTGGGCGCTGCCCTAGGCACCTGGCGCGGCATCGCCTCCATGGTTGTCTATGCAGCGGCCGGCACAGCAGGTGTCCCGTGGTTTTCTGCAGGGTCATCCGGATGGGGTGGTGCCAGCTACGGCTACATCCTTGGCTTCATCGTCGCCGCAGGCGTGGTAGGACGTCTCGCCGAGCGCGGAGCTACCCGTACGGCGCTTCGAACCGCCGGTCTCATGGTTCTGGGCAACGTGGTTATTTACGCGATCGGCGTGAGTTACCTGAAGTTCGCCATCGACGCGAGCTGGGCCACCGCTTTGAGCTTGGGCATGCTGCCGTTCTTGCTTGGTGACGCCCTGAAGATCGCATTGGCCGCCGGCCTGTTCCCAGCCACGTGGCGTTTGGTCCAGCGCCTCAGCTAGAGGGTCGCCAGAACCTCGTCGACCATCAGGACGATGTCCACGATCACAGCCGTCGGGGTCGGGATGACTTCCGGTTACACGCGACCCCAGGCGACAGCGAGCACTAACAGACCCGCCGGGAACGTCGCGATCATCGCTCCCTAGGCAGGATGCAATCCGGGTCTTGCTTTGTATACCCCATGGGGTATGTTGTCGGGATGTCGAGCATCGATGCCCTACGCCTGTGGTCGGCGCGGCGCTGGTTGACGGCACTCGTTGCTGGAATCGGGGTCGCCGTCCTGGTTGCGCTTCCGACAGCGGTGATTCCCAACCCAATCTTCGGTCGCGCCATCGAGGTGACCTGGTGGTCCTATCCCGTGGTCATCCTCAGCGGCATCTTCGGTGGCCTACTGATCGCGACCTATATCCGCGAACCGGGCCACGAGGAAGTGGACAAGGCAGCCAAGGTCGGAACGGTCGGCGGCTTCCTTGCTTTCTTCGCCGTGGGTTGTCCGGTCTGCAACAAGTTGGTGCTGCTCGCTCTCGGCACGTCTGGCGCGATGACCTGGTTCGCACCACTGCAGCCGATCCTTGCCGTCGCCTCGGTGATACTCATGGCGTGGGCACTACGCATCAGACTGCGCGGCATGACCTCGTGCGAGGTCTCCCCCGTTGACGCAACCGCCTAGCCAAGGCCGCGGAGTCGCGGTGTAGACATTCCCCGTGAGTGAATCCGAGCGAGATCGTTGGATCGTCGCCAGCAGTGGCGGCTTCGTCGGCACCGGACTGTGGGGAGTCATGCGCCCAGGTCGGGTGTTCGCCCGCGCGCTCGAACTCTCCGGCAAGGAACGGCCCCGCGTGCTGTTCATCCTGACCGCATCCGGTGATGACCCGCAGTACCTCGCGGCGATGTACTCCGCCCTCGCCGATACCAACTGCGATGTCGACCATCTCGCCCTCTTCCCGCAACCCAACCGCCCCGTCGATGAAGCGATCGACAAGGCCGACGTTATCTGGGTGGGCGGTGGCAGCGTCGCGAACCTGCTCGCTCTGTGGCGCCTGCACGGTGTGGACACCGCACTGCGCCGCGCCTGGGAATCCGGCACCGTCCTCGGCGGCGTCAGCGCCGGGTCGATTTGCTGGCACGTGGGTGGCCCGACCGACTCTTTCGGCAAGGAACTCGCGCCCATCACCGATGCGCTCGGCTTCCTGCCCTACGGCAATGGTGTCCACTACGACAGCGAAGAACAACGACGCCCGCTTCTCCACGAACTCGTTTCTAGCGGAACGCTTCCGGAGTCCTACGCGACCGATGATCGGGTAGCCATCGTCTACCGCGGCACAGAGCCAGTCGAGGTGATCACCGATGTCCCGGACACCGACGCCGCCGCCTACCGCGTCACGATCGGAGAAGACGGCGTGGTCGAGGAGCGCCTCGCACTGGGACCGATCACGAAGTAGTTCAGAAAACGGGCAAAGCGTGACGGGATGACCCCCCTCATTGCCCAACAATCACCCCGGCTTGCTTGCATCGGGCGCGCCAACGCGAAGACTTGGGTAGGTCCATCACAGCCGACCATCTCAATCGAGGGAGAAGACATGAAGGTTGATCGACGTTCGTTCCTGATCGGTGGCGCTTCGGCAGCAGCCCTGGCGGCCGCCTCGATAGGCACCGGTTCTTTGGCGACGGCGAACACCAAGGTGTCTCCCGCAGAGGCACTGCGTCGCCTCGAACGAGGCAATACTCGTAGCGCGAACGGCCGCACCGTGCAGCGCAACTACTCCCCTCTCGGCAGCACGCCCGGGAAAGGCCAGCAGCCGTTCGCGGCGATCGTTACCTGCGCCGACTCGCGCACCGTTCCGGACAATATGTTCGACATGACCCCGGGCAATCTGTTCGTAGTTCGAAACGCCGGTAACTCGATCGAGTCGGTGGGCTTGGGCAGCCTGGAGTTCGCAGCCAGCGCACTCGGCGTTTCCCTCATCGCCGTTATCGGTCATACCTCATGCGGTGCCGTTATCGCTACTGAGGATAGCCTCAAGACGGGTGAACTGCCGCCACCGTCGATCGACAGCGTTGTGGAGGCCATCGCCCCGGCCGTCGAGGCTCTTCCCGCCGGCGCCACTACTAACGACGCCATTGCCGCCAATGCGAAGTACCAAGCGCAGCGCATCCAGAATCTCAGCTCGACCATCGCCGAGATGACTGCGGCGGGAACCCTGGGCATTGTCTCCGGCGTCTACGGCCTCGCCAGCGGTCGCGTCACCTGGCTGCCGTAGTCCTCGCACCAAAACCTGCAGTTCGCGTCACAAAAACCATTGGTTTGTGACGGCAACTGCAGGTTTTGGTGCTAGCGGCGGGGTGGGGTGGCCTCGTAGGTCGCGGCACCGGAAACCAGGGCCGAAAGAATCACCGCAGGCCACGTTCCCATGATCAAGCCCAATGGGTGCGCCATCGCAAAGGCTGTGGCGTAAACCGCTCCGGCAACAGGGATGCGCCAGGGCCAGCCCCGTCGACCCATCAAGATCGCGGCAACCACACCGAAGGCAACAAGCACCACTCCGGCGATCGCTCGTTCGACACCAGCGCTGGCAAGAGCGAAGCCGACTATGAGTCCGGCCGCCGGCATCGCAGCAATGACCCAGCGTCGCGTGTCTTGCTGCTCGGCCCAGGCATCTCGGACCGAAGCGCCGATATCGAACTTTGAGGCCATGGAAGAACTATGCCCCAGCAGGAGCTGGCGGGCTCGCCTTCTAGCCCTGGTCCACGGTCACCGGCACGCCGGAACGATAGGAATCCCACGCTGCAATGCCGATCGCCACGGGCGCGCGACCGTCGGCACCGCTGACGGGTGAGGGTCCACCGTCGCGGACGTACCGCACGAAAGCTTCCCACTCGATGCGGTAACTGTCGGTGTAACGGTCCAGGAAGAAGTACGGCAGCACGCTGCCCTGGCGCTCGGTGGAGGTGTAGACCATCGCGGAGTTCTTCATTGGGTTCTCCGACATTGCCATACCGGTGGACCCAAGGACCTCCATGCGCTGGTCGTAGCCGTACACCGCTTGGCGGGAGTTGTCGATGACGGTGATGCAGCCGTTCTCGTGCGTCAGTGTCACGACTGCAGTATCGAGATCGCCAGCTTCACCGATGGCCGGATCAATACGAACCGCACCGGTGGCGTAGACCTTGGTCACCGGTGACCCCACCACAAAGCGAGCCATGTCGAAGTCGTGGATCATCATGTCCACGAAGATCCCACCGCTGACCTTGATGTATTCCACCGGCGGCGGTGCCGGGTCACGGCTGGACAGGCGAGCGATGTGCGGTTCGCCGACTCGTCCAGCTGCAACGGCCTCTTGCACGGCTGCGTGTGTGGGATCGAACCGACGATTGAACCCAACCATGAACGGCACCTGATGCTTCTCGACGGCCGCCAGGGCCTTATCCACCTCGGCGAGGTCCAAACTGACGGGCTTCTCACAGAAGATCGCCTTGCCGGCCGCGGCCGCCCGCTCGATGAGATCGACGTGAGTATCCGTGCTACTGCACACAGCAACGGCATCGACGTCCGGTGCTGCAAGCATCTCCTCGACCGTCATCACCGGCACCCTCAGTGCATCCGCCACTGCTGAGGCTGCTGCGTCGTTGACATCGAAGACGCCTGCAACGGCAGCACCATCGATCTCGCCGGCGATGATCTCTGCGTGCATTCGGCCGATTCGACCTACACCGAGCACACCGATTCGAACTGTCACTACTACTCCTGACTGATCCACCGGCCTGATCGGCCGGATTGCCGCACCTAGGGGTTTGCCATGCTAACGATCGCCCCCGTGCGACCGAGTCTCACAAAGGTCAGGTGGTGGCACCAAGTTCGTGAGCGAGAGCGTCGAGTTCCGCGCCGCCGGCCATCGCCTTGACGAGTTCCTCGCGCGAGACGGTGTCCTTGGTGTATTCCGCCAACATCCGACCGCGGTTGAGCAGGTAGAAGTTGTCTCCCACCAGGTAGGCGTGGTGCGGGTTGTGGGTGATGAACACGACCGAAACGCCCGATGCCGCGGCGTTGCGGATGTGCTTGAGGACAACGCCCGACTGCTTGACGCCCAGGGCGCTGGTCGGCTCGTCGAGGATCAGCACGTTCGCACCGAAGTGCACCGCGCGAGCGATCGAGACTGCCTGCCGCTCACCACCGGAGAGCGTGCCGACCGGCTGCTCGGGATCGCGGATATCGATACCCATTTGCGCCATCTCGGCCTTGCATGATTCCTTGGCGTACTTGGTGCGCAGACCGCGAAATGGCCAGAAGCCACGCGTGGGTTCGTTACCGAGGTAGAAGTTCCGCCAGACCGCCATGAGCGGCACCGTTGCAAGATCCTGGTACACGGTGGCGATGCCGTTGTCCAGTGCCTCACGCGGAGAGGAGAAGGTGGTAGGCACACCATCGACATACATCTGACCCTCGGACGGCGTGTGCACACCGCTGAGGATCTTGATCAGAGTCGACTTACCCGCGCCGTTGTCTCCCAGGACGCAGGTGACTTGCTGCTTTGGCACTCGCATCGACACGTCCTGGAGTGCAATGACGCTGCCGAAGCGCTTGCCCACGCTCTCCAGGGCGAGTGCTGCTGTTTCGTTCGTGGAAATCTCGGTCATTTTCGAGCTCCCTGGAATCGACGACGAATAATCGAGTTGGTCAACACCGCGGCGAAGAGGATCAGGCCGAGGAACAGCCAGGTCCAGTCGGTGTTCCACTGGGCGTAGGCGATTCCGATGAAGGCCATACCGATGATGGCGGCACCGATGGTTCCACCGATCGCCGATCCGTAGCCACCGGTCAGTAGACAGCCACCCACGACGGCGGCGATGATGAAGATGAACTCCTGGGTGACGCCCTGACCTGCCTGCATCGACTTCAGTCGAGTGAGGCTGATGATGCCGACCAAACAGGACGACATCGAGACGTACATAAACAGCATGATCTTGGTGCGGCGGACCGGGACACCGGTGTTGCGCGCGGCGTTGGCGTCGCCACCAACTGCATAGATCCAGTTGCCGAAGCGGGTCCGGGTGAGAACCAAGGTCGCGATGATTGTTAGGACAATCCACCATACGACAGCAATACGGAAGTTGTACTGCGTCAGAGTCGATGCGAAGACGGCCTCCGCGCTCTCGAAGCCAGCCCGCATTCCCCCGCCTGGGCCTTCATCGACACCGGCGACGCGAACGGTGTCGGTCAACACCTTGGTCACGCCGAGGTTGATGCCGCGCAGCGAGAAGAACATCGCCAGGGTGACGATGAAGGATGGAAGACCGGTTGTGACAACGAGCCACCCGTTGGTGAAGCCGATACCCGCCGCGAATACGAAAGTGAGCAGGATCGCCGGCCAGACACCGACGTTGTATTCGGTGATGAGCAGGCCGGCGAAGAGGCCAGACGATCCGATCATTACGCCGCTGGAGAGATCGAACTCGCCGCCGATCATCAGCATTGCAACGGCCACCGAGATGATTCCGTAGGTGGATGCGACGTCGGTCCAACGGGCCGTTCCGTCGAGGGAGAAGAAGGTGCCGGTCTGATCGACTAGAGCGAAGAAGATGTAGACCACGAGGGCACCCATGAGGGCGCCGATCTCCGGGCGCCGCATCAGGCGCGTAAACGAACTGGTGGTTGCGACGCGGTCGTCAACCGCGGTCTTAGTGGACGCGGTGGTTGTGGACATTGTCTCCCTCAATCGAAGCTAGATGGCCGACTACGACGCTAGCGCCGAGGGGCTCGGCCGGGGGTGAGTTCTGCGAAGTCCGATTGCTTTCGGTGGAAATGTTGGTGGGTGGGGCCGAAACCCCACCCACCAACTCAGGAATTACCGCGTGCCGTTGGACGCAAGCTCCTGAACCAGTTCTGCGTTCTCCTGGACCACGAAGCCGGGGCCGGTGTACATGGGCTGTCCACCGCCGAGCTCGTGTCCGTTCAGCAGGTTCAGGTACAAAAGCACAACAGACATGTAGCCCTGTGCGTACTGCTGCTGATCGATAGCGAAGGCGAGCTCGCCATCGGCAATCGCCTGGACGGCATCGCCGGACAGGTCGACAGTGCCGATGGTCACGTCGCGACCGACGGCCTCAGCGGCCGGCATTGCGGCAGCGGTGGCAATGTCGGCGTTCAAAGCGAAGATGCCGTCGACATCCGGGTTCGCCTCGAGGGCGGCCTGGATCTCAGCCTGGCTCTGCGCGAGGTCAGCCAGACCAGCCGAGAGCTGCAGGTTCTCTACCGTGCCCTCGAAGGTGTCAGCCGCGCCGTCGCAACGCTCCTGGAGACCAATGTTGTTCTGCTCCTGGATCGGGCACAGCACGGTGGTCAGACCAGCCTCGTTGAACTTGATGCCGGCCTCCTGGCCTGCAATGAACTCGTCCTGGCCCACGTGGGTGAAGGCGCCGAGGTCCTTGAAGACCGCGGAACCGGAGTTCATGGTGACGATGGCAACGCCAGCGTCCTCAGCAGCCTGGAGTGCACCCTCGATGGCGTCCGGGTTTGGGGCCGAAACCGCGATGCCCTGGCATCCAGCCGATACGTCACCCTCAATAAGCTGAGCCTGCAGCTGGGCGTCGTTGGTGGTCTCCTGGTAGGTGAAGTCCACACCGAGATCCTCAGCAGCCTTGTCGGCACCAGCCTTGGCGACCGACCAGAATCCGCCACCGTCACCGTGGGTGACCATGCAGATCTTGTACTGCGAGTTGTCGCCGCCACCGGAGTCGCCGGAATCTTCGCTTGATGCAGCATCGTCCGTGGACTCAGCCGCGCTGTCGCTGTCAGAGCTCGAGCACCCTGCCAACACAAGTGCCGATGCCGCGACTGCGGCGATGGCGAGCTTGCCAACCTTCATGAATGACCTCCTTGGCGCCACTGGGGCGCGTCCTGTCGCTGATACGCAGCGCTCCGCGTTCACGTGTGCCTGGAGAATTCACCCCGTAAACACTGGAGAATTTGGAACGCTCCAATCCGGTCAGTGTTGTGGCTCACACGCGAGAAGGGAAGGCCTCGCGCCGAGGCGTTACCAACTCGTTACGGAGGACCCAACTTCCCCAACTACGGGGCCAGATCGACGACCGGCTCCCAGCATCGTGACGTCCACGAGTCGATGAGCGCCTGCTGCACGCTGACGACATCCACCGCTTCACGGAAGCTGACGGGGAATCGCTCGCCGCCGGCGAGCGATTCCAGGAAAACGTGGTCTTCGATTGCGACGAGATCTTCGAAGCCGATGGCATTGGCCTTACCCGGGACGAATGCGCCATGGAACGGGAAACGATCACCACCGTAGATCGTGGTGTAGCCGGAGCTGGGATCGTCAGTGAGCCGGTAGTAGCGCAACTCGTTCATGGTCTCGAGATTCCACTCGAGTGCGCCCTTGGTGCCGTAGACCGCGAAGGAGTTCTGACTCTCCGGGCCAACCATGGTGCGGCTGGACTCGAAAGTGCCTGTGGCGCCGTTGGCGAAGGTGCACAGCATCGACGCGAAGTCCTCGTTCTCTACCTCTCCCTTGGGGTCCTCGGGCTTGCCTCGGCCGTAGTGACCGGCAGCACCCGTTGCGATCGGACGATGGGTGATGGTGTTGTTCTTCATCCCCGTCACTTCCGCGATGGGTCCGACGAGGAACTGTGCCATCGAAACAGAATGGCTGAGGATGTCGCTGGTCACGCCGTAGCCAGCCTGGTCAAGGAAGAAACGCCAGGTGAGCAGGCCGAGTTCATCGCTGCCGTACATGGACAGGAAGTGCCCGCGGTAGTGCGTGATCTCGCCGAGTTGTCCGGACTCGATGATCGACTTTGCGTGGATGACCAGTGGTGCCCACAGGTAGTTGTAGCCAACACCGGTCGCCACCCCTGCGGCCTGCGCGGCGCGGTAGGCCTGAACAGCCTGCTCGGGCTTGCCACCGATCGGCTTCTCGCTGAAGACAGCCTTCCCCGCAGCTGTCGCAGCCTCGATCATCGGGATGTGCAGCATGTTGGGTGCGGTGACCCACACGGCGTCGACGTCGTCGGAGTTCACCGCCTCTTGCCAATCCGCAACGGCTCGCTCGAAGCCGAAGTCCTCGACCGCACGGGTACGACGTGACTCCTCGGTGTCGGCACAGACGACCAGCCTCGGATCCACCTTGCGGTCCTCGAACAGCGAGGGAATGCGCAGCATCGAACGACTATGCGCCTGCCCCATCCAGCCCAGACCGAGTACCGCAACGCCTACACGCTTTTTCATAACAGCTCCCGACTACTTCTTCACTCGACCGGCGGCCGAGGTCATCGGCAGTCGGGGGTCTTGTTCCTGATTGGCCCACGATTCGCGGATCCAGTGTTGGTCGGGGTCGTCGCAGAACGCCATCGTCCGGTCCTCACCTGGTCCGGCGAGGACGTTGAGGAAGTACATCGGGTACTCGGGGTTGGCCACCGTCGGACCGTGGTAACCCTCAGGAACCAGGTAAGTGTCTTGATCGGCGATGCTCAAGGTCTCATCGTGGCTGCCATCAACGGTGTAGAGGCGGAAAAGCCCGGTACCCGTGGGATCACCGTGCGGGCCATCTTCCCGGCCAATCCGAAAGTAGTAGATCTCCTCGTTCATGGTGACGCAGTCACCGATGCCGTCGTGGCGATGCGGTGGCCAGGAGGACCAGTTACCGCCGGGTGTGATCACCTCACACACGTTGATCTTGTGCGCCGCGTGGAAGGAGTCCGGGGTGGCGTAGTTGGTGACCTGACGCGTGGACCGCCCGGCACCACGCACCTCGACCGGAACCGATTCGGCCGGGCCATAGTGAACCGGGAAGGCCTCCGAAGTACGTGCTGTGACGATCGCGACTTCACCGGAATTACCTGAGATGGACACCGCTGACCCCACAGGCAGGTACATCCAGTCGGAGACGGCGGCGAAGACCCCCTCGCGACCCTTCATCGGATAGTCCGTCCCATCGACGGTCACGGTGAAGTCGCGCGCCGAAAGCGAAACGAGCACACCCTCCTCACCGTCGAGGGTGAATTCCGCCGGCTCGTCGCTGCGCATCGTGAAGACGTACATGCCGCAGTAGGTCCAGCCGGCAGATTCGGGCGTGATGCGAAGGTCGGCTCGACCCTCGGGCGAACTCCCTGCGGGAATAAACCAGGTGCGCTCGCTACTCATGCGCTTGCTCCTTTGGTCGGGTGGACGATCGCTGCTGCCGCGGATACGGCACCTTCTACATCGCCATCTTCTGGGTAGACGAGTGCGCGGCCAGCAACAAGTCCGCGCACGTTCGGCTCAGCCATCGCAGCCTGCCAGCCAGCGAATGTCCGGGCGGCGTCGGCCCCCGGATCGCCGCCGAGCATCACGATGGGCATCGTGGTTGCACCGGCCACCTTGTCCATGTCCGGCGAGGCCGGCAGTTTCAACCAGGTGTAGGCCGAAGAAGAACCCAAACCCGATGCGATGGCCACCACCTTGATCAGGCGTTCCGTGGAGGAGTCCAGGCGAGCTCGCCCGTTCTCGTCGATGAGGTACGGCAGCGGCTCGATCATGTTCATGAGCTTGCGGTCGGCGAGCTCGGTCGAGAGGGCCGCAACCATCTCCAGAGTCCGAGCGACTCCAGCGTCGGTGTCTTCGATGCGCACGAGGGTCTTGCCACCGTCGAGTCCGTATTCCTCGATGTGGTCGGCGTCGTAGGCCGTGAGCCGATCATCGAGTTCCCAACGCGCGCCGATAATTCCGCCGCGATTCATGGTTCCGATGGCAACCACTCCATCGAGTGCTCCGAGCCACGCGAGTTCCTCAAGGATGTCCGCACTGGCCATGACCCCGTCCACACCCGGGACCTTTAGTGCACGCATCACTCGATCAAGAAGGGTGTACCGATCGGCCACGGCGAGCGGATCCGATCCGGCGGCGAGCATGCCTCGAGCGGTGTGATCCACCGCAACGATCAGGAGGTTGCCATCGGGACCCACGAGGTCTCGCCGGCGACGACCCTTGAGCGCCGTCTGAAGCGAGTGCGGCTCGCGAACTCGCGCATCGATGAGCGCCGCGTAGTCGGCACGATCCAACTGATTCACCCAGTACTCCCCTACTCCTGCATTCCGCGTGTTCCGCCATGCGCGAGAACTTCTTCGACGGTTTCGGTGGACGGCATGGCATCTGCGCAGGTCAACTTGGTTGCGACATATGCACCTGCTCCGTTGGCAAAGGCGCCAATTCGCTCGAGATCCCAACCGGACAGCAGGCCATGGACCAGCGCTCCTCCGAACGCATCACCAGCACCGAGGCCACAGAGGACGTCGATATCCAGTGGCGCGATCTGAATGCGCCTGTCGGCGTCGGCCAGCATCACTCCCCCGCCTCCAAGCTTGATGATCGCGATGCGCACGCCGCGCGCCAACAGATCATCTGCGATGGCGTCGGGGTCGTCGATTCCCAAGGCCATGTGGCACTCGGTTCGATTTCCGACGACGACGCTGCTGAGCGAGATGGCCCGCTGAGCAGCTTCCCGGGCAACCTCGATGTTCGGCCACATGGATGGGCGGTAGTCCAGGTCCACGATGGTGTCGCGGCCCTCGTGACGGCCGCGCGTCTCGAGCCACTCGAATGAAGCCTGCGCGGTGGTCCCCTGGGCGAGGGCGCCCTGACTCATCCACAGAATCCGACAATCACGGATGTCGGTCTCGGGAACATCGGAGGCGACAACCGTGGTGTCCGGAGCCGCTTCCCCTCGATAGAAGACGATCTGTGGCTCCTCCGGCGGAGCTAATGCAGCGAGCACGACGGGCGTCATCGCACTGGGGTCCCGACCGATGAAGCGGGTGTCCACTCCCCACTCCGCCAAGCGAGTGATGACGTAGTCACCGAGGGCGTCCTCGCCAACCTTGGTTACGAGCGCTGCATGGTGACCATGTTGGGCGGCAGCTACCGCAACATTGGTAGGGCTGCCGCCGACGGACTTGCGAAAGGTTTGTGGGTCGGTGAAGGCCGCGTTGACCTCCTGGGCATAGAGATCAACACTCACCCGCCCGACGGTGATCACCTCGGGGATGCCGGGGAAATCCGGTGCGGCCACTACGACTCCTTGGAACGGTCCAAATTGCGTAGAGATCGTGTCACACTTGGGGCCCAGCCGGCAACAGTCGAAATCCGAAGAGATGGGACATCACGTGACCAACGAAGGTTTCACCGTAGTCGTGATCGGCGCCGGTCGCATGGGTGATCTTCGCGCCACGGACCTCGCTGCCGACCCTCGAGTGTCCCGGATCCTGATCGCAAATCGCACCCGCGAGCGGGCGGAGGCACTCGCCGAGCGCGTTGGCGGGGAGGCCATCGATTGGGATACCGCCGCCGAGACGACCGCGGATGCGTACGTGATGGCACTGGCTACCGACGCCCACGGCGGCATGCTTGACCGCCTGCTGGAGCACGGGAAGCCAACATTGTGCGAGAAGCCAATCGCGCTGACCATCGCCGACACCCAGCGCATATGCGACAAGGCAGCGCAGGCCGGGGTCGCGATGCAGATCGGCTTCCAGCGACGCTTCGACGCCGGCATGGCCAAGGCTCGCGAATCAGTTGAGTCGGGATCCATCGGGACGGTCTACGACCTCGTGCTGGCGTCGCGTGACCACACTCCCCCGGGTCGGGATTTCCTGCCTGGGAGCGGTGGCATCTTCCGTGACCTCCATGTGCACGACTTCGACATCGCTTCATGGATCGTCGGCTCTCCCATTGAGACGGTCCAGGCCACCCGCGCGATCCGCGGAGAGGGCGACTACGCGGAGTTCGACGACGCCGACGTCACCAAGATCATCGCCACCACGGAGTCCGGTGTGCCGATATCGATCACTGGTACCCGTCACGACGCCCGCGGCCACGATGTTCGACTCGAGGTATTCGGTTCGCAGGATTCCCTTAGCGCCGGGATAACTTCCCGGACCCCGCTACTCACTCTCGACGGCGCCGATGTGGGCATCGACAACGATGTCTACTCCGGCTTCATCGATCGCTTCCGCGAAGCATTCCGTGCAGAGACCACTGCGTTCGTCGACGTCATCGCGGGAGCACCGAACCCGTGCCCACCCAGCGCAGCACTTGATGCGCTCCGTGCGGCGATCGCCTGCGAGCGCGCGGTTGCCACCGGCCAAAGAATTCTCGTTAGGGACGTCAGCGATGAGTGAGCGGCGACCAACAATCCACGATGTTGCGGCTCGTGCCGGGGTGTCGAAGTCTCTGGTCTCGCTGGCAATGCGGGGCTCACCGAAAGTCAGTAGTGCTAGCCGCACCGCCATCGAGAAGGCTGCGGAGGAACTCGGCTACCGGCCTAATGCGACGGCACGGAGCCTCGCCGACCGTAGAAGTCGCACGATCGGCGTCAACATGGCCGAGTTGGACAATCCGATTTTTCCCCAGATGCTCAGCGGTGCGCACGCGGTGATTCGGTCCCGCAACTACAACACCATGCTGGTGTCGGGCGAACGCGACCCAGCGGTGGAGAGCACCGAGTTGGCGAAGTTGCTCGAGTTTCAAGTGGAAGGTCTCATGCTGATTTCGCACCGATTGCCGGCCGAAACAGTTCGAGCCCTCGCCGCGGAAGTTCCCACCGTCGTCTTGACCTTGCGGGAGATTGCGGGACCGGGCATCGACGCCGTCGTGAGCGACGACGAAGCCGGTGCACGGATGGCCATGGAGCACCTGTTCGACCTCGGCCACGAGGACATCGCCCACGTGTCCGGGGGCACCCTAGAGCCGGCCGTAGTCCGCGAGCGGATCTACAGGCAGGAGATGGAGAAAGCCGGACTCGCCGATCGAATCCGCATCGCCGAAGCCGATCTCACAAACCTCGGCGGACTCGAGGCCGCGCGTTCGCTGCTTGCCGATGGGCCCGCTCCCACCGCGATCTTTGCCAGCAACGACATCTCTGCGATCGGCGTCATGGCGGCCTGCCAGGAAGTTGGACTCTCGGTTCCCGATGACGTGTCCATCATCGGCTACGACGGCGTGGCTCTCGGTGCTTTGCGCACGCTGAGCCTTACCACCATCGCGCAGCCGCTGACGGAGATGGGTGCGATGGCTGCGCAACGACTTTTCGATCGCATGGACGGCAAGGAGGTTGCCGACAGCACGATCATGCTCGAGCCAGAACTCCTTACCCGCGGAACTACTGCCCATCCGAGTCGCTGAGCGAAGTAGCGACCCACACATCGAAAGGCCGCAGAGCGGTCGCATCTGGAAGACCACTCGTGTTGTGAACGGGATCGCCATTGACGATGTCGGTCACCGCCAGTTCCGCGAGCTTGCCCGTCACGGTGCGCGATGCCGCAGGACCACTTCGATGTCGTATCCCACGTTCACCCCTCCTAGCGGACGGTGGCGATGCGCGCATTGACGAGGATGTTCGAGGCATCCAGTCCCGGCTCCTGCCCGTCGAGATCGAAATTGAGCCTGACGCCGGGCCGGAATACCAATAGGTGGGTCGACCCGCCGAAGTGGAACATTCCGAGTTGTTCCCCTTTGGTAACGCGCTGGCCCGGCTCCACGGTGATCTCACTCGTTGACACTTCAGCCATCCCGACGGACACGAACCCCATCAAGCCGATCTTTGGATTGTCCGCCTCGATGAGGATGACCCCCCTAGTCGCAACCTCGGTGATGTATCCCTGAGATTCGTTGGGACTGGCCGGATCGAAGCCGACTGCCGGCGACTGGGCGTAGTAACTGCCGTCGATGACGCGTGTAGACACGATGGTGCCAGTGACCGGCGAATGCCAACGGTGATAGCTCAACGCACTGAGGAAGGCCTGATACACCGTGCCGCCCACGAACTGTTCGTTGACGGGGTCGTCGCCGAAGATGTGTCGCAAGGAGTACGGCTGGCCCTTAAGCCAGAACGTGTCCACGCGGCGGACATCCTTTGCGATTCGGTAGGGGGCCGACTCACACGCGTTGCAGATCACGTCGTCATCCCCTTGGCTGGCGACCGGTCGCTGACCGGGGCGGAAGGTCCTAGTGAAGAAGTCGTCCCACGAGGTGAACCCGTAGAACGGCTGTGCCGGTTCACATTCAAAGGTCGAGGCGAAGCCGGGCATCGCCTTCTTTGCATTCCTGCCGAACCAACCATGACGGGGGTCATCGTTGAGGACGTATCGAGATGCGGGGGATTTAAGGAACCTCCCCCACTCATTGAGGATGGCTTTGAAGCGCTCGTTCACGCGCTCGTCCAGAAAGGCGTTGGTGCCGGCTGTCGTTCCCATGGGCCAGTCGAGGATCGCGTTGATCGGAAATCCCACCAAGCCGGTCTCGTTGAAGCTCGGCGCGGTGCCTAGAACGTGATTGATCAGTTGCAGCATCTGACGGTAGTCGCGGACCTGCGGGCTACCCGTCGGCGTGCGCTCGTACGTGGCCGAGTCGGGAAGTTCCTCGAACATCTGATGGAAGTACATATAGATCTGCGGATCGGACTCGATGAGTTCCTTCAACTCCTGGACGACAGGACGAAGCGGTTGTGGTGATTCATCGACCGTCTTGATGAGGGCGGCAAGCCAGTTGTTGAGGACGCGTTGGTCCGAGGGGAGCCACTGCCCGACCCGGTAAGGGGTCGCTCGAAGCGAAGTAGCCGGTCGGGCGCTCACGGCAAGCGACGACGCCGTAGCCGCTGGGAGGGCACCCGGAACAGCGACGGTCGTGGCCACAGCTCCAGCACCCAGCCCGACCGCCTTGACCAGACTTCTGCGGGAGATACCCACGTGTTCCCTCCAGTTCGAATGATTTTGTTTGGAGCGTACCGGTCCACGGCGCCCGATGGGCGGCGCTACCGGGGAACCGCCGCCACAATCACGTCGAGAACGTCGGGATTCGCCAGCGCACCGAGGCCCTTCACCTCCCGTCCGTGAACAGCCTCGCGCACAGCGATCTCGGAGATCTTGCCCGTCTGGGTGCGGGGCACGTCGGGAACCTCAACGATCACCGACGGCACGTGCCGCGGTGAGCACGCGGCCCGGATCGCCGCACGGATCGACTTCTGAGTCTCGTCATCAAGCACCGCCCCCGGCGCAACCACCACGAGCAGCACGATGCGGGTATCGCCATCCCACTCCTGACCGAAGGCCAGCGCATCGACGACGGCCGGGTGATCCGAGAGGGCCGCGTAGATCTCCGCGGTGCCGATGCGAACCCCGCCGACGTTGAGGGTGGCATCCGATCGGCCCAGAATCGCCACACCCCCGTACTCGCTGCGCACCGAACGGTCGCCGTGCACCCAAATGCCGGGCCAGACGTCGAAGTACGTGGAACGGAGCCGCTCGCCGCTCTCATCGCCCCAAATGCCGACGGGCACGGTCGGGAAGGGCTGCAGGCACACCAACTCCCCCGGCTCACCGTCTTGGGCCCGCACCCCGGCATCGGTGTAGACGTCCACGGCGGTGCCCAGCGTGGGCCCGGCCATCTCCCCCGCATAAAACGGACGCGTCGGGTCTCCGCCGACGAATACGCCGACGAGATCGGTGCCACCAGAGATCGGGTTGATCATGACGTCGGGCCCGAGTTCCTCCGCGAGCCAATGAGCGGTCGGCACCGACAACGGCGACCCCGTGACCAGCACCTGGCGCAGCGGTGACTCCGTCCCGAGGTGAGCACGCAGGTCGATTCTCTCCCCACGCATGTGATCGAGCAGGCGAGCACCCATGCCCAGATGAGTCGCGCCCGTGAGTCGAGCGGAGTCGAAGAGCGCTGCCGCGCCCGGATAGGTGGGCGCTCCGTCGTGCAGCACCAGCGTCGCACCGCACGCGAGGGAGGAGATCTCCCAGTTCCACATCATCCAACTGGTCGTCGTGTAGAAGAGCAGGCGATCTCCCGGGCGCACGTCGGCATGCAGTCCCACTTCGACGAGGTGCTTGAGCAGCACTCCCCCGCCACGGTGAACGAGGCATTTGGGCTTACCAGTGGTTCCCGAGGAGAACAGGACGTAGGCCGGATGGTCGAAGGGCAGCCGGGCGAACTCAGGCTCAACATCAGCGCTCAGATGAGTGGCGAGCGGCTCGACAGTGCAGCCGGTAGGAGCAGCGTCCGCAACCGTCGAGTCAGATGCACGATCTGCCAGGAGGACCCATCGAAGGGACGGGAGCGCATGCACAACCTCAGCGACATTGCCGGCACGGTGGAAGTCACGTCCGTTCCACCGGTAGGACGCGGCAGCCACTAGCACGGTCGGCTCGAGTTGTCCCAGACGGTCCACAATCGACGGCGCCCCGAATTCCGGGGACACACTGCTCACGACGGCTCCGACGGCGATCGCACCCAACGTGCAGACGAGAGCGTCGGGCCCCACAGGGAGAATCAGACCGACCCGATCTCCGGCAGTCACCCCCTTCGCCCGAAGGGCAGCCGCGAATGATCCGACGCGACGCCGAAGCTCGCGACCGGAGAGTTCCCACCGAACCTCGAGCTCGGCATCGCCTTCGCCGATCCAGATTAGGGCGATCTCGTCGGAGTCCGCCCACGGCTCCAGCAGGTTCTCGGCGAGGTTAACGGCAGCCTTGGGGAAAAAGGTGGCATCGGGCAGAGTCGTGGATACGTAGGCCACGTCTCCCCGATAGCCGACCACGCTGAACTCATCCCAGACAAGTGACCAGAAGAGATTCGGCTCCTCGACGGACCACGCATGCGCGTCAGGGGTCGACTCGATGGATCTCCCGGACTCGGCTGAAATTCGGCTGTGGAATCCAGCCATCCGGGTTTCAGCCTGAAACTCCGGGCTCGGTCGCCAGATCGGCTCAGTCAACTTCGACTCCCTGCAGTGCGTGCGGATATTCCCTGCCGCCCAGGCCATGCCGACTCCGAACCGGCCCCGACGGACGATGCCGCAATACCCAACGCAGTGGAATTGGCGAAGGTCAACCCGATGCTCGACATCGCGGCAAATATCCCAACAAGTACCGGCAGAAACCAGAGCAGGAGCAGACTGGCCAGCGGCTCGAGCGCTCCGTCGACGACGTTCAGCCGGTCCTGGGGAAAGAACCGAGCGTCGAGGAACTCCGCGCCCGGTTCGAACGCTTGCTCGCCCACCTCTCCGACCACGGCGGAGTCGTCCCACGCCAACGACCAAAACGAGTCGAGGTCACCCACGCTCGCGCTATGGGCTTCAGCGAAGTCGCTCGAACCCGAGGCCTCGATCCATCGGCGCATCGCCGCACTCGACGCCGGGGATGGGGACCACCGAACGTCGTCTAGCATGCGCGCAGCCTGCCAGATCGGTGGGCAGTGCTACGCGTTGTCGTCCGGGTAACGATTGTCCGTGTAGTACGCGCGAACCTGTGGCATGACGTTGCGCATCATGAACAGCGGACGGCGCAGACCCTCGGCGTTAGGGCCGGGGCGGGTCTTGTCCATCCATGCGCGGTAGACCTCACGGGACTTGTTCGTATCGACGACAACGTCTCCGTACTTGTCTTCTTCGTGGGCCCTTTCAATGCGAACTTTCTGGTGCCAACAGTGCATACCGGACCAGGTATCGGGATGAACGCCGAACGCCAGGTTCTGATGCACGCCCGGGTCTTCCCAGTTGATGCGCGTGGAGTCGGCATCCTCACTGACGAAGGGCTTAATGCCTTCGACGTACCGAAGTCGCCAGCGTCCGTCATCGAGTTTTCCGACGTTCACCTTGCCGGTCACCCAACGGCTGCCGGCATCGTCGGTGGTGCGCCAGCGACCCATGTGGTGAGACAGCGCGCTGACACCTGGCCGAATACCTTCAGTAGCCCAGATACGGGCAACGAAGTAGCCGATCTCCGTGTTCACGCGAACCATGTCTCCGGTGTCGATGCCCAGTTTCTGAGCGTCGATTGGATTCATCCACATCGGATGCTTGTTCGAGATCTCGTTCAGGTATTTCGCATTGCCCGATCGGGTATGGATCAGCGTCGGCAACCGGAAGGTCGGCACCAGCACCATCTCACCCTGCGAGTCATCAAGTTCGTGGTGGGAGACATGCGAGGTGATGTAGCAGGGGGTGGCGTACTCGCGCCAGCCGAAGGAATCCATCGACGGTGAGAACAGCTCCAGCTTCCGTGACGGGGTCAGCCACCCGGCCACCTTCGAGCCGTCCTCGAGCTGGACGCCGACCGCGCCAGGCTCACCCACCAAGGGCTTCTGCGTCTCGGGGGTGACCGGCTTGCGCAGGACACCTTCGGCATCGAGCTCAGCACCTTCGAGTTCGGCCTCGGTGAGCGGACGCTCGTCCTGCCGATAGAGGCCATTGGCGATCTCCACGGCGCCGTACTTGCGCATGTACTCCAGCGGGGTCAACCCGAGCTTCTCCGCCTTCTCGGGAAGACCGGGGACCTGGTTGTCGAAGATCCAGCCGTAGTAATCGTCGACAGTGACTTTCTCGCCTGGGCGACCCGGAGCTTCGTAGTACTGACGAATACCGAGTTCACCAGTGGGGTCGATGCGCCACGAGAGCTCGATCCAAAACTCCGTCTCTTCCCAGACTTCGCCCGGATTGGCGTCGCGGGTATCGCCGATCTTCTCGCCCATCTTTTCGAGTGCAACGCGACGAACAGGCTGGCGGAAGCCGAGCCACTTTCCGGCGTATTGCTCGTAGGACTGAGTGTCGTGCCGCTCGGTGCTGTGCCCGAAGGGCAGGACGTAGTCCGCCCAGACAGCGGTCTCGTTCCAGGTTGGCGTCATCGCCACATGGCAGCCCACGAGATCCTCATCAGACAGCGCCTCGATCCAACTGAAGCCGTCCGGATTCGTCCAGACCGGGTTGTAGACCCGAGTGAAGTAGGTGTCGACTTTGCCGCGGCCCTCCATCAAGAAGTGCGGAAGCAGGATCGACAACTCGTTGGTGGACATCGGGAATTCCTTCGGCCACAACAACTCGTTCCACGAGTCGTGACCGCCGGGCATGGTCGGGCCATGAGGAATGAACTTGTTCCACCCGTTGGGGCTGGTGCCGCCCTTCTTGCCCACACTGCCGGTCAGCACCGTTAAGAAGAACAGCGCACGCGCAACGGTCCATCCACCGAGGTTGCCCGCCGACGCCGCGCGCCAGGTGTGGGCCGCCATCTTGCCGCCGCTACCAGCGACGATTTCGGCTACTCGCTCCACTTGATCGACAGGAATCCGACATTCCTCCGCGGCGAACTCGAAGGTGTACTGCGCGTAGTCATCGGTGAGCGCCTGCTTGAAAGCTTCGAAATCCTCCGCCGGAAGGTTCGGATGCAGCTCGCGCATGTAGGTCTTCCAGTTGACCCACCGGTGGATATAATCCCAATCAACCTGATCGGTGCGCATCAGGTACGAGGCGATGGCAAGCAGCAATGCCGCCTCGGTGCCGGGCCAGGTCGGCACCCACTCATCGGCGTGCGATGCCGTATTCGACAACCGCGGATCGAGGACGACGAGCTTTGCTCCACCATGAACCTTGGCGTCCATGATGCGCTGAGCATGCGGGTTGAAGTAGTGACCGGACTCCAGGTGAGCCGAGATCAAGAAGATGACGTTCGCGTTCTCATGATCGGGAGACGGGCGGTCGTATCCACCCCACACCGAATATCCGAAACGAGCCCCCGCGGAACAGATATTGGTGTGGGTGTTGTTGCCATCGACACCCCAGGTGAGGAGTACCCGCTCGATGAAACCATCTTCACCGTGACGACCAACGTGGTACATCACTTCCTTGCGGCGGTCCTCCTGGATCGCCTTGCGGATGCGGCCGGCAACATCGTCAAGGACGTCGTCCCACGAGACACGCTGGAATTTCGCCTCACCGCGCTTGCCCACCCGCTTCATCGGGTACAGGATCCGCTCGGGATCGCTCGTCTGGTTGATCGTGGCCGGGCCCTTCGCACAGTTGCGTCCACGTGATCCGGGGTGCGCCGGATTGCCTTCGATCTTGACGACCTCTTTGGTCTCCTTGTCCACGAACGCCAGCAGACCGCAGGCAGACTCGCAGTTGAAGCACGTCGTGGGGACGAGCATGTAGTGCTTCTCGACCTTACGCGGATGGGCCTTGGCGTCGTACATGACGACGTCGTCCCACTCCTCGACCGGTGGATAGTTCGACACGGTCTCGCGGATGCGTAACCCATAGTGCTCGGGGTTGTCCGGTCCCACCGGCGAGGCCGCGGGGCGGTGCATGGTCTCCGGATCACGAGGAGTCATCGGATTCGTGCCTTCCGTTCGGTTGTTGCAACGACGTGCGGTTTTGGTTGGTCGGGCCTTCGGCTCTCAGTTTCTACGAAAGCGGCGGATCCTGCGCGGCCATAACGAACACCCTCTCGTGGAGGACGAGCGCCGGCTGGACGAGCAATCCGGCCAGAGCGGCGAACACCACAGCACCACCGAGGGCTGCGGGGAGCGCCACGAGCGCACCGAGAATCGACAGCAGGATCGAGCCACCCCAGAACTGGGCGCGGTAACGCCCGTGGGTGATCGCGTGGGCCGCGATCTCCGCGTTCCGGGTGGCGTGGGTTCCGCCAAATTCCACGGCCGTGATCAGCAGGTGTGCGACGACGCCCACGATCAGCGCCCACGCCAACCACTGCATGGTCGCAGCGTCGGTACCGATGACCAGGCCGACGACGAGCAAAGCGCCCGAGCCAACCATGACGGCCTGTGCCAGCAGATGCCAGAACAGCACGGGAGACTGCCACAGGTCGCGACCCTCGGCCTGACCGAACAGGAAGGCCGTGTAGCCAGCGACCATGGCACCGGCGGGAATAGCGATCCACGCGAGCCAGGTCAGCCACTCGGTGAAATTCGCGATTCCGAGAACGTCGGCAGCTCCAATGAGGAACCAGACACCACCGAGAGCGGCACCGATTCCCAGGAAGATGCCGCCGATGGCCAACCACGACCTCTTATTGATCATCCGCGGATCGAGTAGGTAGATGAAGCGCTTGGGCTGCTTCAGGTCCCAAATCAGCAGGACGGCGGTGATCGCCAAAAACGCCTCGGTCAGGAACGGGGCCACCGTGCTCACCAGCGCGCTGGTATCGCCCAGGAGCAGAACCATGAGGCCGGCAAGGGCCAAGGACCCGGCAGCGATCGACTTGGTCCAGAGGTAGGTCCACACCTTCCAACCCCAGGGACGGGGGTGCGAGGTATTGAGGGTTAGCCGCGCGTTGCTCAGCGGATCGCCCGGTAGTTCGGCCGCCGTTTCCAAGCGCAACGGATCGGCGTTGGCCCAGAGGTACGTGCCGTCTACCGGAGCCGCCAACGGATCGAGCACCGTCTGGTCTGCACCGACGTAGTAGGTGTTGGGGCGCGTGCCCTGTTCGGGTGTGCGCACGTTCACCGGCTGAATACTCAGGAACTTGCTGATGCCGCTCGTGGGATCGTCAATGTCCCCCATCCAGATGGACTCGGTCGGACATACCTGGACGCACGCCGGCTCGAGTCCCTGGTCGATGCGATGGGCACAGAAGTTGCACTTGGCTGCTGTATTCGTGTTCGCGTCGATGTAGATGGCGTCGTACGGGCAGGCCTGCATGCACATCTTGCAGCCAATGCACCGTTCATTATCGAAGTCGACGATGCCGTCCGGACGAATAAAGAGGGCCTCGGTAGGACAGCCCTTCACGCAAGGAGCGTCGGTGCAGTGGTTGCACCGCATGACACCCATCTCGCGAGTGGTGTTGGGGTACTCGCCTTTGTCGACGTACTTGACCCAGGTGCGGAACTGTCCTACCGGTACATCATGTTCTGTCTTGCACGCAACTGTGCAGGCGTGGCAGCCAATGCAGGTGCGCTGATCAATGGCGAAGCCGTAGCGCACGCAATCACTTCTTTCGCACGAGGAAGCGAAGGACTTCACCGTCTTCGCTTGACTCGACGAGTTCGTTGCCGGTCTGATCGACCCAGGCCGGAATGTCAGAGCGGGCACCGTTGTCGGTGGCCTCGATCAACATCGTCTCGCCCGGCTGGAGTTCCTTGGCTGCCTTGGCGGTCATCAGAACGGGCATTGGGCACGTTTGACCCTTGGCGTCAACAGTGGTTGTTGCGTCTTCCATCGGTGGATCCTTCCTAGATAAACAGGCTGATGTTGGAGTTGGACATCTTCTTCAGCGCGGTGGCCGCGCCGACGGGGTCGCCGAGGCCGTCCACCATCTGATCCCCCTCGATGCCGAGAAGGTCCATGGTCATCTGGCACGGCCACATGTTCACGCCCATGTCCTTGGCGATCGCGAAGAGATCCTCCGGGGGCATCAGGTTGTTCTTTTTCGCGACCTTGCGCATCATCCAGCTGCCCATGCCACCCATGTTGAGCTTGCTGAGCTTGGCCTTCTTCATACCAGGGGCGTTCATGCCAGCAAGCATTTTGGTCATGGCGTCGTAGCCGGTGATGCGGACGTCGTCTTTCACCAGCGGGAAGAGTCCCCAGAAGGTGTAGAAGACGGTCACGTCCATGCCGTTCGCCGCAGCGGTCGAACTCAGGATCATCGTGGGCCAGAGTTTGTCGAGGTCACCGCTGAAGGCGATGATCGTCATCGACTCAGGCTCGGTGTTCATGGGTGTGTTTGTCATGGGATCTCCTCCGTGTCTAGGGCGACGGTAGATGTCCGGACACCCCCAGGCAAGGGTTTCGGAGTATTTCCCGAAAAATTCCGGGAATTGCTTCCCTCAGACACATGAGCGTATTAGCGTCTGCGCATATGCCAATGCGCCCGGATAACCGATAGCCAGCGCCCAGGAGGTTGGAAATGCCCGGAAGTGTCACCCCCCGAGAGCTATACGACGGGATCGCCGAGGGGACCATCCCGTTCATCCTGGACGTGCGCAACCAGGATGAGTTCGCGGCCTGGCAGGTCGAGGGAACCAAGCCGGTGGATACCAAGAACGTGCCGATCTGGATGGCCGTCGAGGACCTGGATTCCTTGGTCCCCGAAGTGCCGCAGCAGTCGGTAGTCGTGTGCGCTCATGGCAACGGCAGTGCGCTGTTGCTGGACATGCTTGCCGAGGCCGGGGTTGAAGCCCGCAACCTGGAAGGTGGCACGGCAGCGTGGGCCGAGTTGCTCGTCCCCATGCCGCTGAAATGCCTACCTGAGGGAGTCATCGGTTGGCAGATCCTTCGCCCGTCCAAGGCATGCCTGTCCTACATGATCGGGGTACCCGGCAAGGACGCGATCGTGGTCGATCCCGCCCGCTACCCCGATCCCTACATCGAACTCGCCGCATCCGAGGGCATGACCATCACCCACGTCATCGACACCCACGTGCACGCCGATCACATCAGCGGTGGCCCCGAACTGGCCGAGAAGGTTGGAGCCGAGTACCACCTGCCTTTGGAAGACGCGGGCGGTTCGATCCCCTGGCCCAACACACCGCTGGAAGACGGAACCGAAATCGACCTCGGTGGGCACACGGTCGCGACCTTCGCCATCAAGATGCCCGGCCACACTCCGGGAACCACCTGCGTTCACATCCCCGGTCACCTGCTGCTCACCGGCGACACCGTGTTCGTCCGCGGTGTGGGACGCCCGGACTTGACCGGCAAGGCTGATGAACTCGCTCGCGAGTTGTTCTACACCGTCAACGAGAAGTTGCGCCCGCTAGATTCCAACACAATCGTTTTGCCAGCGCACTGGTCCACGGTCGACGAGATGGGCGATGACGGCATGGTCAAGACCACGCTGGGACAGGTCTTCGAATCGACTCTGTTGAACGAAGAGGACCTGGTGAAGTTCGTGGAGGAGATTGTCGGCACGCTGCCGAGTGCACCGGACTTCTACGACACCATCCGCGAGGTCAACTCCGGTAAGCAGGTGTCGGCTGACGAGATCGAAACTCTCGAGATCGGCAAGAACCAATGCGCTGCATCTAATACTGTTTAGTCAAATCTCACAGGGACTAGGAACTATGGACAAGCAGACCGAGCTCGAGATCCACGAACTGCACGCCCGGATCTGCAAAGCAATCGCCGATCCCAAGCGCCTTTTGATCATCAATGAACTTCGCAACGGCCCCTTGACGGTCAACGAGATCGCTGAAGCGCTTGATCTGTCCCAGAGCAACACCAGCCAGCACCTCTCGGTCCTGCGCGAGCGCAATGTCGTGCAGGCCGATCGTGACGGCGCCAGCGTTTACTACTCGCTGCGCAGTAAGAAAGTGGTGAAGGCCATTGATCTGCTCCGCGAATTCATGGCCGAGGAACTCACCGGTTCCACAAAACTGCAGCGTGCCGCGGGACGCCTCGTTACTGCGCGACGCTGAGGCGCAATTAATCGGACGCCACTAGTCGGAATGAATCTGGCTTCGGCGCACCCACGGCACCGGAATCCACGGCAGGGTCTCTCCTGCCGCCACTCCCTCCGCAGGCACGACGGCCCAGCCATCGGCGTGCGCGATTCCGCGCAGCATCGCCGAGGAGACATGTTCGACCTGCCGAAAGCCTCCGAGTTCGCGGCGGCCAACCATCAAGCGCGTCAGTTCCTTGGTAGTTGTTGGAACTGCTTCAGCCATCTGCACCCTCGGCAGATCGCGATCCCCGCGACCGAACCACGTCTCGATTCCAGGCTCAAGAAGGCTGACCATCGCAACCAAGGCGCTGAGCGGATTACCCGGCAATCCGACGACCGGCGTGCCGTCGATCTCGACGAGCATCATGGGGTGCCCTGGGCGAACGGCCACGCCGTCGACAAGGAAACGTGCATCAAGTGACTCCATAACCGACCGCAGGAAATCGCGGTGACCTCGGGCGGTGCCACCCGTCGCGACGACCAGGTCGGATTCTGAGATGGCCGCACGCAGGGCGCTGTCCAGTGCTTTCGGATCATCGCGAACATGCTGCGGAGTCGTCGCAGCACCTCCGAGGGCTCGGACCCAAGCTGGAATCTGAATGCCCAGCGCATCGCGAACTTGCCCTGCCCCAGGAGTCCCCGAACGGACAACCTCATCTCCGAGAACCAGCGCGGAGACGAGCGGGCGCCGGAACACAAGGACGCTATCGAGCCCAGCCGCCGCCAGCGAACCCAGCAGCGCGGGATTCACAATGTCCCCGCGGTGCGCCAGTACATCTCCGACACGGCACTCTTCGCCTCGAGGCCGGATGTGCAACTTCATAGGCACGTCTGCCGAGACGACACCACCGCTGACCTGCGCCACTTCCCAGGGAATGACCGCGGTTGCGCCTGAGGGGATAGCGCCACCTGTTGCGATGCGCATGGCTTCAGATCCAGACAATTCGCGGTCGCTCGGATTACCCGTATCGATCGTTCCGATGACGGTCCACGGGCCGTCGCCGGAAACGACCCACCCGTCCATCGCTGCAGTGGCGAATCCGGGTAGATCAGCGAGGGCTTGCACGTCCGATGCGAGGGTCCGTCCCAGAGACTCCGCGAGCGAGACTTCTTCTTGCGGGCCAATGTCGAGCGCACCGCCCGCGAGCACGCGGGCCTGCCACCAGGAAAGGTCAGCCATCGAATCCCTGAGCAAGTCGGGACATGGCATCGGCCACGGTTCGCGGGTCCGCTCCCTGGGCGACGGCGTAGCCCAAGAGATAAGTGGTGATGGGCGCAGCTGGCCGTTCAACATTGTGGGCTGCGTCCCTAGCAACATCCAGGATCGTTTCAATGTCAGGAAGAGCCGGCACATCCAGGTCGGCGTTCACCATTTCAATCCAGCGCCTTAGGCGCGCTGACTGCTCTGCATTCATCGGAAAGGGTCCTCACTGCTCGCGTTGCGTGGATGCTCGGCGGGCTCGATCCAGGTCGGCGGGAGTATCCACATCCAGAAGGCTAACGCCGAGATCGATCGGGACATCGACGGATTCGAGTTCGCCTACGAGGCGACCAAACGGCTCACCACTCCAGTCAGACCGGGATCGGGCTGACTCGTCGAGTGCATTACGCAAGTACGCGGCACACAGCCACTGTTGACGACCACGATCATCGATCGGAATCCACGCTTCCGCCTCGGGATCGCGTCGGACTGCATCACGAACCCGAGCGAGGGCGATATGCGCAAACGGCATATCGACCGCGAGCACCCCGATGATGTCGGAATCACACAGAGGCAAGCCCGCCACCACTGCCGCTGCCGGCCCGCCGGGGTAGTCCACCCCGAGCACGTGCACCGTCGCATATGGATCAGATGCCGCAATCGAAGCGCGAGCATGTTCCAACAACGATCGCCCGGCTACCTCGACTTTCGCCTTGTCCTGACCGAGTCGTGACGACGCGCCTCCGGTGAGAAGCAGCCAGTCGGTCAACCCGCCTGCCGAATCGCAGCGTGCGCCTCAGCCTCCTGGACGGCCTGCTGCAGTTGCGTCACGGCCGCGGTGAGCCGTCCGTCCCACTCGCCGGCTCGTACATGCCACATCACCGTGTCAACAGCTTCCTCGAGTACGGTGCGAGGAGATCGCGGGCCATCGGGACCCAGTCGATTCATGACTCTGTCCGCTGCGGCCAACCAGTTCTCGGCAACCTGTAGGTGGCCAACTTGTTTGGTGATTTCACGCAACTGCGATCCCGGATGGGAACGTGTGGGCGTGACCTCGTTGATCTGCGACTCGGCTGAACCCAAAGCAGTAAGCAACTCCTTTCGGACCGCATCGTGGATATTTGAGCGCTGAGTCTTCGCGCGCAGATCCTCGCAAGCGTGCTGAGCGTCGTGCTTGGCCTTGTAGAAGCGTTCCTCCGTGCGGTGGGGCTTGTGTTTCGCTGCGTCCCGCTCTGCGCGTGACTTTCCATTCCCGTTTTCCCGACTGGGCACTGGAGGCTCCTTTCGCTCAACCTCGGTCGTCACGATCGCCGACCACTTCCATCCTCGCCGATACTGGCGCTCAAGGAAAGGACTTTGGGCCCGAGGTGTATCCCATCCATGTCGCGGTAATCTTGCGGCGACCTTCAGGAGATTGAGCGCGACGGCATTACGGAAAGTCCAACTCCGCTTCGGCCAATCTGGAAAGCTCTGCCCTTACCTTCCATAACAACGGAAAGGTCTTGCGATCTCGAAGGTTCGCGACCACTTCCACCGGCGTTCCCTGCGTTCCCGCTACATCGAAACCAATGGACCGTTCGATCACTCGAACGTGACGGGCACGCCAATCCAAGAGCGCCTCGTCAACGTTCATCAACTCCTCAGCCAAGGCCAAGACGTCTTCATGGTCCTCATGGTTCAAAAATAGGTCGATGAGTTCGATACCGCGAGATCGCAGCAATTGTTCGAAGGGTGCCCACATGGTTGGCAAGTCTGCGCGCAAAGAGTTGAAGCCTGGCGAATCGAAGCCAGATCCGTGCCCCAGAGCCGTTCTCACCTTTTGATATTCCCAGGGAGTCATTAACTCCAACATGTCCAAGTTCTCTTCACAGAGCTTTATGGCGAGTACCACTCGTGCCAACATGCGACGGGCAGCCAAGACCTTCTGGAGTTCGATGAGCGTGCGCGTCTCGGCTAAATCCTCGAGTGCCAGCTTCAACCATAATTCCGAGGCTTGGTGCGTCACGGTGAAAAGCAACTCATCACGGTGCGCTCGTTCATCGACCGGCTTTTGCAGGGAGAGGAGTTCAGACGTACGAACATAGTTTTGATAATCGGTCGAGTCGGCACCAGGCAAAATTTGCTCAGCTTCTCCGCTAACCATGTGGCGAGTATGCCAAAGAGGCCCTCGTTGTGTGTGTCAGACGAAGAACTCGTTATCTGGAGGCTTTCGTAGGAATTTGCAGAACGTGAAGCCCTCATCCATGAATGTGTGCGCGAGTGAAAAGTGCACGAATCGCTCGGTTTCCTCGGCGCTTACGACGAACTGTGCTTCGGATCCTGGATGATCCAGATACCCGGCTCCGGCGAGCAGCGGGGCAATCGTCAGATCTATCTCATCCACGAGTTGCGCGCGCACCACGCCGTCGAGTAGCGCTTCCCCGCCCTCGCACACGATTCGGCGAAGCCCTGCCGAATGCATCCGCGTCACGAGGGACGTTAGATCCACCGAATCGACTCCCACCTGCCACACCTCGGCATGCTCACGCGCTTGCGCGATTGCCGCGGGATCCACCGACTCAGTTGTCACAACGATCACCGGGAGGGTGGACTCAGAGAACATCCGCTCTTCCCATGGCAGATCGAGTCGACCACTCACGATCACCACCTGCGGGGCTGGTGCCAGTCCGGCATCAGCTCGCGCCTGTTGCCGCCCCGGCTTGGCCACCATCGGCGTATAGCGCTCGGCGCGGATGGTCCCGGCTCCCACGAGTACGGCATCACTGAGTCGACGCGTCTCCATGAAGACCCGCTTGTCGGCTGGTCCGGAGATCGATCCACTGAGCCCATCGGAACCGACGGTGGCGCCATCGGGCGTCATCACCATCATCGTGCGCAACCACGCACCCTCAGGCCAGGGGTAAAGCTCTGCGTAGTCCATCGTTTGACGATACTCGGGCTGCGGGTCTCTACGGCATGGCCGAAAGGCCGCGGGTCCCTAGGGCATGGCCGAAAGGCCGCCGTCAACCACCAGCTCCTGACCGGTCATGAAGGACGATGCATCGCTTGCCAGGAACAACGCTGCGTGCGCGATCTCCTCACTTCGACCCCAACGTCCCATCGGCACTCGGCTCAATACCGAGGACTCGGTGCCTTCATCCACGCGTAGAAAATCAGTTAAGTCAGTCTCGATCCATCCGGGTACCAGCGAGTTGACGCGAACCCCCTGGTGGGCAGCTTCGAGGGCGACGCTCTTGGTCAGTGACGAAATGGCCGCCTTGGCGGCTCCGTAGTGAGACATCAGCGGAGCTCCTCGCAGGCCCGCTACCGAACCAACGTTCACGATCGCCCCGTGTTCTGATGCTGCTAGGTGTGGCAGGGCTTGTTGGATAAGCGCCACTGTCGCTTCTACGTTCAATGACATCGTCTTGCCCCACCCCGACAGCCTCATTGCGGCAACGGGCACCGAGAAACTGTTACCCCCGGCGTTGTTGACCAAGATATCCAATCGACCGAAGGCAGCGACCGTCTCGGCCACCAAACGTTCGGCGGCTCCGTCGTCGGTTACGTCCGCGGCGAAGGCAATGGCTCGACCACCCGATTGGTTAATCACATCAGCGGCCTGTTGCACTGCATCGGGAGTGCGAGCCGCAAGCGCGACAGCACATCCATGAGCCGCCAGCTCCTCTGCAATCGCGCGTCCGATACCTCGCGATGCCCCGGTGATGAGTGCCGCACGCCCCGTCAGGTCGTGTACGTCGTTGTCAGCCATAACCGATCCCTTTCCTCAGGCGACCAGCATGCCCAATGTCCGTCGTGGCCGCAGGCATTCACCTGCGGTGGTCTTGTCTACAGCTAATCCGCGAGGCGCACTCCGGAGTAAGCCCAACGTGAGTGGGGCGGGAAGAAGTTGCGGTAGGTCGGACGCGCATGACCGATCGGCGTTACCGATGCTCCACCGCGCAACACCATCTGTCCGGACATGAACTTGCCGTTGTACTCACCGATCGCCCCCTGGGGTGCAGCGAAACCCGGGTAGGGCAAGTACGCCGACGAAGTCCACTGCCACACCGAGTCGAAGACCTGCCGCAGACCCGATCCCCCGGAGTCGGCACTCGGATGGAATCCGGTGATGCACGTGCGCTGGTCGGTTGAGGTACTTGAAGAGGGTGACACCCCGGTCTCGCGGACGGCGTGTTCCCACTCGAATTCCGTTGGCAGCCGCTTACCGGACCATGCGGCAAAAGCATCGGCTTCGTAATGGCTCACGTGGACGACGGGCTCCTCGGGACGAACGGGACGGGTCCCCTGCAGCGTGTGTTCGAGCCACTGACCGCCATCGTTTTTCCAATACAACGGTGACTTCCACTCCTCGTTATTCAGGCGTGCCCAACCGTCGGAGAGCCACAACTCGTGACGCTGGTAGCCACCATCGGCAATGAACTCCATCCACTCGCCGTTGGTCACGAGCCGATCGGCGAGTCGGAATGGATGAAGGAGCACCGAGTGAGCGGGCATCTCGTTGTCGAAATGGAAACCATCGGATGAGAAACCAGTGTCGAAAACACCTCCGGGGAATTCGATCCATTGGACTTTCGGCTGGACTTTCGGCACGGACGTCGACGCCAGCCCATGTCCGGGATAGGCGACAGGCTCCAGGGGATTCCTCGACAAAACATGCTTGATGTCCATCAACAAGAGTTCTTGATGTTGATGCTCGTGGTGGAAGCCCAACGTAACCAGTGAATCCAGTTCGGTCATGGGATCGTCGATCGACGCCAACAGATCCAGCATGCGATCGTCCACGTGGGCTCGATACTCGCCCACCTCGAAAGCGCCGGGGCGGGAAATATGCCCCCGATTTGGACGCGGATAACGCGGCCCGACCGTCTCGTAATAACTGTTGAACAGCGTCCAGTAGGTGTCTTGGAAGGTCGCAAAACCGGGCTGATGCTCGGCGAGCACAAAGGCCTCAAAGAACCACGTTACGTGGGCTCGATGCCACTTGGTCGGACTCACGTCGGGCATCGTTTGAACGGTCTGATCCTCTGGGCTCAGTGGGGCCGCGAGTTGTTCGGTTAGGTCCCGCACGCGCTTGTAATTGGCAGCGAGATCCCTGCCGGGGACAGCCTCGACCGCTGGGTGCATGCCCAGGGTTTCGCTCAGGGAATTCGACGACGGCGCTAGGTCTGATTCAGAGATAGATGCGGACACCTTGCCCCTAGATCCCGAATGTGTCCCTCACGGTGCCGCGGCGCCGGTCCTCGGGCGGTCCATCACGAGACTAGCGCCATCACGCTGCTTCGTGCATCTGCCGCTGTTCTAGGGCAACCGCCATTAACCTGCGGCCATGGCCACATCATCGGATCGGGGAGCGATCTCGGCTCAACCTCTCGAGGTCAATCGCGGCATGGACCATCCGGCTCGCACCGGGTTGATCGGCGCCGGCATCGCGCTTGGTCGCAGTTTCCAACCGAATCTGCTCACACGCGGCAGCACAGACCAGGCGGTCATTAGCGGCGTAACCACCGCATTCGCCTATGGCCTGTACTCCTCCGGCGACGCCGTAGTGGACTCACTCGCTGCGCGCATTAGCGGCCAGGAGGATCCAGACTCCACTCCCCGCCTCGTCGTGGCAGCGGGCATCGCCGCGCTTGGTGCAGCTACCTTCGCGGGCTTTCGCTGGCGTGAGCATGAGCCACGAGCTCGTGCTGCTATCCGTTTGGTTGGCCGTAACGCAGCACTTGGCGCCGTCGCGAGTGCCGCGTCATCGTTGACCGGACGCAAAACCACAGGTCGTCGTTGGGGAGTTGCCGTTGCTGCTGCGGCGACTGCTGCCTCCTGGGCGAGCCTGACGCCATGGCGTGCAACACCGGGATCCTTGATTCGCCAAGACAAAACCGACAAGCACCACACCCCTGGCCAAGACCGGTTCTTCGAAGATTCGGTGCGAGAAGTGGCACCGGCCAAAATGGCGGCAATCGGCGTTGGCGTCGCGGCGGCCACATACGGAATCGCTCGGGGTGAATCCCTGCTCACCCATGGGATGGCGCGAATCGCGAGCGCCACCCTCGGCGGTAAGCCAGAGGACCACCGGGCGCTGGGGCGTATCACCGCACTTGGTCTCAGTGCCGGGTTCGCCTACATCGCGCTCAATCGCGTCTCGGCCATGCTCACCAAGGGCGGCGGCGCTGTTGAGCCCGGCATGGAAAGACCCCCGGACATCCCCGAGATCACCGGCTGCCCGGAATCGGGTCTGGATTGGATGAAGCAGACACGCGAGGGAGCCCGTTGGCTGTCGGCGGCACTCAAGCCATCGACGATCGATTCGGCGATGGGGACATCAGATGCTCAACAACCCATCCGCGTCTACGCCAGTTTGGACATCGCCGAGGATCCGCACGATCGAGTGGCCGTACTCCTGCGGGAAATCGACCGAACGCGAGCACTGGAGCGCAGCCACTTCGCGCTCTTCTCTCCCACTGGATCCGGCTACGTCAACTATGTGGCCACCGAAACTTTCGAGTTCCTCACCGGTGGCGATTGCGCTTCAGCAGCCATCCAGTACTCCGTGCTTCCGTCGAGCTTCTCTCTTGGCGATGTTTCCACCGGTGTGGACCAGACACGGATGGTCGTGGACGGGATCACGCAACGGCTTCTCGCGATGAACCCCACCGACCGGCCGAAGTTCTATCTGTTCGGTGAATCTCTCGGCTCTCAGGTGAGCGAAGGCATGTTCGAAGGAACCTGGACCTACGGACTCCCTGGTGCCAAAGTCGACCGCGCTCTGTGGATCGGAACTCCCAGTGCCACAACGTGGCGCAAGGAGCTGTGGGGGGACCGCTCAATCACCGAAGCACCTGATGTGGGACCAGACCGCATTTATCTTCCCCGGACCATTCGAGACTGGCTGGACCTCCCCGGTGGCAAACGCGATCAGATTCGCTACCTGCTTCTCCAAAATGGCGACGATCCGATTCCGAAGTTCGGCAGCCAACTGATCTGGCGGCGACCGGACTGGCTGGGGCCCAACCGACCTATCGGTGCCCCGCAGCACACCCAATGGGTTCCCGGCGCGACCTTCTTGATGACCTTCATCGACATGCTCAATGCCCTCACCCCGACACCTGGCGTCTTCGCCCAAGGAGGTCACGATTATCGCGAGGTTCTCCCCCGTGCGATCAGCGAGACGTGGCGCCTTCAAGCTTCCGATGAGCAGATGGACACAATGAATCGCGTTCTGCGAGAGCGAGAGCTCGCATGGGAGCTTTACCGCGACTGGTCCTCCGCCTGCGCCAAACCGCAAGACAAACGAGCAGAAGCCAAGGACAAGGTGCTGAAAAAGGCCTCGGACTACGTAGATTCCCCAGTGGACGAGACGCGACTGCTTGAGTTGGTTGCTCGGGCACTCCCCGATCGGGCTGAACTACTGTCCTTGATGAATTAGACGCGATCGGGATCTTCGACAACCACGAGGGCATCAACGGCGATCGCTCCGTTGGGGCCGAGGATCAGCGGATTGATGTCCGCCTCCACGATCGTGGGGTGATCCATCGCGAGCCGCGATAGGACGAGAACGGTGTAGACGATCGCGTCGAAGGTCTCCTCGGTGGTGAGTTTCGCCAGCCCGGGGGCCTTGCGAACGAGTCGAACCGCCTGATCGTGCGTCACGGGCGCGAGCGAGGTCGCCGTCAAGGAAAGAGCTTCGGCATACCGACCTCCGATGCCCACCGCGATCACCGGCCCGTAGTGCGGATCGCGCGTCATGCCGCAGATCACTTCGGGTCCAGCCGCAACTTCCTGCGCAACGAGTACGGAGCCACCGAACGCTTGGGTAGCAACGGACACCTCCTCGGCGGAGTTGAGGCCGAGAGCAACTCCGCCGACGCTCGCCTTGTGGGCGGGGCCGTTCATCTTCACAACGACCGGGAAGCCAAGGTCTTGGGAGGCCGCGACGGCTTCGTCGGGTCCTTCCGCGAGGCGTCGGTCAGCCATCGGGATCCCGTACCGCTCCATGATCTCGGCGGATTCATGTTCACTGAGGGCTCCCGGCCGCAGGAGATCGGAGACGTCGACCTCTTCATGTGGATCGAGGTCCTTTGCGGTGAATGGATGCCACATCGAGACTGCGGCGAGGGCTTCCACGGACGCGCGAGTGCCGCGCAAGAGCGCGACGCCATTCGCCGCGGCGTAGCTGGCGATCCGACGTGGAGGATCGGTGACGTGGACGGTAGTGACCGCGGGGAATATCCGTCGATCCTTGGTTGCTTCCGCCAAGCCACGCACGATGGCCATGCACCAATCGTTCTCCGCATCACCTCGGTATTGGGTGAGGTCCACCTGCGCCAGAAGGACGTCGAACTCGCCCGATAGGGCCATCAGTTCCAGCGATTCAGGGAACACGACCTCGGTCTCATCGACCATCCAGGCATCAAGCGGATTCGCCGGATTCAAGAAGTTTGGAAAGCGCTCCTGCAGCGAGGCCACCAGCTCGTACGGCATGGGCGGGAATTCCAGGCCCGTGGGCTCGGCTGCGTCGGCCAACATCCCGCACTCGCCACCGGACTCCGAAATCGCACCCAACCGGATTCCCGACGGCCACTTGGGTTGACCCAGAATCTCCAAGGCCTCCATGAATGTGGATGTGTCCGTCACCTCAATGCCACCGTGGTGGTGGATAAAGTTCGTGAACGCCTTGCTCGAACCGACCATCGCACCCGTATGCGCCAGAGCAGCCTGAGCAGCAACGCGAGAGCGTCCAACCTTCATGCACACAACGGGCTTACCGGCTTCTGCGCACGCCCGAAGTCCGTCAGCAAACGCCTCGGGACGACGAACCGTCTCGACGAACAATCCGATGGCCTTCGTCTGCGGGTCCTCAGCGAGACCCATCAAGAGATCGGCCGAATCTCGGTTACCTTCCGAACCAGTCGAGAACACTGCCCGGAATCCGATCCGTGGACCACAGTTCAACATGGCATCAGCGATAGAACCGGATTGCGCAATAACCGAGACATGTCCACGCCGGAAGGTCTTGGGCACGTTCGCTACCCACATCGATCCACCGTTCGGCACCGCCATGCCCATGCAGTTCGGACCCAGAACGGCTGCGTCGTACGTATCGGCGAGCTCCATGACCTGCTGGACTGCATCGGCCGCGTGCACTCCTGCTTCCGCCCCGAGACCAGGCA
Source organism: Candidatus Nanopelagicales bacterium (assembly GCA_040266055.1). GTDB lineage: Bacteria > Actinomycetota > Actinomycetes > S36-B12 > S36-B12 > S36-B12. The sequence goes on along the minus strand of JBDQFC010000007.1, from coordinate 7,963 downwards.
GCACAAACGCTCGGATCCCGAATTCGAGCGCTTCGCGCATTACCTCGACGATCGCGGCGTGCCCGACGAGCAAAAAGGCGCAATCAGGAATCTCCGGAAGTTCTGAGACCGACGTGAAGACGTCCTCCCCGAGAATCGACTCTCCGGATGGGTGGACGAGGAAAGCTCGTCCACCCCCAGCGATCGCCTCGGCGACTATCGATCGTCGCCGCTCGCTCGCTCCAATCACGACGATGCAATCGGGATCGATAAGTCCGCGAACGTCGCGGTGAGCGATTCTCTCCTCAACGAGAAGCGGTTCTTGGTCGAGGGAAATTGCAGTCATCGGATCCCCTGTGCCAGGCGGAACGATCTCGAAACCGAACTTCGAGTTCGCTCAATTGTTGGTGGACAAACGGACGATTCGCTTGTTTCCGTTCCAGGCACCGGTGGAGGTTTCAGTACGGGCGACGCTGCAAGGCAAGAATCCGGCGGAATGAGAGTAGAAGCAATCGAGGGTGTGCACAACCCCAAATTCCGCTAGCGTCGTCTGATGCACGCAATCTACGCCTCCGGAATCAGTCGTGATGATCCCCTGTCCGTCCTAGGGATTGGCGACGTCGAACCCAAGGAAACGCCCGAGGATTGGGTAGACGTCGAGGTCAAAGCCATGAGCCTGAACCACCACGATGTGTGGGCGCTCAAAGGACAGGCGCTGCGCGAGGAGCAGGTGCCGATGATCCTTGGTACCGACGCCGCCGGCTTCGGCCCCGACGGCACACCCGTGGTGATTCATGCTGTCATCGGCCACCCAGTAGACGGCGACGAGACGCTCGATCCAAAGCGATCCTTGCTTAGTGAGGTATATCCGGGAACCTTCGCGGAGCGGGTTCGAGTACCAGCAAGCAATCTCATCCCCCTGCCCGACGGTTTCAGTTTCGAACAGGCAAGTTGCTTACCGACGGCCTATTTGACCGCTTACCGCATGCTGACCACCAAAGCCCATGCACAAGCGGGCCAAACAGTTCTCGTCCAAGGTGCCGGTGGCGGTGTAGCCACCGCGGCGACCGTGCTGGGAAAGGCCATGGAGCTGCGTGTGTGGGTGACCTCACGCGACGCCGAAAAGGGTGAGTGGGCAATCAGCATCGGAGCCGACCAGGCTTTCGAGACCGGCGCACGCCTACCCGACAAAGTAGATGCCGTCATCGAGACGGTCGGTGAAGCCACGTGGGACCACTCGCTGAAGTCGCTGCGTCCGGGGGGAACCATCGTTGTCTCCGGCGCAACATCTGGAGCGATGCCTCCATCTCAGCTGAACCGTGTGTTCTTTCTACAACTGACCATCGCCGGATCAACCATGGGAACAGCGCGAGAGTTCGCGGACTTGATCGATCTGATGTCCAAGAACAACGTCTCGCCGGTCATCGATCGAACCGTCGCGATGGACGACGCCCGCGAAGGGTTCGCTGCGATGATTGACGGCACAGTTCGCGGCAAGATTGTGATGACCCGCTAGCCATGCACGTAGGGCACTATCGAGTTCGCTACCGGGACGTCTACTCCGCCGGAGTGGTGCTGAACGCCAGATACTTGGATATCTGTGACGAGGCATTCACGGAGTACTTCCGCGCTCTCGGTTTCGAGCCAGCCGATCTGTATGCGGTGCCGTTCGATGGCGCCCTAGCCCACATGGATGCGTCGTTCATCGCTACCAGCACTATTGACGACGTCCTTGACCTGGACGTCGTTTGCGACAAAGTCGGCAAGACCAGCCTTGTCCTGCGGTACGTACTTTCGAGGGCCGATCAAGAGGTGTTCATCGGAGTCGCCAGATACGTCAACGTGGATTCCTCAGGCTCGCCGACTGCCATTCCCGATGCGCTTCGCACCGTGTTGAACAGCGCCTAACGACGAATCACCACCTCGCTACCGCGCTCCTCGGGCTCATCGTCCACTATCTCGGTGGGGAAACCCGCCGCACGCACATCGATTCCATACTCGTCTTCCAGCCGACGGATGATGTTCGGGGACCACTCTCGCGGTCCGTACTTTGCGATGCCGTCGTCGAAGATCTCCAGGATTAGGGAACCCATTTCCAACTGCATACCTAGTTCCTGGGCGATAGACACGAAAAGACCCACATCCTTCTTCACTAGATCCATCGTGAAGTTGATGTCCCGAGATCCGTTCAAGATGACCTGACTCTCGGTTTCGTGGACAAAGGAGTTGCCCGACGATGCCTTGATGGCCTCAAACGCGACCGTGAGATCAATGCCCACTTTTGCGCAGGTCGCCAGAGCTTCGGTCACAGCGATGAGGTTCGCGGTCGCGAGGTAGTTCGTCACAACCTTGATCTTCGAAGCACTCCCAAGTTCTCCGGTGTGCAGAACCCGACGACCCATGATGGTCAGCAGGGGCAGGATACGCTCAAAGGTCCCACGATCACAGCCAGCAAGGATGGAGATATTTCCGGTGGCTGCACGATGACACCCACCAGATACCGGGCAATCCGCGACCATGCCGCCGCGCGCAAGTACTTCATCTCCCAACCGAGCGACTTCACCCGCGTCCGTCGTGCTCATCTCGATCCACACCGAGCCTGACCGCAAACCACCCAGGACTCCATCCGAGCCCTCCATCACGTCAGCGACTATCGCTGGCGACGGCAGGCATGTGATGATCACATCGCACTCAGCAGCTATTTGTGCCGGCGATTCCAGGGCCACGGCCCCTTGAGCAACGAGCACGGCAACGGCATCCGGATCGGTGTCCACAACGGCTAGTGACACTCCATTGCGGGCCAGCGTGCCGGCGAGTTTCGAGCCGACGTTCCTAGCCCTATGAAGCCCACCTTGTCTCGAACCGCTATCACCGCGATCTCCTTTGATATCGACATTCGCGAGTGTGCCAGCGCACTGACTGCCAATCCGATAATTCGTCTTATTCGTTCTGGGAGTCCGACGCCTATGCTTAGGGGGCTAGCAGGCCCGAAAGGCGTCCACCCGGGAGGCGACGCGCACAATGCCCCAGTTACTCGTCGTTGCCAACCGCCTTCCGGTTGAACCGATCTACCTGGACGGAGACCCCGATCAGGCGATTACGGGTTGGCGCCTTGCCCCCGGTGGCCTTGTCAGCGCACTGGAATCGGTCTTCCGATCCGAAACGGCCGTCTGGGTCGGCGCAGGCAACGAACTACTCGACATTGATCACGGCAACCTGCGACTAGAAGCCGTCAGCGTTGATGCGAGCGATATGCACGACTACTACGAAGGCTTTTCCAATTCGGCGATCTGGCCGCTCTACCACGATGCCGTCGTTACACCGGCCTACCACCGTCACCATTTCCGCGCGTATGAGCGCGTCAACCGAGCCTTCGCGGACCGGGTCGCAAAGATCGCCGAGCCCGGTGCCACAGTCTGGGTGCATGACTATCAACTGCAGTTAGTTCCCAGCATGTTGCGCGGCCTCAGACCCGACCTCAGCATCGGTTTCTTCTTGCACATCCCATTCCCACCGAGTGCACTCTTTGCACAACTCCCCTGGCGCCGACAGATCCTCGATGGTCTCCTCGGCGCCGATCTCATTGGATTTCACACGCATGACGATGCCCGAGCATTCGTGTACTCATGTGAACGATTCCTCGGCCTTGCCGCTCATGAAGGGACAATTCGCGTAGGAAGCCGCCGAGTGTCTGTTGGCGCCTTCCCCATCGGAATTGATGCCACAGGCTTCTCAGAGATGGCTGCCTCACCTCAAGTCATCGAGCGGGCGCGACAACTGCGTGAAGAGATGGGCTCACCCGACATCGTTCTTTTGGGAGTCGATCGCCTCGACTACACCAAGGGCATCGACATTCGCCTGAAAGCATTCGCCGAACTGCTCCAGGATGAGCGCCTTGACCCAGCGACCACAGTCTTCGTGCAGGTTGCCGTGCCGTCCAGGGAAAACATCTCTCAGTACCAACAGATTCGGGACGACATCGAATTACTCGTTGGTCGATTCAACGGGTCACTGGCCACATTCGGTGCGACGCCGATTCACTACCTACGCCGGGTACTAGAACGCGACGAGTTGATCGCGCTCTACCTCGCGGCCGACGTAATGCTTGTAACCCCACTGCGGGACGGAATGAACCTGGTGGCCAAGGAATACGTAGCAAGCCGAAACGACCACACCGGCGCTCTGGTTCTCAGCGAATTCACAGGCGCAGCTCGCGAACTTCTCCAAGCGTGGCTGGTCAATCCCTATGACACAACGGGCGTGAGCGAGGCCATTGTGGATGCGGCACTTGCATCCCCTGACGAACGTGAGCGACGGATGACCGCCATGCGAGCCACCGTCTTCGACACCGACGCCCAGACATGGGCGCGAGATTTCCTAGCGGCGCTGAGAACAGGTGTTGCCAGTGCCCGGGCTGCTGTCGCCGACGATCGTGATCAAGCAAAGATCCCCATTCACCAGTTGGCCGAGTCCCGTCACCTTCTAGTCGGCGTCGACTACGACGGCACCATTTCCCCTATCGTTACCGACCCCGATTCCGCGCGACCCCTTCCTGAAGCAGTCGCCGCGCTCACCGAACTTGCCGGGTTGTCGTATACATCCGTTGCAGTTGTTTCCGGGCGCTCACTGGACAACCTTCGATCGGTATCCCATCTGCCCGAGAACATTCACTTAGTGGGAAGCCACGGAGCAGAGGTCGACTCGGCCTTGTCGCTCGACCCTGCGCAACAGCGGTTGCTCGATCAGTGCACCGCCGCTGCAGAAGATCTCGTGTCGCAGGTCCCTGGCGCGCACATAGAGACCAAGCCAGGCAGCATCGCTGTGCACGTCCGCCGGTGCGAGCCTAAGGCCGGCGCCACCTTGATTAGAGAGATCGTCATGGGTCCCGGACGGTACCCGGGCGTTCTCGGACGCCACGGCAAGGAAGTGATTGAACTCAGCGTGGCGCACGCTCAAAAGTCCGATGCCGTTCGCGCCCTACGCCAGAGATTTGACGCGTCCACCGTCTTGTTCATTGGAGACGACCTCACCGATGAGTCCGTCTTCGCCGATCTCAGCGGTCAGGACGTGGGGATCAAGGTCGGAGACGGTGAATCCGCAGCCTTGTGGCGAGTGGAATCGCCGAATGATGTTGCACTGCTGCTCAGTCGGCTCGCTCAAGAGCGAGCCGACCGCGGATGACCATCAGTTCAAGCTGAACGGCGGGTACTTGTCAGTCGCGAGCAAGATCGCGTAGGAGTGCACTCGCCATGTCCAGCGCATAACTCCCACGGTGAAATCGAACAGCGCCCGGGGATATCGCCCGGTGATGATGACCACAATCCAGGCAACGACCGTCACAGCCAATACGGCAACCCACAAGAAGAAGAGCACGAAGTAGTGCGGAATCGCCAAAAACCATTTCACCAGCGGTAGCCCACGATTCAATTCAGTTTGAGCGTTGGGGTACGGCACATCTAGATGAATGTTCTGATCATCTTCAGTGGACGGGTACTTGTCGGTGATCAACAACACGTAGGCCGAAATCCGAGTGAAGAAACGAGATAACGCGAGCCCGAAGTCAAACCACCACTTGGGATAGCGCTTACGAAAGAGCAACAGCAAGACGGTAACGAGGAAAAGCGCACCAACGATCCCCGCTCCACCCGATGTGGTGTCGGTGACAGTCTCACCGGCGCCGTCGTCCCACGTAAAGACCGATTCACCGCCACCGGTGATGATGTTGAGGATGATCGCAATAGGGATAACCAAGATGATGCGAAACACAGTCGTGACGCGGTTCAACTTCTCTTGATAGTCAATCTGCAAGGTAGCGGGGTACGCCGGTTGGCTGGTTGTCTGAGACATCGGCTCCTCCTGAATTCAGCAGCCTCACGCTGCTTACGTCGTCAGCCTAGGTGGGAGCAGCCATTGATCCGGGGCTCTGACACCTCGTCGGCATCAAGTTGAAGAAGTCCAAATCTGGACATAGTCTGACCTCGATGAACACCGGATCCGAAGCCCTCCGCGAGCACGGCCTGCACGTGACTGCTCAGCGCCTCGCGGTCCTCGCTGCGGTCGATCAATCACCCCACTCCACCGCCGACACCGTGCTGGACACGGTCCGCTCGCAGATCGGATCGATTTCCCGCCAGTCCGTCTACGACTCCCTCACGACTTTGTCCGAGGCCGGCATCATCCGGCGCATCCAGCCGGCGGGATCGGCGACCCGTTACGAGACACGAACCGGGGACAACCACCACCATGTGGTGTGCCGCGCGTGCGGCGAGCTCGCAGACGTCGATTGCGCCGTCGGCGACACCCCATGTTTGACCGCAGCAAACAACCAAGGCTTCGCCATCGACGAAGCTGAGGTCGTTTACTGGGGTCGATGCCAGACCTGCTCAACCGAGCACACCACTTCCCTTACCTGAAGAAAACCACCGATAGGAGAGGCAACGATGGCAAGTGAAAGCAAGTGCCCGATCGACCACGGCTCCGTGGGCGTCGGTCAACAGAACGAAGACTGGTGGCCTAACCAGCTGAACCTGAGGGTCCTCCAGCAAAACCCACCCGTCGCCGATCCCATGGGCGAAGGCTTCGACTACGCCGAGGAGTTCGAGTCACTCGATCTCGCGGCTGTAAAGGCCGACCTCGTCGCCCTCATGACCGACTCCCAGGACTGGTGGCCTGCGGATTACGGCCACTACGGCCCGCTATTCATCCGTATGGCGTGGCACAGCGCCGGCACCTACCGCACGAGTGATGGTCGTGGCGGCGGAGGTGCAGGCATGCAGCGCTTCGCTCCCCTGAACTCCTGGCCGGATAACGCCAACCTCGACAAGGCTCGCCGCCTGCTGTGGCCGATTAAGGCCAAGTACGGCAAGAAGCTCTCCTGGGCGGACCTTTTCATCCTGACCGGGAACGTCGCCCTGGAATCGATGGGCTTCGACACATTCGGCTTCGGTGGTGGCCGGGTGGATGTGTACGAGCCGGACGAGACCTACTGGGGAACGGAGTCCGAGTGGCTCGCCGACGAGCGCTACAGCGGCGACCGGGATCTCGAGAACCCGCTGGCAGCCGTGCAGATGGGTCTGATCTACGTGAACCCCGAGGGCCCCAACGGCACCCCGGATCCGATGGCGTCGGCCCGCGACATCCGCGAGACCTTCGCCCGGATGGCGATGAACGATTACGAGACCGTCGCCCTCACCGCTGGTGGCCACACCTTCGGAAAGATGCACGGCGCCGGTGACGTCGAGAAGTACGTCGGTCCTGAGCCCGAGGCAGCACCGCTGCAGGACATGGGCTTGGGCTGGATCAACTCCATGGGGACGGGCAACGCGGACGACACCATCAGCTCCGGCCTCGAGGGTGCGTGGACGCCGACTCCCACCACGTGGGACATGTCCTACCTGGAGACGCTGCTGAAGTACGACTGGCAACTCACCAAGAGCCCCTCGGGCGGTCAGCAGTGGATCCCTACGGATCCAGAGGCAGCCACGCTCGTTCCGGATGCCTTCGATCCGGACAAGCGCCACGCTCCGGTGATGACCACCGCGGATCTCGCGCTGAAGACGGACCCGATCTACGAGCCGATCACGCGCCACTTCCTGGAAAACCCCGAGG
>JBDQFC010000007.1:0-366 GCA_040266055.1 Candidatus Nanopelagicales bacterium | reverse complement strand
CCGGACGTTCCCGCTGAGAACCTGATTGGGCAGGACCCGGTTCCCGCCGTTGAGGGTGCGTTGGTCGGCGATGCCGATGTTGCAGCCCTCAAGGACAAGGTGCTCGCATCCGGTTTGAGCGCGGCTGAGTTGGTTGAGACTGCGTGGGCGTCGGCGTCGACGTTCCGTGGCACGGACAAGAGGGGTGGCGCCAACGGCGCTCGCATTCGCCTCGAGCCGCAGCGCCAGTGGGTGGTCAACAACCCCGATCAGCTCGACAAGGTCCTCAAGACCCTCGAGGGCATCCAGGCGGAGTTCAACGCCGCCGGTGGTGCGCAAATCTCGATGGCAGACCTCATCGTGCTCGCCGGCGCCGCAGGGGTGGAG
>JBDQFC010000006.1:0-112562 GCA_040266055.1 Candidatus Nanopelagicales bacterium | reverse complement strand
CGCTCCGGCGAATCAGACTTACCGCAAGATGAATGGTCACGCGATCGGCGCCGCCCGCGTCTTCACGGCAAATATCGCGATCACCCCAGCTGTGGCGATTGCTGCGACGGCGATGGTGAGCGATGCACCCAAGGAATCCAGTGACACTCCCCAGAGCAGTGTCCCGATCGGTGACACGACACTTGCGCTGACAGCAACAGCGGCAACGCCGACCATCTCGTCACCACCTCGATCCGACCGGGCTCCGGCCGAGATCAGCAGGGGGCGATAGGTGAAGCGACTAGCACCCAGCCCGACCCCCAGAAGGGTCCAGATGACCAGATCGAAGGCCGGCTCAAGAAACACTGTCGACACGGCAAACACCATCATGCAGGCACTCACCGACGCTAGTGCCCACAGTGCGGCTGGGAAATTCGTGGTACGGCGCAGCAGTCTCTTCATGATGCCGGGGACGAGGATCCGTCCGGCGGCGGTTCCCGCCAGCATGAAGCCGGCGCCCGATGGCAGCGGATCATGGTCGAGATCGTTGAGGATGGGGACCAGCAGATTGAACAAGGGCACCACGAGAATCCCTGCAGCGATCGTAAGAGCCGTCAATGTCCGAAGCTGAGGGTTCATCCGCACGGCAGTCCACAGGTCCCGAGCGGAATCGCGCTTGCGCTGCGCCGGCTCATACGTCGTACGTGGGCTGCATCGACTCACGAAGACAGCGAGGGGAATCGTCAGCAGGCCATTCGCCAGGATCCCGGCTCCAGGGTCGGTCATATGGATGAGGAGCCCCCCAAGGCTCGCGCCGAGTATCGCTGCGATCCCCGACACGACACCTCGACGAGCCAGAGAGATGGACAGCGACTCGGGATCGAGGTACGCACGAGTTACAAACGGTGTCAGGACCCCGGTGATACCCGAGAGGGCACCGAAGATCAGAGCGGCCACGTACAGGACGACAAGGCTGGAATCCGTGAGAATCTCGATGACGCCAACGATCGACCACGCCACGCAGATACCCATCTGCGCCCGCGCAAAGACACGCCTTCTCCCCCACCGGAGCGTAAGCCGGCTGACATTCACGGTGGCGATCGCCGCGGCGGCCAGCATCAGGCTCAGGAACACGCCCGTGGTGAGGCCGCCGCTCCCGCTCGCGGCGTACGTGGACGCCGAGGTCGTGCCCAGGAGTCCGACCATGGTGCCGGCGACGCCAAGACCTCCAACGAACAAGAAACCAACGGCTGTTCGATTCACAGTTGGGGACCACCCTCCTCTGTAAAGGGCATCGCCTTCACGACACCCTCAGTGGGTGTGGGATAGAGACGCTAGCAATGCGGCGCGGCGGCTTCATCGAAACGCATCTTGTTCCTGATCCGAGCGCTGGCAGTCCCTCATGCTCTTGCTCAACACCGACATGGGGACGAGCCGTAATGAGTGGGGCGGGTCGTGCTCGAATCGAGACACACCCGTGGGTCCGATTCCTTACCAGCCAAGCCTCGGGACACGAGCCCTGTAGGTTCCATGAATGAATAGGCCGACCCGACGTGTCCTCGCTTCGCTCCTTGCCCTCGCTGCGGTGAGCATGCCTGCAAGCACAGCCCTTGCCGATCAGACCTCGTCACCAAGGAACGTGGGTATCTCAGGTTCCTGGCTTGGCACCAACTATGGATTCGAAAACGGCATTTACAAGGACACACCGGTGCGATACACCGTTACCAAGGTCGACGGCATTTCCCTGACGGGAACGAAGCAGTGGCAGATGAGTAACGGGCAGTGGAGTGATCCCGAGATGTTCCAGGGTGTTCTCTACAAATCTGGCGCTTTCCACGCAGTCGACAACGACGGATACCTCATTGGCGAGCTCGTTTCTCCAACCAAGATTCGTGCGACCTACCTCGAATCTGGTGAGGATCAGGCGGCCCTCGTTACCGTGTTGACCAAAGCAAGCCGCGGATCCACTAACTAGCCAGCGTCACTGCGGGCTACTTGAGTGGGGCGGGTCGGGCTCGAACCGACGACGACCAGATTATGAGAACGGCGAAGGCTCACCCGCTCCACTACCGAAAGAACCCGAAACGCTACTGATACCAACGGGAATCACGAATCGTGACCCCGAAAGAACCCGAATCAAAACCGAACCACCACGCACCCGTCCCTAACGCAGCCCTAACGCGCTAGAGGGCTTTGATTCCTGCTTCTTGGAGCATGGTGAGGAAGTCGTCTTCTCCGATGATTTCGATGTCTTGGCCTTTGCCTTTGAGGGTGATTGCTTTCTGGAATTTGCTGGAGAGGCTGGCTCCTGGGGCGAGCATTCGTGCGTCCTGGTGTCCGAAAACGAGGAGGTTGGTTTTCTTGATTACTCCGTCTAGGGGCATTCCTCCGCAGTCGGCGACTTTCTGCCATGCGAGTGCGCGGGTCATGCTGCCGAGGGCTCCTGTGAAGGTGACGCCCATTCCGTAGAGCGGGTTTTCTGGGTCGGCGTCTTGGTTGATGGTGATGTCTTTGACGCTGACCCCGAACCCTGGGCGGGCGTGGTGGCTTTTGAGTTTGCAGCCTTGCCAGTCGTCTGGGGTGATTTCTCCGAGCCGCAGGCCCATGGATTCAGCCAAGACCGCAAGATCATCGGTTTCGTGACGGCGAGCGATGTCCAGCATGATGTTTGCGGCTGCCGTGGCGTCGTGGGTGGCCTTGTGATGGGTGTCGGGATCAAGTGGGAATCCTGCTGCTTCTGCGACGAATGGGAGCCTGTAGGAGGCGAGTTCATAGGTTCGTCGCCCCATGATGAGGGTGCATCCGTAGGTGAGGTTGGGCCATGGGAGGAACGCGTCGTCTAGAGCGTCACGCATCACGCCTGTGTCGAATGCGGCGTTATGTGCCACAACAGGCAAGTCACCGATCTGCTCCTGTAGCCAGGGCCAGGTTTCCTCGAAGGTGGGTGCGTCGGCTACGTCATCGGGGGTGATCCCGTGGATTGAGATGTTGAAGCCGTTGAAGTCATCTTGATAGATGTAGCGCTCTTGCGATCCTTCAATGGCTCCATCGCGCACATGGGTTAGACCGACGGCGCAGGGTGAACCTCTGAAGAAGTTGGCAGTTTCGAAGTCGATGGCTACGAAGTCCAGCGCCATATCATGCCACCTTGGGCCAGTACGGGGGATGTTTCTTCAGCCAAATAGGTGGGAACAGTTCCCGCTCATCGTCTTCATCGGTGTGCAAGTAGTGGCGTCCGAGGCGCTCGCTTTCCAGTTCGTACCAGGTTTCCATGATGTAGATGATGAGTCGTGAGAAAGCGATGATGTCTCGCATGTCACGCGGAGTTTCTTCAACGTAGGGGCGGCGTCCCACTCTTTTGAGAAGTTTGGCGGCATCTCCGTCTTCCTGGACGGCAGGCCAGTTCCGTGCTGCGAGAGGCTTCAGTTTCGATCGCTTCTTAGGTTCCTGATCGCGGTATTGCTCCCACTCTGCTTGCAGGCGCGCTTCTTCGGTTTCACAGGCTGCTACCAAACCTGACAAGTCTGCTGATTTCACTTTCTTGCCCAGGCGTTTGTTCAGCGCCGCGATGCCGTCGTTCGTGCCAACAACAATCCAATGGGTGATGCGGTCCTGGATTTCCTTCTTGGGAGTTTTCTCTGGCAAGTCCCACAGACCGCTGGCAAAGATGCCTTCGTCAAGTATCGAAACGTGGTGGATGGCGAGATGGCCCTTGCTGGTTTCGTCCACTATGGCGAACCCAAGCGGACGCTCCTGCCAAGTCTCCATCGTGACCCCCCGAATCCGTCCTGACTTCCAGGTTAGCGAATCCGTCTGTCAGTTGGACACAACTCTCAATCGGCCCCCTTGGGCATTCTCTAGGGCCGCCAAACGATCCTCAATGTCGTCTGTCCGCCAAGCACGCGCCTCACTCAACAGCAGCCCAGCAGCGCGAACCCGAGCTGAATCAGGTGCCGTCACGTCTTCAACGATGGTGAGCAGGTAGTCCGCTGAGCGGCGAGCGTGAACGTTCCCGAGCAGATTGGCGATCCACCTGCGTGGCTGAAGGACGACATCGCGCAACGCCGAGTCCTGACACTGAACCAGGCGGTAGTGGACGGTAGCTCGGAGTTCTACATCGATGGCAAACTCTTCGACAATTTGACCTTTGACGACGTTATCCAAGTAAAACTCGGATCGACTGAGGACTGGGTGATTCGAAACGCGACATCGGTGTCGTCCGGGGCCCCGCACAACGAACAGCACCCGTTCCATATTCACGTCAACGATTTTGTCGTCATCGAGACCGGTGACTGGGACCCCATCACCAACGAGACCAGTAACCGGATACGCCTGAATCCTCGAAGCTACGCGGACACCGTCAACGTTCCATGGAACTCCTATGTGCGCTTCCGGACGAACTTCGCAGATTTTGTTGGCAGGAGCGTTTTCCATTGCCATCTGCTTTTCCACGAAGATCACGGCATGATGGGTGTCTTCGATATCGTTGACTCCCGCGGCCGTGGCGCAGGCGCTAACCAGAGGCTGCCTACCCACTCGCACTGAACCCGTATCCACGTCAAGTAAGCGGGGCCTCGCCTGCAGGAGGATTCATGGCAGCGTTTCGCGGTCGCCTGATCCTTACGGTTTGCCTGGCCGCGAGTTCCACGTCAGTGGTCTCCGCTGGCATGACCTACCTACTCGTTCCGCTACTTGGAGACCTCGGCATTTCCCACGACGAGGCGCTCAACGCCTTGGTCATCCCGGGTATCGGGGCACTCCTGCTTGTCTTTGTTGCGGGGGTGATTGGATCACGTTTTGGTGAGCGGCGCACCATCGGTGTCGCCGCTTCGACCTATTTCGCCGGTGCGCTGCTCGTAGCCATAGCGCCGAATATCAGTGTGGTGACATTAGGTCTGCTCATCGTCAGTTGTAGTGGAATCACCTTGGCCATTGTTTCGCTGAGTCTTTTGAATTCCCGGATCACTGAGCCAGCACATCGAGCAACCGCCTTCGCCACCCTGGGAATGGTGGTGCCGGCGGTCTTCATTGCCGTTCCCATTCTCTCCGGCGCAATCGCGCAATTCGCCTCTTGGCGTTGGATTCCTGTGCTGTGGGCGGCGCTTGCTGCATTCATCGTGCTTGCCGCCGTTGTCCTCCTCGAACCCATGGATCGTTCCAAACAGCGTCAGGAGTTCGTCTCACCGATCCTCGCGGGACTCCTTCTCGCTGCCGGACTTCAGGTCCTCAACAACTGGCCCACCGGAGGATTGCTGAGTTTACGCGTGTGGATTCCGCTCGCGGTGGTCTCTGCTTCTCTCGTGGGCTTCCTCTATGCAAGACGCCGCGTGGTGTCACCCTCGTTGACGCTGGCTCCGCTGCGATCGCGCGCGACTTTGCCGTTGCTCGTAATCATGATGCTCTTCCCGTTAGCAAACATGTTCTTCTACATCTCGCTTGGTTGGCAGTACCTGTTCGGTCTCAGCCCTCTACAAACGGCGGTAATTCTCATCCCCCTACAACTAACATCTATCGTTGGAGCGCGGTTCATTGCTGGTCCGATGGTCAAGGCGTACGGCATCTATCGATCTGGTCTGGTGATGCTTTCCGCGTACATCATCGCGAGTTTCATGTTGTTGATGATTTCACCTACAGCTCCGGGGTGGATGCCCATGCTCGGGACAAGTGTCTGGGCGGGCACCTTTTGTGGAGTCTCGGTCGTGTTGAGCAACGCGTTCATGAGTTCACGTCCGGCGAGCGAATCTGGCAACACGTCGTCTTATCAGAAGGCGGCGGCCGCCGTGTCTTCGAGCCTAAGTGTCCTCGTGATTGCTCCTTTAGTACTTGTGACAATCAGCAATGTCCTACAGGGGCAACTGATTGAGGAGGGAGCCTCACCGCTCTTCGCAGCTTCATTGACCGAATCCATCCAAAACAGCGCAAGCCCATCCGAACAGGCGTCCTTGTACAGCACTGAGTTGCCGGGAGACGAGCCGTTGCAGGAGCTGCACGCTGAAGCCCTCATAGCAGGACTGCGCGTCGACGCCCTCACCGCGGGCGGTCTCGGCCTGGTATGTCTCGGGCTTTTCGCTTACGCCCGCCCCGGGCGCCTTCGTGTGTACGTCGCAGAGTCAACCAAGGTTAAGTAGTGCTCGCTTCAGCTCGGAGCATGAGTAACCCCGCATCAACCTCTGCAATGTGAGGAGCAAATGGGGATCCAGCGGCTGACCGTTTGTCCGCGGTGCGATCGTTGTCACCGATTGCGCGCAACGCGTCGCGAGTTATGTCTCAGCTCCCAAGGTGACGGCCCTTCACGGTTCCCATGAGTGAGTGTTTTCACTCACTCGAACTGAGGGTCAACTGATTAGCGCGCTTACGGTTATTACGTGATTGCAGAAACGAAAGCGAGTACTTCGGATCCGCGAGTTCGACGCGCGGGCTGGTCGCTCGGCTCAACCTGCCCGTTCGGCTGCAAGCATTGCTACACCGCAGTGAGTCGATCGACCGCCGGAGAGATCACCGTCGAGCAGATTCACCAAGTCATTGATTCCTTTGCCGAACTCGGTGTTGAGTCAGTTGTCCTCGGTGGAAATGAGCCGATCTATGCCGGTAGCTCTGACCCGAAGGCATCGCTGCTCCCGTTGATTATCGACAGTCTCGTGGCGGCCGACATTAAGCCGATACTCATCACATCGGGGCTGACAACCCGGTTTCTCAAGATGCATTTTGCCGACAAGATCCCGCTATTGGCGGCCATGGTGATCAGTCTTGATTCTCCCAATGCTGAAGACCACAACGCCAACCGCGGGGCACCACTATTTGACATTGCCAGGCAAGCAAATTGCACCAGTGCAGAGCACGGTGTGCCAACGCTCATTTGCGTTACGCCGACGAGGGCGAATTTTTCCGTAGAGTCCCTCGACGGCTTCATCGCACTTTCCAGTGAGTGGGGAGCCCTGCTGCGTATGAACACATACAAGAGCGCTGCGGGACTGGATGACCCCCAGGCCGTCAGCATTGAGCAGTACTGGACCGGCTTCGGTCATCTGGTCGAGCGGTGCACCACATTGGTGGTTGACGAACCGCCACTATTTCCTTGGTTCGACCGCACCGCGCCGCCTAACTGCGGTCGATCCTCTATTCGGGTCGGATTTCCCACAGTGCAAGGGGAGATCCCAATTACTCCTTGCCAGTACCGCCCGGAATTTGCCAGCCATGGCTATGGAGGCCCAATGAAGTCGCCGGCTGGGCGAAATCGTTTGTGTATCGATTACCTGGCCTATGGCAACCCCCCATTTACACCTGCTTCAGCTCTGGTCGATAGCTCGCCGACAGCCGATCTCTTTACCGACTACTTGTGCACGTGGGTCGGTCAACCGAGATAGCGAGCAAAGCCTGAAGTTATTCCAAGCGCCTGACAACTGTGCGTGGCTTGTGCGCATTCGAATCTGGCGAAACACTTGCGTATACCGAGGCTCTACAGGGCGCGGACTCTGATTGCCGCGCGGAACCTTCGCCCAGAGAGGTACAGGATCGCCCAGCCGGTTACCGCGATGACGAAACCGATGACACCGTCGGTCCGCAAGGCGGAGGCAAGCGCTTCCATCTGTGTCTCATCAATGCCTCCGGATCCACCTGCAATGGACACGCTGGAGAGCACTGCAACCCCAAGGACCGACGGGCTTGATGCGAAACGGACAATTGAAGTTTTTTTTCTGAATCGATAGCCATCGTTGAAGCGATGTGCGTAAGTTCAGACGGATGTTGAGCTCGTTGTTGGTGGCCGTCGGGGCATCTCTACTGCTTGTCGCAAGCGCAGCCCCTAACGCAGCGGCCCCTGAGTGCCGTGCGAATAGGATGCAAGACCCTCATTTGTGAGGGAAAAGGTAGTGGGGCGGGTCGGGCTCGAACCGACGACGACCAGATTATGAGTCCGGGGCTCTAACCAACTGAGCTACCGCCCCCAGCGGGGTACCAAGACTATCTGAACGTGCACCCTGTGGATTCGAGTGTCAGGATGCTTGAGTGTCCAAGACTCGACAAAGACGCCTACGCATCGTGGCGATAGCGGCCGTCGTCGCGCTTACAGTGCCGGCAACATCCAATGTGATGGCCGATCAGTCAGACTCCTCCAACAAGCGATCCGCAGTATCTTTCCTGCACACCGTCACCGGAAACTCCGAACTTTCCTCGATCGACGTTTACGCGGGTGACACCAAAATCCTCGATGACGTCAAGCCCGGGCAGCTGCGCACGGTCAAGGTGCCGTCTGGAGCTGGCAAGGTGGGTGTCGCTCCGGCCGGATCATCGATCGAGGATTCACCGTGGGTCACGCGCTCCAATCGAATGAGTTGGCCGTCGGATAAGCACGTCACCTTCACTATGCACACTGACGACGACGGCAAACCCGAGATCACACGCTTCGTCAACAAGACACGCACCGTCGGCCGCAACATGGGGCGGTTGACAGTCCGCAACCTCTTGTCCGATACCGATATTGACGTGCAGGCCGGCGGTCGGTCACTCCTGACTGATCTCTCCGCTGCCGATCAAGGCATGGTCGGAGTCCAGTCGGGCAAGTACCGGCTGCTGATCACTGAGTCCGACGATGATGCGGTTCTTGATCGACTCACCGTGAGGATCCGCAACGAGCCGGGCCGATCGGACATGGGGAACAACGTGATCGTTCATGTGTGGAACGACGCCAAGACCAGAAATGTCCGATACACAATCCAAGAGGTCCAGCTCGATCTGAATTAGGCGACATCCGACCACCTGGACCGTATTTGCGCTTATCACCACGTCTGACTTCGTACGATGGTTCGGTGCCTGAATTCAAGATCACAGTTCGCGCGAAGCCGGGGGCTTCTCGGCCACGGATCGGCGGCGCTCACGGTGAACCTGCGGAGCTGATCGTCGCTGTTCGCGAAACAGCGGAGTCAGGTCGTGCAAATGCGGCCATTGAGGCAGCTATCGCAACGGAGTTCGATATCCCTCCATCGATGGTGGACGTTAAGAGTGGGCATGCCGGGCGCAAGAAGATCGTGAGCCTTTTCGTCCCCGACAATGCGAAGGCTCAAGCAACCCTCGATCGCCTCCTTGCCGCCGGAGATGACTGATGATCGACCTGGATCACGCCAGGTCTCTTGATGCCGCTGATCCGCTTGCAGGATTCCGCAGCCGGTTCGTGATCGCAGATGCCGACCAGTGCTACCTGGACGGCAATTCCCTCGGGCGCCTACCTAAGGCGACCGCCGAGGCCGTCCAACGAATGACCGTCGAGGAATGGGGCGGTGAGTTGGTCACCGGCTGGGGCCACTGGATCAACATGGCCCAGCGAGTCGGTGATCATTTAGGCACTGCGGTTCTGGGAGCCGCACCCGACCAAGTTCTCGTAACCGACACCACCTCGGTGAATTTGTACCGACTCGCACTCGCTGCAATCAAGGACCGTCCAGGTCGTTCAACCATCGTGGTAGATGAAGCTAACTTCCCAACTGACCGATACATCCTGCAAGGCATCACGCACGACCTAAATCTGCAACTGGTGACGATTCCCAACGAGTCACCTGATGTTGCCGAATTCGAGCGCATCACTCCGGAACTCCTGAGCAAGTACATGAACGACGACGTCGCTTTGGTGTGCTTACAAGTAATCAACTACCGATCCGGCGCCCGACAGGAGGTGCCCGCTCTCACCGACGTTGCGCGTCGCCATGGCGCCTATCTGCTCTGGGATGCCTCGCACGCTGTCGGTGCCCTCGACCTGCAGTTCGACGATTGGGGTGTGGATCTCGCGATCGGCTGCACCTACAAGTACTGCAATTCCGGTCCGGGATCGCCCGCCTGGTTGTACATCCGTAAGGAATTGCAGCCCGAGCTAGCAACTCCCATTGACGGATGGTTCGGTCAGCGAGATCAATTCATGATGGGCCCCAACTTCGAACGAGCACAGGGCATGCGGGGCTTCCAAATAGCGAGCCCGTCGATCGTAGGGTTGACCGCAGTGGACACCTCAATGAGCCTCATTGAGGAAGCCGGCATGGCGTCCATCGAAACCAAATGCGGCTCCGGAACCACATTCATGGTGGATCTATTCGAGCAATGGCTCCAGCCTCTCGGCTTCGGCTTAGAGACCCCGCGCACCGCACACCACCGTGGTGGTCACCTGTCCTTGACCCACCCAGATGCCGATCGCATCTCCATCGCCATGCGGCAGTTTGCCAACGTGATTCCCGACTACCGCAAGCCACATACGATCCGTGTGGCCGTCGCACCGCTGTACACCTCATACGAGGAAATATTCATCGGCTTCGAGCGCACCCGCGATCTTGTAGCAAGTAGCCGTCACAACGAGGTGACGGCAGTCCAAGGAGGAGTCACGTGAGTGACCAGCAACGCGCGCTCAACTACATGAACTATCTGGCGGTCGACGAGTTACTGACACTGCAGCGCCCCGTATCCGAAGGCCCCGAGCACGATGAACTGTTGTTTATCACCATCCATCAGGTTTACGAACTGTGGTTCAAGCAGTTGCTCCACGAGCTCGAGCAAGCGCAAAGGCAAATGGCAGAGGTCCGCACACAGGATGTTCTCGCGACTCTCAACGGTGTCAAGACGATTCTCGCGGTCTGTATTCGCCAGGTGGGTGTTCTGGTGACGATGACCCTCTTGCACTTCAGCACCTTTCACATTCGACTCGAAAGCGCACGCAGATTTCCGTCCGCCGTCTTGGAGGTCTATCGGTCAGGCCATCAGGCGGGCCTGGTTCTGGAGCAACTCGTCGATATCGAGGTCAGCCTTCGAGAATGGCGTTTCCGACACGTGATGATGGTCGAGCGCACCATCGGAATACAGCAGGGAACTGGCGGATCCAGCGGTGTCGGCTATCTGTCATCAACACTGCAGCACCCGCACTCGTTCCCGGAGTTGTGGCAAGTCCGCGAGGACTTCTGATGCCGCACGCCGCCGTCCTCGCGCACCGCGACATCGCGAACGAACTCGGTCTCATAGGTGACTGGTTCGATGAACGTGGGTGGACGTATGAGCGTCTGTGGCGTGAGGACTTCCCAGTTCTCCCCGATGCAGACTTGCTGGTGGTACTCGGGTCCCTGGAGAGCGTCGCTAGTGGTCACTGCGTCGCTTGGGGTCCAGCAGAGATGTCACTGGTGCGCGATTGGATCGACGAAGGACGGCCATACCTGGGCGTGTGCTTCGGAGCCCAAATCCTGGCAAGCATCCTTGGCGGCAAAGTCGAACGTCGCCCGCGGTTCTACCGCAAGGTCGAAAAACTGCCTTGGACTGGCGGCTCGACCAAGGGGCCGTGGGTGCTTTGGCACGAGGACATCATCACCTCCACCGGCACTGGCGAGGTCCTCTCCGAACTCCCCCACGCCATCGTCGTCCTTCAGTCTGGAAATGCTTGGGGTATTCAGGCGCACATTGAATTGAATTCCGAGGGTCTCGAACGACTTGGGCGGGCCGTAGGTGCACCTCCTGATGTGTGGTCGCCTTTTGCCACACAGATGAGGGACCTGGACCCCCAGATCCGGAAGGCCACATTTGAATTCATGGACAGTGTGACCCACCTCACTCATTAGGCCGTCCTGGCTCCTTCTAGACTCGTGCTGTGAAGCGGAAATCGTCAGACCTCAAGGGCGCCCACCCGACCAAAACCAAACTTCGAGATGCGGTCGTGGGAATGATGGAAGCAACCGCGCCGGAGGACATCCACTCGGAGTACGTCCTCCAAGAGACTGGCATCTCTCGCGGATCGCTCTACCACCACTACGAGGACTTCACCGATCTCCTTGAGGATGCAATGCTCTATCGGTTCTCCGCTGGAGTTGAGGCCTCCACCGGCGCGATCGAGAACATAGTCCAGACCGCTGGCAACCGTGAAGAGTTCTTCTCGATGCTCGAAGGTGTCACCCGCGCAACTCAGGCTCGCAAGCGCTCCGATGTTCGCTTCGACCGGGCGCGCATGCTGGCCATGGCGCAGCACAATGAGCGCTTCCGTAAGAAGTTGGGATTTGTACAGGACCAGCTCACCGATTCGCTAACCAACTGCATAGCGCAGGCTCAAGAGAAGGGCTGGGCCAACCCGAATTTCCAGGCCCGCACTCTCGCTGTCTTCATCCAGGCCTACACGCTCGGCAAAGTCGTCGACGACGTCGGAGAGCATCCAATGGATGACACCGACTGGGAGGCATTGATCACTGTCATCGCTGACCGGGCACTGTCCACTAAGTCCTGCAACGACTAACACTCTCGTGCCACCCTTTTCCAGGGAGGCACGATGTTCACCGATCGACGGCACGCGGGTCGGGAGTTAGCCCGCGCACTTCATCGCTTCGCGACGAGCAATCCAATCATCCTGGCCCTACCGCGCGGTGGGGTTCCGATCGGAGAGGAAGTCGCTCGAGCGCTCGGCGCCGATCTCGATGTGCTGATCGTCCGCAAGTTGGGAGCACCGACCAATCCAGAATTCGCCTTCGGAGCGGTGGGCGAAGGTCGAACTGTCGTCATCGACGATCAGATAGTCCGCGACCTTCGCATAGACGATGCCAGGCGCGATCGAATCATCACCGCTGCGACTTCTGAAATCGAGCGTCGCGTTGATGTCTATCGACACGGTCGTGAACTCCCATCCCTGCAGGGACGGACAGTGATCATCGTCGACGACGGGCTCGCTACTGGATCGACGGCCGCTGCGGGTATTGAAGTCGTTCGTTCTCTCGAAGCCGCCCACATCGTTCTTGCCGTTCCAACGGGTTCATCCCAGGCGGTGAATGCCTTGCGTCAGCGATGCGAAGAACTCGTGTGCCTCGAAGAACCTCCGCTGTTCGGAAGCGTCGGAGCGCAATACGAATCCTTCCCGCAACTTTCCGACGCGGACGTCACGTTGGCCCTGCAGTCATCTCCATGAACTTCGATGACGCCATCGCCATACCGATCGGGATCGGTAAGGCGCTCCCCGGACACTGCCGCGTTCCCAGTGATGTGCACGGAATGGTGGTCTTCATCCACGGAAGCGGCAGCAGTCGCCATAGTCCGCGAAACCGTGCAGTTGCCGACTATCTCACGAGTATCGGCCTGGGCACGCTCCTGTTCGACCTTCTCACCGAGGAGGAAGGGCAGCGGCGACAGAACATATTCGACATTGATCTACTGACCGATCGAGTCACCAATGCCAGGGGATGGCTGAGCGAACATTGGGCCACCCGCGATCTGCCGATCGGACTGTTCGGCGCCAGCACCGGGGCGGCCGCGGCTCTCGCATCGGCTGCGATGCAGCCCAGCGGAGTCGACGCCATCGTCTCGCGGGGCGGTCGACCGGACATGGCCAGTCGCTTCCTGGCGAAGGTGACTGCGCCCACGATGTTGATCGTGGGAGGTCAGGACACATCCGTCCTGGAATGGAACAAGATGGCGGCCACAAACCTACGCTGCGAGAGCAGAGTCGAAGTGGTGCCCGGGGCCACGCACTTATTCGAGGAGCCGGGCGCACTCGAGTCTGTCGCCGACCTCGCCGGCGCCTGGTTCCTCAATCACATGCGAGCGGCGAGCCAATCCATCATCCGCTGATTACGCAACTGCGGCGCCATCGGTTCGCAGTGCCAGTTAGCGCCTTCCGCTGCGGTGAACGGGAGTAGTTGCTTATCCGTTGAACCGGCTAGGTCGAACAGTTTCTGAGACTGTCCCGGCCAGAACTGCTCGCCTTCTGGGTCCGTGATCAATAGCGAGCATTGGATATTTCCCGCAACGTCGGTGAGATCCCACTTTTCGAGTTCGTGCAGCACAGCCGCCATGGAAGTGGTCCCGTAGGGCTCCATGCGCTTGGGAAGTGTGCGGCGAACATTGGGCTCGCTCTTCATCGCCTCGGTGAAGTAGCCGTCGAACTCTTCGTCCTGCCCTGCATCGAGCAGTTGGATCATCACGTCGGGTAGGTGCGAGCGCCAAGACGTATCGACGCGAACAACACCCGGATCGGCCACGGCGGCCTTGATCCGCTTTTCGAATGCGACGGCTCTGGGCACCCAGTAGCCACCCTGACTGAACCCGGCAATGGCGATGCGGTGTTCGTCGACGTCATCGCGGCCAACCAGGTAGTCGACAACGGGTGTGACTACGGCCTCCCAGTCATACCGGAAGTGGAGACCCTGTTCGTACAGGGCGTATCCCTGTCCAGGTCCGTCGAAGGTCATTGCATTCCAGCCACGGGCCACGGCATCTTGCACACCCATCATCCACATGTCGGTCACGGGTCCATCGGATCCGTTGTTGAGGATGACCGTCGGTCGCGAACCCTCTCCCCCGGACCAGAAGTAGCCGTGCAGATGGGTGTCCTCGTAGGGGATCTCAATGTGCTCCACCGGTGTGGGCCAAAGCTTCATCGCCCGATCGAAGTCTCGGCGATGGCTACGCCAGGTGTGCAAGGAACGATTCGGGTCCTTGGTCGCGAGCACGTAGAAGAAGGCCGTTGCTGTGTAGTTGGCGGCGCGCAGGAATGCATCCCGGGCGCTGACTTGGTCACCGCGTCCTTCGGCATCTTCGGCTACGCGGCGAACCCGGTCCGCTGTGGCCATCCATTGGTCGAACCACGAGTCAGGATCACCGTCGGTGATCTTGTCGCAAGTGGCGTAGACCTCTCCGACTTCCGCGAGTCGGTATGCCGCACTCCCGGCAGCCAGGAGCGCCATGAATTCGAAACCTTCGTCGGCGAAGAACCTCTGGGTAGCCACGATGGCACCTTCCGATCGAACGGCAATTACTGCCAAACGAACCTACCGGTTTTGCTCGCCCAATTGGACTCGAACCAATAACCCTTCGGTTAACAGTCGCCCGCTTTGCAGCGAGTGTGCCCTTTCTTCACCGCTCGCTTTCTGTCCCTATCGGATTCGCACCCGGCTTCCCACGACCGCGGAAGTCAGTTCACTTTGGCTGGGGCTCGGCTCGAACGTTGCTGTGACCGTTGTGTAACCCTTGCGCCACCTACGCGGGGGCTTCCACCGGTAAAAGGCTTCGTCATCAGAGATCGTTACGGTCCTTGTCTTCGTGCGATTGCCTTTGCGGAACTGAAATGTGACCGTGCCCTCGGTATCTGCCGCGGAGAAGGTAACGATGTAGTACTCGCGCTTGTTGCGCTTCTGCTTGTTCGGGGCACGCAGCTGCATGGTGTACTCACCCCCAATGGAAGCCACCGTGGACAGCCCTGGAGCATTACCGCCTGCGGCACCGTCTGTGGCCGCTGGCCTGCTAAAGGCCGGACTTGAAGCACCGTTCAAGTTCGTTGCAGTAACCCCAACGCGAACGTATTTTCCAACATCCGAATCAGCCACGATGTAGGACGATCCCGTAGCACCGGGAATGTCAACACAGGTCGTTTCCGTCTGGTCGGCACATGCCTGCCACTGGTAGGCGTAGCTGGACGGTTCGTACTTCCAGACGGCCTTATTGGCCAACACTCGAGACCCCGAGGAAAGTCCAGTCGAAGGCGTGGTGAAGGGGCGGGAGTTGACGACCAACGTCGGAACGATGCCGGTCAGAATCCGGCGGATCTGACCTTGGGTGCTGCTCGTCCCGGCAGCCACCCACAGATTCCCATCCTCACCCAGTGTCGACGAGTGTGCATCGGCTCCCGAATTGAAGACCGCCGCAACCGCACCATCGGCGGTGACGTGAACGATGCGCTGGCTAGCAGTGTCCGTGATGTACACGGACTTGTCCGGACCAGTCGCTATCTGATTTACGTTGGCGATTCGCGGAACGTCAACCTCAACGATCCCCGTACGCGTTGCTTTCCCCAGCTTGACTCGACCTTGAGCATCGGTCATCTCGAACCAAACGTTGCCCCCGGCGTTATGTATCGGGCCGGTCGACGTAGCACCTGGAGTCGTTATGAAACGTCGTGCACCCGAGAGTGCAGCGATCGCTCCCAGCCCGCGTACTCCTGAGCTGAAATACATCTCTCCACTTCGCACTGGGCCAACGGCAATTGACTCCGCGGCGCCAACACCTGAATACCTGACTATTTCACCAGCCGTGCTTATGCGACCGATGAGTTGCGCGTCGGGCATGGTGAACCACATTTTGCTGTCGTAACCCACCACGATGTCGCTTCCGCGTCCGTTGGGGACTCCCGTCGGAAAATTCCGAGCATTGCCGCTCGTGTCCATGCGCCCAATCGCCGAAGTCCCCGAGTAGGTGAACCACACGGCTCCATCCGGACCAAACACCAGAGAGTTGGGCCCAACTCCCGGAACCGGGAACGACGTGATTTGCCCGTCCGTCGTCACTCGGGATATCGAATTGGCTCCTTCGTTCGCAGCCCACATCGTGCCGTCAGGAGCAGTGATGATGTCCACCGGCGTAGCCCCGTCACCCACGAGGTATGGCGTCACATCACCTGGCGCCGCCGCGGCAGGCGGCGCGCCGGCCACCAGGCATCCGATCCCGAGGGCCACGCTGGCAGCGATGGCGGTCATCTTGGTCTTTGCGGCACGAAGCACAGGCGTCATAGGCCCGACCTAAGCGCGCCAGAGATCAATGCGCAAGGGCTTGCGCAAGGGGAGCGGACAAACGGGGTGCTAGCTCCCCCAATTGGACTCGAACCAATAACCCTTCGATTAACAGTCGAATGCTCTGCCAATTGAGCTATGGGGGACTATCAAGCCGGGAAAGGCTATCAACACGATACTCAGTCACACGCCCAGGGATGCCCGTAGCGCCGCGAGCTCCGCGTCGGCTCGCTGACGCAGGGTTGGGTCGGTGGGATCCAACCCAGAGTCGAAGACGACGGACCATTGGATGTCCTCGAGATCGCCGTCCGGGGTGCGCCGGGCGACGAATTGGGCTCCCTGCTCTCCTACGAGGTTCCGGTGCTCGGAAATAACGACGGTGTCGGTAACTCGGTCCCGAACTGCGGCAGGGAGATCACGGGCATCGTCGATGCGGATGCGAATGCGTCGCAACGCGCCGGAGTCTTCGAAGTCAATGACGAATTCCGGTTGCTCCCACGTTCCCTTCGCCACCTGCTGCCACTCAATCCGCTGACCGGTGCGCTGCTCGTACAGCGCGGAACTTGTGGCGACCACCAGGGAGGCGTCGGGTTCGGACGCGCTTCCTACGCCCCAGGCGATTATGCGCTCACCGCGGGGAATCCCCACTCGATCACGCGCTGTCGAGTCCAACTTGTCCCGCCTGAACCTCATGTAGTTCCCACCGCTTCCTTCAACAGGCTGCGCCGATATTGCTGCAGGGCTTGCAAGTCCTGGCCCAGGCGCTCTTGCTCGGCAGGATCCTCAGACCGCTGAAGGCGACCCATGAGATCTTCGATCCGTCGGCCCGCATCGACTTCGAGCAACCGCGCGATAACCCCGATCGCGTAGCGCGAGTCGTAGCCCTCCATCGCGGGCAGAGGCTCGACCGCGAGTTCGCGAATCAGCGAGCGCACCTCGTCATCCGGACATTCCTCGAGCACCGAATCGATCCAAGCTAATCCGTCGCGGCCCTCTTGGGGGCCACCTGCTGCAACGATCGCCTCGTGCACGCGGATGGCTCGGGGGTGGGTGAATGCCGGAGTCTCGACCGATGCGTACCACTCAGCCACCACCTGCGGGTGCTGGAGCGCGCACTTCAGCGCCTCGCGTTCCACCACGAGTGCTGGATCACCAGGGCGCGGTGCGCGAGTAGAGGTGGGTGCAGCAGGAGCAGAGCCTCCAACCGCCTTGGTCACCTGCGCGACGTCAATACCGATCCAGCCAGCCAGGCGACGCGCGTACTCCGGACGAAGGGCCGAATCGCGGATCTTGCTTACGATCGGTGCGGCCTCCCGCAAGGCCGCAATCCTGCCCTCGGCGGATTCAAGGTCGTAGGCAGCGATGGTCGACTTGATCGCGAACTCGAATAGCGGCACGCGGTTTTCCACCAGCGAATTCACGGCCGCGTCCCCATGTTCAAGGCGAAGATCACACGGATCCAGACCGTGGGATTCAACGGCGACGAACGTCTGCGAGACGAACTTCTGATCCTCGGCAAAGGCGCGCATAGCTGCCTTCTGTCCTGCGGCATCACCATCGAAAGTGAAGACCACCTGGCCTTTCATTTGATCGTCGTCCATCAACAAACGTCGAAGCACCTTGATGTGATCGGTGCCGAACGATGTTCCGCACGTTGCAACCGCTGTCGTGACACCGGCAAGATGGCACGCCATGACGTCGGTGTATCCCTCGACGATCACCGCCTGCTGATTCTTGGAGATCTCCTTGCGTGCGAGGTCGATGCCATACAGCACCTGAGACTTCTTGTATATGGGTGTCTCGGGAGTGTTCAGGTATTTCGGGCCGTCGTCGTCGTCGGTCAACTTGCGTGCACCAAAGCCGATGACATCGCCACCTAGGTCACGAATCGGCCAGACCAACCGACCACGAAAGCGGTCGTAAACTCCACGGTTGCCCTGACTGACCAATCCCCCGGCGAGCATTTCCTCATCGGTGAAACCCTTGTCTTTCAGGTGTGAGCGCAGGGCATCCCACGACTGAGGTGCGTAGCCAACCCCGAAGTGCTCGGCGCTTGCGGCGTCGAAACCACGCGATTTTAAGAACTCACGACCCACCTGCGCTGCAGGTGTCTGAAGTTGCTCGCGATAGAACGCCGCCGCCACCTTGTGTGCTTCGACGAGTCGGGTTCGGACTCCCTGCTGTCGGTTGATCGCAGCGCTGCCCTCGACATACCGCAATTGGACTCCGGCTTTGTCCGCCAGCTTCTCGATGGTCTCGGCAAAGGAAAGGTGATCGACGCGCTGGACAAAGTTGATGACATCGCCACCCTCACCGCAGCCGAAGCAGTACCACATTCCACGGCTCGGGGTGACGTGGAAACTTGGCGATCGCTCATCGTGGAAGGGACACAGCCCCTTGAGACTTCCCCCACCTGCTGACTTGAGCGTGACGTACTCACGCACTACCTCATCAATCCGGGCACGCTCACGAACGAGGGCTACGTCCTCGTCTCGAATGCGCCCAGCCATACCTTGATCTTAGGTCGCTAGACCTGGACTACCTCGAGCCCGCGAACACCCGAAACGACGAAGAAGTCCGTGTCCTGGGTGATGAGAGGAATGCTGTGTCGTGCGGCTGTTGCCGCAAGCCATAGATCGTTGACATCCAACCTGCGGCCAGCATCTGCCAACCAACTTCGAAGTGCTGCCCACTCGTCGGCCACCCATTCATCGATTCCCAGCATGGGAATCTCGACGGCCATTTCAACCGTCCGCAGGCGCGAAAGACGCTGCTGAGTGGTCTGTGCAGCGAGAACCCCCGCCTTAAGTTCAGCAATCGTGATCGGACTTATGCGCACATCCCAATTGTCGGGATCGGCTCTGAGGGTGCGCTGGGTCTCGAGGGCGATGAAGACACTGGTGTCGAGAAGGACTTGCTGAGTCACTGCCGTCCGTCCACCCAGGGGCCGACCACGTCCGTCTCCTCTGCACCCATCGCCTTCAGGTCGGCAGCCATCTGCGAATCAGCCTGGTAGCTAGGTAGGCGAGCAAAGAACTCGGCACCCGGAAAGGATGTTCGCCGCCCCTGCGGAATAGGGACGAGTCTTGCCGTAGGAACTCCTCGGACCGTGATGACGATGTCCTCGCCGGCTTGGGCACGTTGCACCAGCACAGAGGTTTCATTGCGCAAATCCCTAATAGGAACTTCAGTCATGCTACAAACGTAGCATGACGTAGCTATTTAGCGCACGAGACGCTGGTGCCAGGCCAAGACGCTGACGTCGGTCAGGCTGGCTACCTGGTCGATGATCACCCGGAAGCGCTCGCCATCGGTAGTCGCTGCCCGATAGGTCGGCAGTAGCCAGGACTCCAGAGACCGCCCCTCGTCCAGAGTCAATGCGTGCACAAGTTCGGCGATTACCTCACGCTGGCGCGCGTACTCAGGCTCTGCTCCAGGTCGCTGCATCACGAACGCGGCGGTGATCGCTTTCATTGCCGCAACCTCGGCGCGGACTTCATCGGGAACGACGAGGTGAGCCGCGTATCGCGTCAGTGGTTTATCACCGAACTCCATCTGCGTTGCAATCTGAGCGGTTACACAAAAACGCCCGATCAGGTAACTCGTGAACCGTTTCAGATTCACCATGTCTCGATGAGTTCCGTTGAACTCGGTGGGCCAATACTCGAGGCTGGTAAGCCGCGTGATCGCCTCATCTAGTTCATCATCTGTGGCCGATGGCAGGTACCGACGACGGGCGATATCCACGACCTCGCGTCGCGCCTCATCATCGTCGAACAGATCCACCTTGATAAGACCGACATGGACCGCGTCCTCGACGTCGTGGACCGAGTAGGCGACGTCGTCACTCCAGTCCATCACCTGCTCTTCTAAGCAAGTCCGCTCCCCCGGCGCACCTTCGCGGACCCACGAATAGACGTCGGCGTCGTCGGCGTAGTAGCCGAACTTGCGTTCGTAGCCGGGACCACCGAATCCACGTGCCCACGGGTACTTGCACGAGGCGTCTAAACAAGCGCGTGTGAGGTTCAAACCGACGCTGCGATCCAAGGAGTCGTCGTAGACCTTCGCTTCGAGCCTGGTGAGAACCCGCAGGGTCTGCGCGTTGCCCTCGAATCCCCCGATGGAGTCGGCAAGACGGTTGAGTTCTTCCTCGCCGTTGTGTCCGAAGGGTGGATGACCGAGATCATGCGCAAGACCGGCAACTTCGACGACGTCCGGATCGCACCCCAGTGCCTCACCGAGTTCGCGGGCGATCTGGGCCACCTCGAGAGTGTGGGTGAGTCGCGTGCGCGGGAAGTCGTCTTGACCGGCCACCATGACCTGCGTCTTGGCTGCGAGTCGCCGTAGGCCTGCCGAGTGCAGGACACGCGCACGATCCCGCGAGAACGGGCTGCGCACACCCTCCTTGATCGGCTCAGTCACCAGGCGCGCGGTATCCGCGTCCGAGTAGCCGGGAACGCTTGGTGAAGACGTCACGTCACGACATTAGCGAGGCTAGGACGACAGTCGTGCCGCCTATGGGCGATGAATCAACTGCCCAGGAGGTTTGGCAGCGACCAACGGGTCACGAAGTGGTGTCGCAACAGGGCTGCCACTTCCCTACCGACGTAGTCCGAGGTCAGGGAGACATTCGAGCCGTATTGGGTCGGCGAGACATGTGCGTCCATGCCCAGAGCCCCAGCGGTGGATTGCACGCGAGCAGCGTGCGCGGGATCGGTCACGATGGTCGCCGATACCCAGTCCAAGTCACGCATCACCGAGGCAACAGTGGTGAGCGGGCCAACGGTGTCCGCGCCGGAGTCAAAGGTCACAACGTCTGCGACGGGAACCCCGCGCATCTGCAGGCCCCGGATCGTCTCCTCGTGGGTTCGCGGAGGCCCGGCGACAATCACCACCGGCGCTACTTGATCGCGATAGAGCTCAGCTGCGTGGTCGATTCGCGCGGTCCGCGTGGCGTCGGGATCACCCCACACTCGGCCCGGATCGAGCATCACGATCGCCTGGGTGGGCGAGCGATCATCGAACTGCGAGGCCAAAACCACCTGGGCCGTAGCGCCCACGGGGACCATCAAAGTAGAGACAATCACCACGGTGAGCAGAAGCGTGCTGGCGGTCCGGGCCGAGCCGGGCAACCACCAGGGCGAGGTGGGTCGAGCGGGAGCATGTGCGAAGGCACGCTGCGCTGCAGAAACGCGCGTCAGCGCGGGGGAAGCCACCGCGCAATAGTCACATGCGTCACTTGCGTTTCACGGTTCCGACACCGTTACAGATCCATCACGGGACCAAAAGCCAGGGCCGCACCCCGATCTCGGGTGCGGCCCTCGCGGAACCAGAAGACTTTTCCCCTGCGATGTGACTAGGACGTCGGCGCAGTGACCACGACGCCGTCCACGAGCTCCCCCGTGGTGCGCCACAGACGGCTTCCGTTTTCAGCCTTCGCAGTGATCGAGAAATGCAGACCGTTCGGAGAAATGGCCACCCGGGTTCGCTTCGGCTCATCGTCTCTCGGGTTAGCGATGGTTGAGGTGATGACAACGTCACCATTCGTCTTGGTCTTCATTTTCCAGGTCACGCCCTTCTTGGCGTTCCACGGCTCAAATGGGTTGTACGACCAGTAGCGAGACACGTTGGCGATTGGGTTCTCCGACGCAACGTCCATAAGCCGTTGCCAAGGGCCACCGGGAATGTCGCGCCTCCAGCGTTGCGACCCCACCTGGATTTCCTGGTAGGGGTTGCCGCTTCCTGGATTTCGGTCCAAGACCGCACAGTCAGAGGAGCCGGCGGCCGAGATTCCACAGTCCCGCTCAACACCTTCATCGAGGTTGTAGCGAGTGCTCACTCGCATGTCGTGCGCCGAAGCCTGTCCCACCCAACTATCGACGCTCGCCTTGGTCGCTTGAACGGGAATTTGCTCTGTGGCCGCTACCGCCGGGCCGGCGAAAGCCAACGACAACGCTGCGGTCGCCGCCAGGACTAGTGATTTCACAACAACACTCCTCGACTATTCAAACTTCTTGGCGAAGGGCGTGTACCGGCTGTCTAACGGGTGTCGCTGCCCTTTCCTCCGGCCTTTTCGATCGCAGACCGACCGGCCTCCAGTCGTGCCACAGGCACCCGAAACGGCGAGCACGAGACATAGTCCAGACCTACTTCATCAAAGAAGTGAACCGATTCAGGGTCTCCGCCGTGTTCACCGCAGACGCCGCAGTGCAGGCCGGGCCGGGTACTGCGCCCCTTCTCCACCGCCATCTGAACCAAAGCGCCGACACCCTCTCGATCAAGGGACTCGAACGGGGAAACCGAGAACACACCCATCTCCAGATAGGGCGAGAAGAAGGCCGCCTCGACGTCGTCGCGGCTGAATCCCCATGTGGTCTGGGTCAGGTCGTTAGTGCCGAAGGAGAAGAACTCAGCTTGCTCGGCGATCCGATCGGCCGTCAGTGCCGCGCGCGGAAGTTCGATCATCGTGCCGATCGGGAAGTCCAACGGGCAACCGTTCTTCTGTCCAACCTCCGCGAGGACCCGCTCTGCCTCGGCCCGCGTGAATTCGAATTCGGCCGAGGTGGCAACCAGCGGGATCATGATCTCCGCACGTGGGTCCTTGCCCTGGGCGCGCAGAGCACAGGCCGCCTCCGCGATTGCGCGAACCTGGAGGGCGAACAAGCCGGGGAGAACCAGGCCCAGACGAACACCTCGCAGACCCAGCATCGGGTTCTGCTCAGCGAGCCGGTTGACCTCACGAAGGATGCCGACCTTGGCTTCGTCGACCGTCCCGCGCTCCTTATCCAGCGCAACCTCGACTGCGAGTTCGGTGCGATCGGGCAAGAACTCGTGGAGCGGTGGATCGATCAAGCGGATGGTCACCGGTAGGCCATCCATGGCCTCGAGAACGTCGGTGAAGTCGGCGATCTGCAAGGGTAGAAGCGCTGCTAAGGCTTCGCGCTGCTCGTCCTCAGTGCTCGCGAGGATCAGCTTCTCGACGAACTTCTTGTGCTCACCGAGGAACATGTGCTCTGTGCGCAGCAGACCAATACCTTCAGCACCCATGCGACGAGCGCGCGCCGAATCTGGTCCGGTGTCAGCGTTGGTGCGAACGCCCAACCGACGACATTCATCCGCGTGCACCATGATCCGATCCACCGCTCGGACTAGGTCGGCGGTCGGTTCGTCGACGCCACTCACCGCGGCAGCCAAACCGTCTTCGAAGTAACGCACGACAGGGCTCTGCACGACCGGCACCTCGCCAGCGAACACCTCACCGGTGCTGCCGTCGATGGAGATGACGTCACCTTCGGTCAGTTCGCGATTCCCCACCTTGAGTTTCTTCTCCGAGCCTCGGACCTCAATCAACTCGGCTCCACACACAGCCGTCTTACCCATGCCGCGAGCTACCACGGCCGCGTGCGACGTCTTGCCGCCACGACTGGTCAAGATGCCGGCCGCTGCGACCATGCCCGCGAGGTCGTCCGGGTTCGTCTCCCGGCGCACCAAGATCACCTGCTCTCCGCGCGCTGTCCAGGCGACGGCATCAGCCGATTCGAAGACGATCTTGCCCACCGCCGCTCCCGGTGAAGCATTCGTGCCCACAGCCAAAACGTCGCCGTCGTTATCGCTCGCGAATTGGGGGAACATCAACTGCGCCAGTTGGGAACCGGTTACCCGCTCCACCGCCTCGTCCATCGAGATGACGCCCTCATCCACGAGTTGGGTAGCAATGCGGAAGGCCGCTCCCGCGGTTCTCTTGCCCACTCGCGTTTGCAACATCCAAAGCTTGCCTCGTTCGATGGTGAACTCGATATCGCAGATGTCTCGATAGTGGCCCTCAAGTGTGGTCATGATTGCCATGAGCTCGTCGTAGGACTTCTTGTCGAGTTGCTCGAGTTCGTGTAGGGACAAGGTGTTGCGAATTCCCGCGACTACGTCTTCACCCTGGGCATCGGGCAGGTAGTCGCCGTAGACACCCTTCTCCCCCGAGCCCGGGTCGCGAGTGAAGGCAACACCTGTGCCCGAGCCTTCTCCCACGTTGCCGAACGCCATAGCTTGAACGTTGACAGCAGTCCCCAGATCCTCCGCGATGCGCTCGCGGCGCCGGTAGATGATTGCCCGCTCGGTGTTCCACGAATCGAATACCGCTCGAACGGCGCGCATCAACTGCTCGTGCGGGTCTTGCGGGAACGGTGACCCTGATTCCCGCGCGATCACGTCCTTGAACGTCTCGACCAAGACCTGCAACTGTGTCGGCGACAACTCGGTGTCGCTAGCGGCTCCCGCTGACTCCTTGGCCGCATCGAGGCGAGATTCGAATTCCTCGCCGCTGATGCCCAGAACCGTCTTGCCGAACATCTGAAGGAGACGTCGGTACGCGTCCCAGGCGAAACGTTCGTCGTCGGCCTTCGCCGCCAGACCCGCGACACTCTCGTCGTTGAGACCGATATTCAAGACCGTTTCCATCATTCCCGGCATCGAGAAGCGTGCACCGGAGCGAACGGAGACCAACAGCGGATCGCTCGGGTCACCCAGTCTGCGACCCATCTGCTCCTCGAGGGTCGCAACGTGCGAGGCGATCTCGGCGTCGAGACCTTCGGGATTCTCGCCGTGGTTGAGATAGAACTGGCATGCCGGGGTGGTGATGGTGAAGCCCGGGGGCACGGGCAGCCCCAATTTGGTCATCTCGGCGAGATTGGCGCCCTTTCCTCCAAGGAGGTCGGCCATCGAACGGTCACCGTCGCGAAAGTCATAGACGTACATGGACCAAGGCCACACTATGCAAACGCTTCATGGCTAGCCCAAAACTCACTCAAGGGACCACAGACTCCACGAATTGACCGTGATATGCCCCACAACGCCTCGGATATTGGCCCCTGTCACATTAACCGCCACTGACAGAGAGCTCGGCTTCAGCAACTGTGCAGGCCGCCGCCTCGTCGATGAAGGGGCTATCCAGCCAGCCCTCGGGCAAGGTCGGCGCCCTGCCACCCGATGTGCGCCCACGCGGCCCCGAACCCACCTCGGTGTTGAAGTCTTGGTCGCCGTCGATCTGCCCCAGCAGTTGGTCGAGTTCATCGAGCGTCGCCACGGTGCCGAGCGCTTGTCGAATGGGCTGGGGAACGCGGAACCCTTTGAGGTACCACGCCATGTGCTTGCGGATGTCCCGACAGCCTTTGACCTCGCCGTAGTCCTGGCACAGCAACTCGGCGTGCCGCCGAAGAGTGCTTAGGACTTCGTCGAGTCGGGGCTCCGGTGGCAGCGGATCGCCGCGGAAAGCGGCCACCAGGTGTCCGAAGAGCCAGGGCCGGCCCAGGCATCCACGCCCGACGACGACGCCATCGGCGCCGGTTTCCTCGACCATGCGCAACGCATCGGCGGCCGTCCAGATGTCACCATTACCTAGGACTGGAACGTCGAACTCGGACAGCTCATCCTTCAAGCGGGCAATGGCCGGCCAGTCCGCGTAGCCCGAATACATGTCCTGAGTCGTCCGGGCGTGCAGTGCCACCCAGGACACTCCCGCTCGAGCCGCGGTACGGCCAGCTTCGAGATACGTCAGGTGGTGCTCATCTATGCCCTTGCGCATCTTGACTGAGACGGGCACTCGACCATCGGCGGCTTCAACAGCCGACTCGACGATCGAGGCAAAGAGATCCTTCTTCCAGGGCAGAGCACTACCACCGCCCTTGCGCGTCACCTTGGGAACCGGGCAGCCGAAGTTCATGTCGATGTGATCGGCGCGATCTTCCGTCACGATGATGCGGACAGCCTCGGCCATCACGCGTGGGTCGACTCCGTACAACTGGACCGATCGAGGGGATTCGTCGTCGGCAAAGCTGACCATGTCCATCGTGGCTGCGTTGCGCTCCACGAGAGCCCTCGACGTGGTCATCTCCGAGACGTAAAGGCCCGCTCCCGATTCCCGACATAGTCGCCGAAAAGCCCGATTGGTGATTCCCGCCATCGGAGCCAGGACGACGGGAGGGTCGATCACGGCGTCACCTACACGTAGGGGTAACCGCTGCCTCAAACCCAGCTCGGATGTCACGACACTCACGCGCAGGATTGTCTCAGCACCTTGGGGATGCGGCAGACTGCGGTTGCCGACGCAGTGTCGGCACCAAGCGACAACCGCAAGCAGGGAGCGACCCGAGTGAACACGGTGCCTGACCAAATAGCCATGCAGGGCAAGAAGCGTTGGGCCGCTCTGCTGTTCCTTGCCCTCGGCGTGGCGATGATCATCTTGGACGCCACCGTGGTGAACGTCGCCATCCCGACGATGGTCAAGGACCTAAGCCTTTCGACCAACGACGCCGAATGGATTAACGCCGCGTACTCCCTGACCTTCGCGTCTCTTCTCATTTTCTTCGGACGCCTCGCAGACCGCTTCGGCCGCAAACTCCTATTCATCATCGGCGTGGTCGTCTTCGTCGGAGCGAGCGTGCTCGTCGCAGCGTCCGACAGCGCGATCACACTGATTGCTGCTCGGGCTCTTCAGGGCGTTGGCGGAGCAATGATCCTGCCGAGCTCGCTCTCGGTCATCAACGCAGTTTTTGTGGGCAAGGCGAGGGCCGTCGCGTTCGCCGTCTGGGGCGGAACCATCGGCGGTATGGCGGCTCTAGGGCCGCTTGTTGGTGGCTGGTTGACCACCTATTACTCCTGGCACTGGGCGTTTCTCATCAACGTCCCGATCGGAATCATCGTGCTGATCGGCGTTCTGGTGGTGGTCCCCGAAACTCGCGATGTTCTCGGGCGCAAGGGCATCGACATCCCCGGCACCATCTTGGTCACGGCCGGATTGCTCGGCATCGTGTTCGCGATGATCGAAGGTCAGCGCTACGGCTGGTGGACACCTACCAACCAATTCACCATCGGCTCATGGGAATGGCCCTCGACGTCGATTTCCATCGTCCCCGTCGCCGGAATACTCGGCGTCATCGCGCTGCTTGCCATGCTCTTCGTTGAGAACTCTCGCTCCAAGGCCGGCAAGATCGTGATCTTGGACTTGAAACTGTTCCGAATCAAGTCCTTCGGAGCGGGCAACGCGGTGGCCGTGATCGTGAGCCTCGGCGAATTCGGGCTCCTGTTCGCCATTCCGCTCTTCCTTCAGGCCACTCGCGGATACGACGCTCTACAAACCGGAGTAATCCTCCTCGCCCTGGCTGTTGGATCTTTCGTGGCTTCCGGTGCCGGAGCGGGACTGTCGCAGCGTTTCGGCCCCGTGCGCGTTCTTCAACTGGGCATGCTGCTGGAGGTCATCGGCATCGTCGGGCTGGGCATCATGCTTTCCACGACCATCACCGGGTGGCAGATGGCGCCGTGGCTGTTCCTCTACGGCATGGGCGTCGGCTTTGCCACCGCACAATTGACAGGCGTCATCTTGTCCGAAGTTCCGGTCGCCGAGTCTGGCTCAGCCAGTGCGGTGCAGTCCACCTCCCGCCAGGTCGGCGCTGCGATCGGCACCGCGATCATCGGCACCACGCTGATTATCGGTTTGGGAACCACCGCGACCGAACTCGAGGAACGCGGCGTCCCCTCGCAGCAGGCTGAGCAGGTGTCTCAAGCAGTTGCCGGTTCCGCCGGGCAGGCCATACCGGCTCTCGAGCAGCAGCCCGACGGGCAGGTTTTGGTCGAGGGGGCTTCGCAGGGATTCGCCAATGCCATCAAGACCGTTGCCTGGGTCGCGGGCGGATTCGTCTTCCTGGGCCTGTTGACCTCGTTCACCCTGCCCAAGAACGCTGCGCGCGTGGAGCGTGAGGGCTATGAGCCGCCTAAAAAGGAAGAACCCTCCGCGGGCTGAGACTTGCCCCTAGTCTCAATGTTGTGGAGACACCGCGACGCATCCTCGTCATAGGTCAGACTTCGGTTGGCCGTCGCGTCTGTGGACTACTGCAAGACTCCGGGCTCGAAACGGTCCATCTCGATGAACCAAGCGACGCCGAACTTCGCGCCGCGCTAACCACCCAGGTCGATGGCATCGCGGTCCTTCTGCACGACGACATCAAGGCCCTGCGGTACTCACTGGCCGCTCATCACATACGGCCAGCAGCGAAGTTGTTCGTTGCGATGTTCGACCGAACCGCCCGCGAACAACTGCGTACGCACGTCCCGCAATCGCTGGTTCTCTCCCCCGCCGCGATCAGCGTGCCGAGCCTGGTGGCGGCAGCAATCGAACCGCGGGCCGCCGCCATCCGGCGGCAAGACACCCAAGACGAGAAAGATTGGGTTTCGCTGCGCGTCGATGCAGACGACCATCTGCACGTCCAGGGGTTCTCAACTCCAGATGGACTTAAGCGCTACGGACGGCTAGGGCGTATCGCCGGGCAACTACGTCCTTACGACGCAGGTACCAAGGTTCTGCTCACCGGGGTCCTTGGCTTAATCACCGTGATCGTGCTGGACACGATCGTCGGCCTGCAGCATGCGAACTTCCTACGCGCTCTCTACGACGCCACCCGAACCACGGCCACGATCTCGGCCCCGGCACTTCCAGACGAACCGTGGGTGCTCGTCTGGGCCACCGTCGCCGCACTGGCAGTCCTGGCTTTCACCGCGATGTTCGCTGCCGGCATCGTCAACTATCTGCTGTCCGGCCGGCACGTAGCCCTCTTCGGCCGCCGGGTAGCTCCGCGATTCGGACACGTCATCGTTGTCGGCATGGGTCAGGTGGGACTTCGCCTTGCCGAGGAGCTCAAAGCACTGGGCGTTGCCGTCATCGGAATCGAAGCCAACCCCAATGCTCGATCCTTGCAACTGGCGCGAACGTCGGGCATTCCAGTGATCATCGGTGACGCCGCATCGCGCTCCACTCTGACAGCCGCGCGAGTGCACGAGGCCGAGGCGATCGTCGCTGCCGGATCAGCCGAATGGGACAACATTGCCGTCGCCGTTTCTTCGCTTGCCATCGCACCCAACACTCGACTCGTCATCCGTGCCGGAACGGGAGATGCGATTGACGAGACTCGATCACTGTTCGCCATCGGAGCCGTCGTAGACGTCAACGGACTGACAGCCTCATTCGTCACGAGCGCAATGACTAGCCCAGAGGCCGTAACCGGCCCCTATGCCGTCGTCGCGACCAAGACCCGCGATCTCGCGGTGTACGACGCGGGCGAAGAGGTCGCCCGCCTGGGTGCTCACGGCACTCGGTGCGAGTGCGCCTGAGCTAGCAGGCAGGTAGACGACTACCGAGCCACGAGACCAGTTGATCCATCCCGATGCGCTCCTGACTCATCGAGTCGCGCTCGCGGACTGTCACGGCCTGGTCTTCCAGCGAATCGAAGTCGACCGTCACACAAAATGGCGTACCGATCTCATCCTGTCGGCGGTAACGGCGTCCGATGGCGCCGGCATCATCGAAGTCAACGTTCCAGGTTTTGCGCAGCGTAGCGGCGAGGTCCTTGGCCTTAGGCGAGAGATCGGCGTTACGCGATAGCGGCAGCACCGCAATCTTCACCGGCGCCAGGCGGGGGTCCAGCCGCAGCACCGTGCGCTTGTCGACACCACCCTTGGAATTCGGAGCTTCATCCTCGTCGTAGGCATCGAGCATGAATGCCAAAACGGCACGCGTGAGGCCAGCCGCCGGCTCGATCACGTACGGCGTCCAGCGCTCGTCGACCTCTTGATCGAAGTAGGACAGATCCGTGCCAGAGCTCTCCGCGTGGGTCTTGAGGTCGTAGTCGGTCCGGTTGGCGATGCCCTCGAGTTCGGCCCACTCGCTGCCAGCGAAACGGAAGCGGTACTCGATATCGACGGTTCGCTTGGAGTAGTGAGAGAGCTTCTCCGCCGGATGCTCGAAGAAGCGCATGTTTTCAGGTTTGAGGCCAAGATCGACGTACCAGTCCCATCGGTTCTTGAGCCAGTACTCGTGCCATTCCTCGTCAGTACTCGGCTTGACGAAGAATTCCATCTCCATCTGCTCGAACTCGCGGGTGCGGAAGATGAAGTTGCCGGGTGTGATCTCGTTGCGGAAGCTCTTGCCCGTTTGACCGATACCGAACGGTGGCTTCTTGCGCGCTGAGTTCATGACGTTGAGGTAATTCACGAAAATGCCCTGCGCGGTCTCCGGACGAAGGTAGTGGACAGCGCCCTCGTCCTCAACCGGGCCAACCATCGTGCGCAGCATGCCGTTGAAGTTCTGCGGCTCGGTGAAGTTGCCCTTGGTGCCGCAGTTGGTGCAGACCACATCCGCCAAACCCTCCGGCGGCTCGTGTCCGTGCTTTTCGGCGAATGCCTCGATCAACTGATCCGCACGCCAGCGCTTGTGGCACTGCTTGCACTCGGTGAGCGGATCGACGAAGGCCTCCACGTGACCGGATGCTTCCCACACCTGTGGGGCCAAGATGACCGAAGAGTCCAGACCAACGACGTCGTCGCGACCGCGCACCATGTGCTGCCACCACTGCCGGCGAACGTTTTCCTTTAGTTCCACTCCATTGGGGCCGTAGTCCCAGGCAGAGCGGGTGCCCCCGTAGATCTCCGACGACGGAAAGACGAAGCCACGTCGCTTGGAGAGATTGACGACGGAATCGACACGATCGGCGGCCATGATGCGCTCCTTTTCTGAAGCGCCCTGCGCGCTTCCACTCCGGCTGGCTGTCGGCGGACCGGAATGAGTCTACGAGCCGACCATCATTCGACCATGTCCTGGCTCCGCTGCTTCGAGCGCCTGCTCACTTCAATGGCTCTCTCGATACGCACGTAACTCTCTTCCCGACCCTCACACCTCACGAAAAGACGACAAGCCCGAGATCGGTAGCTGCCCGCTGCAATTGTTTGTCCAACGTTGCGACGGCGTCGCCCCGTTCGACCGCCAGAGCGAGATAACTTGCGTCGTAGCCACTTAGTCCGTGGTCCAAGGCCAAGTCGAACACCAAATCCGTCACTGCAGCGCCGATCTGGTCCGGAAGAAAAAGCACATCACTCAGAGCTCGTTGACCGGCGCGGCGATCAACGACACCAGAACGGACCTTCGTGATGATCACGTTGCGACACTCATCCACGTAGATGGTCGGAGACAAAGTCTCCTCGTGACGCAATGATGCGAGCCGACTTCCATCGGATTCGAGGTAGGCCTCAATCGCGAAGGAGGCATCAACAACAACCCTCATGCCAAGTCTTCTCGACTTGACTTGATCCAGGCGAGGACCTCCTCCTTGGACGAAGGCACCCCGTCACCGAACGCCTCACGCATCGCTTGTCGACCGGCCTGCCATCGAAGCCAACGCTGTTCCTTACGGGCATCGTCGTCGAGCATTTCCTGGGGAGTTTGGAGGTGAGGCTGCGGCGCAACGATGTGGGCAACGGGCTTGCCGTGCCGGGTCACCATGACGTCGTCTTCTCCGGACTCAACCAGGGCGATCAGGCGAGAGAAATCGGTACGGGCTTCGTAGATGCCGACGTTAATGGTCATGCATGAAGGCTACGGCAGTTCTGATCAGACATCTAGTCAGATCTCTCCCAGTACCTCGACCTCCGGATCGCCGGCCTCCGGCACGCATTTGGTGGTCCAGCCGCGCTTCCACGCCTGCCGAGCCAAGATGAATCTCCCCATCTCGTCATCGAGCGGCGAGAAATCCTCGTAGTGCCAAGACAGGCTGCGCGGCGCGAGTGGACGATCGATCGCGATGATCTCGTCACACATCAACGCCAGCCACGCCTCAACCTCTCGCGGCATGACGGGCATCGCGACGATCACCCGCGCCGCACCAGCCGAACGCACGGCCTCGACCACGGCCCGCACGGCTGTCCCCGTCTCAACACCGTCGTCCACGACCACCACCGTCCGCCCTTCGACGGGCGGCAACTCGTTGACCTGAACTCCAGAGTCATCGCGCGAAATAAACGCTGCACCGACATCCATACGGGCGCGCTTGGCGATGCGACAGGCCACCGCGATGCCGCTGGGCATGATCGCGATCAGCATCGAATCGGTAGGCAGTTCGGCGAGGAGCGGGGCCATCTGATCCCCGGCGTCGGCGATGTTCGCGAACGTCGTCATTCGGCACTCCCTGGATCGCCGTTTGTGACTGATCCGACCGGGGCGACGAACGCTGCCGACGCAGACCCCAAGCCAATGGAATCGTGATCAGCTGCCAAGCCACTTGCGAACAAGCTCTCCCCTGACTCGTCGCGACTCACCAAGGCCTCGAAAGCACTCGGCTCGTCGATCGCCGTCGACAGCAGCGGAATCACGTGCATCTTCACTTCGAAGAGACTGAGCGCTCGTAGATAAGCACCGACCCCGGTCCAGGTCGATGAGACGACCAGCAGATCTGCATCGTCAGTCGCCTGGGAGATCGAACCGCGGACGAATCCATCCGATTCACCCAACACCGTCAGCGCCGAGCGCATGCAATCCAGCCATTCTGATCGATCGGATTGCACCCGGTAGCGCGAGACCACCAACAGCGGAGGTGCACTGGCGCCGACGCTAGGCTCGAAGGCAGAAACGGCGTCCATGTCGGTGACGCTAATGCACAGCGAGGGATCCGCAATGGCTGGAAAGAAGCGACCGAAGAAGGGCAACCTGCCCCCAGGCGTCAAGGGCCCCAGTCAGCAACCCCCGCAAACTCCCCGACAACAAAGCCCGCGCCCCAGTCAGCCGGGCAACAACTCACGAGGGAACGTTGAACGCGCCAGCCTCCCGATCCTGACCCGCCTGCTCGCCGTTCCGCGGTGGCTCTTGGTCATCTTGATTGCCAGCTGCCTGTTACTCGGGCTCACCTTGACCGGCCCGCTCGCGATCCTCGGCTCCCTTTTCTTACTCATCGTGGCAACGTTCCTCGGCTGGCTGCTGATGTTGTCGTGGCCGGTCCTCACCCCAGGTAGGCGGATGGTCCGCCTAGTAATCGTCTTGGCCGTTACGGGTTTAGCCGTTCTCAAGGCTCTCGGTCGTTTTTGATATTGACAATCATTTCCATTAAGTAGATAAATGCGCATGCGTCGCCCACACCAAACCCTGATCTCTGCCGCCGCTCTAGCCTTCGGCGCCCCACTCACAGCCTGCTCAAGTGACGACTCAGCCAACTCCGACGCCTCCACTGTGAACGTCGTCGCAACGACGACGATCCTCGGTGACGTCGCCCAGCAGATCGCGACCTGTGCAGATCCCGATGCCGCCGTCACGGTTCTCATGCCCATCGGTGCCGATCCGCACGACTTCTCCCCCTCGTCAGCTCAAGTCGCGGAGGTTGTTGGCGCCGACATCGTCATCGCGAACGGGCTTGGACTCGAAGCTGGGCTCGACGATGCACTGGACAACGCGGCCGCCGACGGAGCCACGGTCATCAACGTTGCCGAAACGGTTGACCCCATCCCATTCGGTGAACACAACGGCCACGATGACGAACACAGCGACGACGAACACAGCGACGACGAACACAGCGACGAGAAGGCCACCTCAACGGATGAGCATGCTGACGAGCACGGTGATGAAGATCCGCACTTCTGGTTCGACATGAATCGCATGGCGCAGGTCGCCGAACTCATCGGCGACGAACTCTCCGCTTCCGGCGGAGCCCAGTACGCCGAGTGCGGAGTTCAGGTAGCCGACGAGATTCGCGCCGCTGAAGTCCAGGTGCGGGCACTACTGGAATCCGTTCCGGCGTCGCAGCGCATCTTGGTGACCGACCACGACGCCTTGGGCTATCTCGCCGAGACCTACGGTTACGAGATCGCCGGCACCGTCATTCCGGCAGGAACCACGCTCGCCGAGCCAAGCAGCGGCGAACTCGCCGATCTCGTCGCCACCATCCAGTCCGAGGGCGTTCGAGCGATCTTCACGAACACCGCAGAACCAAGCGCCCTGGCTGACGCGGTAGCCGAGGAAGTCGGAGACGACGTCCAGGTGGTGCCCCTATTCGTCGGCAGCCTCGGCGAATCGGGCTCAGGCGCCGAGGACTACGTCTCACTGATGCTCACCGATGCCGAACGCATCTCGACCGCGCTCAACTCCTGAGCCCTCGACTGCCCTACCTGGAAGACTGACGCCGTGGAGTTCTTCACCGAGCCATTCGCGCTGGCCTTCCAGCAGCGAGCACTCATCGGTGGTGCGCTCGCCGCGGTAATGAGTTCGATCGTGGGCACCTGGCTGGTTCTTCGTGGCATGAGTTTCTTCGGAGATGCCTTCGTCCACGGTGTGGTTCCGGGAATCGCCGCAGCAGTCGTGTTGGACATAAACCCTTTGATCGGGGCAGCCGTCGCCGCAGCCGTCATGGTTCTCGCGATCGAAGTGGTGCATCGGCAGACAGCACTAAGCGAGGACACCTCGATCGGCTTGCTGTTTGTGGGGATGCTCGCCCTTGGTGTGGTGATCATTTCCCGCCTGGACACGTACTCCGGCAGCCTGACGAGCATCTTGTTCGGTGACGCACTCGGCGTGACGGCCGGTGATTTGGTGGGCCAGGCGATCTTGGCCGCCATAGTCATCGGCGTGGCGCTCGCGCTCTACCGACCACTGCTGGCGTTGAGTTTCAACGCTGAAAAGGCCGAACTGCTGGGTATGAAACCTAAGCGCGCCCACGCCGCCCTCATGGTGCTGATCGCGGCTGCGGTGATCGGTAGCTACCAATCGGTGGGAACCTTGCTCGTCTTCGGCCTGTTGGTCGGTCCGCCAGCTGCGGCCAGTCTCCTCGCCCGAACTGTGCCGCGGATGATGCTGTACGCCACGGTTATCGCGCTTTTCTCGGTGTGGCTCGGGTTGACCTTGAGCTACCACCTCGGCACCGCGGGCTCGGCCACCATGGCACTCGTTCCGATCGTCATCTTCTTCATCGTGCTGGCCGTCACCCGGCTGGCTCCGCGTCGCGCGCCGCAGGAGGTGTCCCATGCCTGATGCGGTGGTGGGACGCCATGTGGTCATTTCACGAGGTGAGCGCGTAGCCCTGAGAGATTCGGACTTCACGATTCCCAAGGGCGCGATTACGGCGATCATCGGCCCCAACGGCTCGGGCAAGTCGACGTTGCTGCATGCCATCGCCGGCCTACTCACGATCGACAGCGGCGCCCTGAGTGTTCTCGGCGCAACGCCTGCACTCAGCCAGTCGCAGATC
The DNA here is from genome assembly GCA_040266055.1 of Candidatus Nanopelagicales bacterium. Classification (GTDB taxonomy): domain Bacteria; phylum Actinomycetota; class Actinomycetes; order S36-B12; family S36-B12; genus S36-B12. The sequence continues at coordinate 77,044 of JBDQFC010000006.1, read as the reverse complement.
TCCTACGTCCTGCAGTACACAACCGTTCCAGCTGGCACCCCCCTCACTGTTCGCGAAGCAGTCGCCATGGGCAGGTACCCATCGCTCGGCTTCCTGCGACGTCCGAGCGCAGAGGACAAGAAGCGGGTGCAGCAAGCCATGGAGCGCCTGGACATCACCCACCTTGCCGACCGTCACATCACCGAACTCTCCGGCGGTCAACGCCAGCGTGTTTATGTCGCGCAGGGAATCGCCCAAGACCACGCAATGTTGCTCCTTGATGAACCACTGACCGGCCTGGACATCACGTCAGCAAAGACGATCGATGCGATCATCCACGACGAGCCCGAACGCGGGTGTTCCGTTGTTCTCACCACCCACGATCTGGAAGAAGCCAAAGTGGCTGATCACGTGATCCTCACCTCTGGTTACGTGGTTGCTTCTGGTCCACCCGAACAAGCTCTGACTCCAGAGAACCTCGCGACGGCCTACGGCCTTGGCTCCCTGCATTCCCAGGACGACAACACACCCCTATTCCCAACCGAGCATCACAACCACGGATTCGACATTGGCCACGACGATCACGGACACCACCATGAGCACTGAATCCAAGGCAACCGTTGGCGTCCGGTCCACCAAACAACGAACAGCAGTCATCAACGCCCTCGAACACTTCGACGATTTCCGATCCACCCAGGAGATCCACGACTATCTGCGCCACGAAGGCACCACCGTCGGCCTGACCACTGTCTACCGAACGCTTACCGCACTGGCGGAGTCTGGTGATGTTGATGTGATCGTCCGTGAGGACGGCGAGAGCGTGTACCGCAGTTGCAGCGACACCCACCACCACCATCTGGTGTGTCGGGCCTGCGGCAGGACCGTGGAAGTAGACGGACCGGCCGTGGAACGCTGGGCCGACAAAGTTTCCGCTGAGCACGGCTTCACCGACGTAAGCCACACCCTGGAGATCTTCGGTCTCTGCGGTGACTGCTCGAACTAGCGCCTCATCGCAGACTCATGGTCTTCGAGACCGTCAGCCCTGGTTTGCCATATTTCTTGTTTGGAATGAAAGACACATACAGCGTGTATTGGCCCGTGGGCTTGCGCTTGGCGAACTTCCAGCGGATCTTCGCCCTGCCCTTCTTATTGGTGTTCTTCACCTTGCTCTTGGCAACGATCATTTCGCCCTTGGGTGTGGTCCTGGTCAAGACGAAGGCAACCCGCCCCTTGTATCGCGGGTCGACGATCGCCCGGTAGGACTTCTTGCGCTTGCCCTTCTTCTGGACCGACGGCGAGCGCACGGTCAGCGTCGTCCCCTCTACCGATCCGACGCCCGTGGTGCTGACGACAGGTGCCTGATCCACGCGAAGCCGTAGTGCGGCCGCGCCTGTCGGTTGCGCAGCCGTCGCTTGCGCTGCGGTATTGGTCGGCGTCGCGGTCGGCGTCTGCGCCTGCTGTCCAGGCGTCTGGGTTCCTTGATTTTGTTGCTGAGCAGTTCCCTGCTGCGGCTGCTGACCCTGCTGCTGGCTGGCAGCCTCGGAATCTTCAATCAAGTAGGGAACCGATCGCACTGTCACGTGAGCCCCACCGTTCACCAGGGATCCGTACTTGAGCGTGTCCTCGACAATCAGGTACTGCCCAGGCAACGAGGCGCGTTCTGGCCTATTCGAGTATCCGCCGTTCAAGTCTCGAGCGGCAGTTCGGTTGAGACTGGCTTCCTCGAGGCGTGTGCATTCCGAGGAGTCCCACTCGTACGTCTGGACTTGGCTGGCTGCTCCCGTCGGACAGGCCCAAACAGACAGGTTGCGCAGGGGTCGCTCGTTCGTATCAGGCAGATTCGTCCAATCCGGAAGCGAAACGGTGAGGTCATTCTTAGCCAGATCGATCCTTGCCGCATCGGCTCCATCGCGAAGCACCATCGGCGGCAACACTGTCCGTGGCTGCCTCATCACTGCCAGATACGCGCGCGTGGCGTAACCAATTGCATTGTCAACAAGCAACTGACCACGGTAGATATCTCCGTACATGCTGTCCACGATGTCGACGTCAAGATCCTCTGCAATAACCAAGCCGTGATTCAGTGTGCGGGTCACGACCGCCGCCTCTTGATCCACATCGCAGTTCGCCACGTCAGATGCGTTGGAGCACCTGCGAAGTCCCATTTGATACTGAGAGATTTGTCGGTTTGGGGCGGCTCCAAATATCGCACGGAACGTCGTGCGCCCTGAAATTCGCTGAAGCCCCGCGTTGAACAGAGGCTCCGCGCTGGCTCCTGTCGAGAGGGCCTGCTCCTGGTATTCGACAGCAGGCGTCGAGAACATCTGGAAATTGCTCGTGGCCTGGTCCACACCTCCAACCGCCTGGGCGGCCGGAGCGATGGCCACGCCACCGATGATGAGTGCGCCGCTCACGCCACCAGCGACCGCACGAACCAGAGTGGATTTCATCGATTCGAAAAACACAGGTTCACCTTCCGTTGCCTACCTTTGAACCGTGCCATACACAGCACAGTCGGGCATCGAATTCGCGCGAACCGGGGTGCTAGGACCCCAGCTACTCAGGATTTTGGAACAAAGTTCGGGACCGCTCCTCCGTAGCGGCGGTCCCGGGAGGCGTAGATCTCGCAGGCGTGCCACAGGTGCCGGCGATCGAAGTCCGGCCACAGGGTGTCGAGGAACACCATCTCGGCGTAGGCGGACTGCCAGATCAGGAAGTTAGAGGTGCGCTGCTCACCCGATGAGCGAACGAATAGGTCGACATCGGGCATGTCGGGTTCGTCGAGGTACTTGGCAAACAGGCGCTCGTCAATCTTGTCCGGGTCGAGCCTCTTCGCATTGACGTCGTCGGCGATCTTCTTCGCAGCATCGGCGATCTCAGCGCGACCGCCGTAGTTAACGCACATCGTGAGAGTTAGCGTGTTGTTGTCCTTAGTGAGTTCCTCGGCTGTCTCGAGTTCATCGATAACCGACTTCCATAGTCGCTTGCGTCGTCCTGCCCATCGAACTCGAACACCGAGTTCGTTCATCTCATCGCGGCGTCTGCGTATGACGTCGCGATTGAATCCCATCAGGAATTTCACTTCATCCGGTGAGCGCTTCCAGTTCTCGGTGCTGAAGGCGTAGGCAGAGATATGCGTGATGCCTAGTTCGATCGCACCGTGCACGCAATCGAGCAGACTCGCTTCACCCATCTCGTGGCCCTTGGTGCGTGGAAGGTCACGTTCCTTGGCCCAGCGGCCGTTGCCATCCATCACGATCGCAACGTGTTTGGGAATCAGGTCCTCGGGAAGTTGCGGTGGTTTGGCACCCGACGGGTGCGGCGTGGGTTGCCGTTGAGGGGTCTTCTTCCGGCGGGCCATCAGGTCATCTTCACAGATCGAGTAGAGCTCATGTTCGATCGACGAGAGGAAGGGAGCGCAGGCCCCGCTCGATATGCCATTGAAGGAAGGCGGCTACCAGCCCGCTGGCTTCATTGCGCTCTCTTGTCTCGGCCGCGTCGGCGACTTCCCAGTCGCCCGCCAAGAGCGCACCCAGGAGAGCAACGGCGAGCGGGCTTGGCGCCGCACTTCCTGGAGGACGGCAGTTGCCGCAGACCATCCCGCCGGCCTGGACGTTGAAGGCTCGGTGGGGTCCTGGCTCGGCGCAGCGGGCGCACTCATCGAAGGAGGGCGACCACCCGGCCACCGCGAGTGATCGCAGGAGGTAGGAGTCGAGGATCAGGGTTGGCTCGTGTTCACCGGCTGCCATCGACCGCAGGCCCGATACCAGGAGCGCGTACTGCTGAACACTCGGTTCACGCTCCTCTGAGGTAAGCCGTTCGGCCGTTTCGAGCATTGCCGTACCCGACGTCCACTTGGCGTAATCGTCGGCGAGGCGCCCACCGATTGGATCGATGGTCTCGACCTGAGTGACGTTGTCCAAGGATCTGCCTTCGTAGAACTGCACGTCCACGTGGTTGAAGGGCTCGAGCCGAGCTCCGATGCGACTGGAGGTCTTGCGCACTCCACGGGCAACCGCGCGAACGCGACCGTTGCGCCGAGTGAGAAGCGTGATGATGCGATCGGCCTCGCCCAGTTTCTGGGTGCGAAGCACAATTCCCTCATCACGGTAGGTTGGCACGGTACATTCTCACCGGCTGGAAGTACTGCACGCAGATGGCGCGCCCGGGAGGATTCGAATGTCCGAGGATCCGTCGCCGCCGGACGTGCCGATCCGCGGGGACGATGAGGTGACTCCTCGCCGATCAGTCCAGATGGTCGCCTTGGATCCGAAGTTCCTTCGTAAGACCGTTTTGATCATCCTGGTTGGGATCGTCATCTTCCAGGTCTTCGAGTGGACGGCACTTCGCCTCGCCGGCTTCTTGTTCAACATCCTGCTCGCCTGGCTCCTGGCTATTTCCTTCGACCCGCTCGTTACCGGCCTCACCCGCCGCGGGATGCCGAGGGCCCTGGCGACCACGATCGTCGCGCTAAGCGTCACGCTCGGCATCGGCTTGTTCCTGTTCCTCTTCGGAGGCGCGCTCGCGGCACAGGCCACCGCCTTGGTCTTGAGCGTTCCATTTGTTGTGCTCGACCTGGTGTCCTGGCTGAATGGAACCTTCGATGCGGGCATCGACCCGGCCGACATCACCGCAAACCTGAACCTCACTACTCAGCAGATCGCCGACATCGCAGGTTCTCTCGCGGGCGGGATCCTCGGCGTCATCTCCAGCGTGTTCGGGGCGATCTTCTCGCTCCTGACCGTGATCGTCTTCAGCTTCTACTTCTCCGCATCGGCTCCCCGCATCAAGCGATTCCTGGCGTCGTGGCTGCGACCGGATCGCCAGGTGCTCTTCATTGATGTCTGGGACATCTCCGTTCGCAAAGCCGGTGGCTTTGTCATTTCCAAACTGGCGTTGGCGTCAATATCTGCCGCAGCACACATTGCCTTCTTCTGGATCATCGATGTTCCCTACTGGCTACCGATGGGCATCTTCGCTGGCTTTGTAAGCCAGTTCATTCCCACGATCGGCACCTACATCGGAATCATCGTCCCGGCGTTCTTCGCTGCCTTCAACGATCCGTGGGATGTGCTGTGGATCGTCATCTTCGCAACCATCTACCAGCAGATCGAGAACTACATCTTCACGCCACGGATCTCCACAGCCACGATGGATATCAATTCCGGCGTCGCCTTGGCCGCCGTGTTCATCGGCGCAGCACTCTTCGGGCCGATAGGAGCGATCATCGGTATCCCACTTGTGGCCATCATTATCGCCATCGTCGAAACGTACGGCCGACGCTACGAACTGCACCCAGATCTCGATAAGCGGATCTAGTGCCGCTCGCCCAGTTGAACCTTGCTCGCGCGAAGCACCCGTTGACGTCAGCCGAGATGGCTGACTTCGTGTCGATGATCGCGGAAGTGAACGCTGCAGCCGAGGCAGCCGACGGCTTCATCTGGCGGCTACGCGATGACGATGGTGACGGAGCCCTGGGCGTTAGGTTGTCCGGCGACGATCCAGAAACGGCTGACCTGCTGGTGAACATGTCGGTGTGGCGGGACTTGGACGCACTTCGGGCATTCGTAATCGATGACCCCGGCCACCGGGGAGTGATGAAACGACGAGCCGAGTGGTTCCACCGCGCGCTCGAACCCATGACCGTCTGCTGGTACGTGGCTGAGGGTGAGATCCCAACGACCGAAGACGCTAAGGCCCGGCTGACTGAGTTGCGCACCTCCGGATCAACGGAATGGCTATTCGAGTTCAAACATCGGGGCTGACGCTGAGCCCCGTCCAGTCAAATCCCGGAGACCGGGAAATCGTACGAATCCTCGGTCGAAGGTTGCGATCGCTGCATCGCGATCGATCACTTGGCGACGCTCACGGCATCAGTCAGCATCAGGAATCCAGAAGTTCACGCACTGCGCTCGAGTCGTTGATGTCAACGCCAGATCGAACCCAGCCTGTCTCTATCGACTGGGGAAGTTGCACGCGTCGACGCAGCTGGGAGCGCTCGACCAAGAGGCTCTTCAGCGCCTCTTCGACAACAGAGTCGACCGTTTGATCGCTTTCTGCCGCGAGAAGCTTGACTCGCGCAAAGAGCCTGTCGTCAAGATCCAGCGTCACTCTCATGCATGCACCGTATGCAGCAATCACGAAATATGTAAATCTGCATCTGTCGGTTAGAAGCCGAGCCGGCGGAGTTGCTTGGGGTCCTTCTGCCAGTCCTTGGCGAGCTTGACGTGGAGGTCGAGGAAGACCGGGGTCCCCAGGAGGCGCTCGATGTGGGGCCTGGATGTTGCACCAATTTCGCGAAGCCGTGAACCCTTCTTGCCGATAACGATTGCCTTCTGGCTGTCGCGCTCGACGTAGATGTCCGCACGGACGTCGGTCAGGGGCTTGCCCTCGGGGCGGTCCTCGCGGGGCACGATCTCCTCGACCACCACGGCGATGCTGTGCGGCAACTCCTCGCGTGCTTCTTTGAGTGCTGCCTCTCGGATGTATTCGGCGATGGTGATGTCGATGGGCTCGTCGGTTACTTCGTCGTCCGGGTAGAGGCTCGGGCCTGCCGGGAGGGCGTCGACGAGTAGATCGGTGAGCAGCGGAACGTTGCTGCCAGTGCTGGCTGAGACCGGAACGATCTGCGTGAACTCGATACCGAGTTGATCAGCGAGGGCTTGGGCTTGCATTAGTTGCTCGGCAACGCGATCCGGATTGGCCGTGTCGGTCTTGGTGATGATCGCGAACTTGATCGCCTTGGACTTCGCGATCTGCTCGGCGATGAACCGGTCCCCCGGGCCGATATCTTCCGTTGCCGGTAAGCACAGACCGATCACGTCCACATCTGCGAGGGTCTCGTGCACCTGATCGTTGAGCCGCTCCCCGAGCAGCGTGCGAGGACGGTGCATGCCAGGGGTGTCGACGATGATCAATTGACCGTCGTCGCGGTTGACGATGCCGCGAATGGTCCGTCGCGTGGTCTGCGGTCGATCCGAAGTGATCGCGAGCTTGGTGCCCACGATCGCGTTCATGAGCGTGGACTTGCCCGCGTTCGGGCGTCCTACGAATGTCGCGAAGCCACTGCGGTGCTGCGCCTGTTCGACGTCGGTCATACCCGTCCTGACTCGACGGCATCGGCGAACTCGGCCATCGAGGTGAAGGTCCAATTTGGAGTGACATCGGCCTGCGGGTTGGGTGTGGCACCCCAGCCCGGGTCGGCATGCCGGCGATTGATCCACACCGTGGTCATACCGCGGCCCTTGGCGGGCACATGATCGTGAAACAGGCTCTGGGCAACGTGCAGGAGTTTGTCGCGCGGGATGCCCATAGTGTCGACCCGATGGTCGAGTGAATCGAAGTGCGCGGGAGCGGGCTTATAGGAGCCGACGTCTTCGGCGGTGATGACGGCGTCGAATGTCACGTCGAGTTTCTCGTTGCTCGCCGCGAAGGATTCGTTGTCGATATTGGACACGATGATGAGTTTGGAGTGCTTAGCCAGACGCTGGAGGGCCTCCGCAGAGTCGGGAAACGCGGGCCAATTCGGCACCGATGTGGCAAGAGCGTGCGAATCATCGAATGAGACTTCGGCGTCGAGCTGCTTGCCCAGTGCGCGCATGGCCCGCGAAAGGATTGAGGGGTATGGATCGGTCGGGTGGTTACGAGCGGCTTCGGCCTCTTGGCCCGCGTAGGCCACGAGTAGGTCCTCGGTGGTTATCTCCAACCCGCGACGATCGGCCCAATCCCTAAGCACCGAGCCGATGCCGGCCTCCCAGTCGATGAGGGTGCCGTAGCAGTCAAAACTAAGTGCCTCGAAGTCGGTGATTTTCACGTCTCGACGGTAGCCGATGCAACAACGTCACCACGTACTGAGCACAAGAACAGTGGCGTGGACGTCGAGGCGACTTCGGATATCGGTCGGGTGTCGATCGCAGAGACGTCATCGTTCTTCGAGACGACCACTGCCGCCTCGATGTCTCGGGCTCCTGCAGCGTATGCCTGGGCAACGGCGAGCTGGAGTGCTGTGAGCTCGGTTGATGACAACTCAATAGTCGCGCCCGAGTACGAGCGACCGGTCTCATCGCGGACAGCCGCCCCCTCGGGCGCCTGGATTCGTCCCCTCGCCTGCCGGGCGAGCGCGACGAGCTTGGCGTCCTCGTCACTGACGTCAGTCATCGTCATCGCTTTCGTCGTCGTCGGGAACGGCGATCCGGGTAGCGAGCACCGCACCGATTCGGTTGCGTCGTCCCGCACCGCGTTCGGCCACCAGTTGCCAACCGTCCTCAGTGACCTCGGCGCCCGGGATCGGCACACGCCCTAGCCGCTTGGCCATGAGACCTAGAACGGTGTCCACGCCCTCGTCCTCGTCGATCTCGATTCCGGTGAGTTCGGCGAAGTCATCCAGGCTCATCCGAGCGAGCACGCGGTAGCGGTCATCGTCGAGTTGGGTGACTTCGGGCGCCGCGGTGTCGTATTCGTCGGCGATCTCACCGACGATCTCCTCGAGGATGTCCTCGATCGTGACGAGTCCGGCCGTGCCGCCGTACTCGTCCACCACGATCGCCATATGGACTCGCGCGGCCTGCATGTCCTTCAGCAGTTCATCGGCCGGCTTGGAATCGGGAACGAAGGATGTCGGGCGCATGAGCGACTCCACGTTTTCCTCGCGCTCGGCCTCGTGGTGTTCGAAGGTTCGACGCACCATGTCCTTGAGGTAGATGACACCGACGATGTCGTCGGCATTCTCACCGATCACCGGAATCCGGGAGAAGCCCGAGCGCAAGCTCAAGGAGATGGCTTGCCGGAGTGTTTTGTTGCGCTCGATGAAGACCATCTCGGTGCGAGGCACCATCACCTCGCGGGCGAAGGTGTCGCCGAGGTCGAACACCGAGTGGATCATCTTGCGCTCGGCGTCCTCGATGAGATCGTCCGCTCCTGCGAGATCGACCATCTCGCGAAGCTCGGCCGCCGTGTCGAACGGACCCTCGCGGAATCCCTTGCCTGGAGTGAGTGCGTTGCCGACGACGATCAACAAGGTGGTGATCGGACCGAGAATCGTGGCGAAGAAGCGCGTCGGGCGTGCGGCAATCAAGGCGATGCGGTCGGCATGTTGGCGTCCGAGCGTGCGCGGCGCGACACCCAGACCGATGTAGGCGACCACCACCATCACGGCGATGACAACAACGAGTGCGATTCCACTGGACCACCCCTCACCTGACGTGAGCGCGCGCACCGCCACGTATCCGATGAGGATCACCGAGGTGACGTTGGCAATGGTGGACAGCAGGAACAGCACGTTCACATATCGCGCGCGATCCTCGAGCACCGTCAACAGCAGTTCGGCGCGCTTCTCGTTACCGTTGCCGTCCCTGCGGAGCTCGTCGATGCGGCTACGCGAGACACGGGCAATGGCGGTCTCAGCGGCGATGAGCAATCCGGAGACGAGGATCAGGGCGATAGCGAGCAGCAGGAGCCAGATGTTCATCGCATGGCTCCCCAACTGTCGAGTAGTTCGTCTTGCAGCGCGAACATCCTCGCGTATTCCTCCTCGGTCGCGTGGTCGTATCCCAGAAGATGCAGTAATCCGTGGACGGTGAGGAACTGCACGTGTTGATCCAGTGTTCGGCCAGCCGCGCTGGCGTCGGCCTGGGCGAAGTCCGGGCAGATGACGATGTCACCGAGCATCCCGGGTCCCGACGGTTGGTCCTGCGTGCCCGGAGTTAGCTCGTCGATGGGAAAACTCAAGACGTCCGTGGGACCGGGTTCGTTCATCCAGTCCTCGTGCAGCGTAGTCATCCGCTCGACATCGACCAGCGTGATTCCCAGTTCGGATGCGGGATGGACGTGCAGGGTGGCGATGACATGGCCGGCTAGGTCGTTCAGGGCATTGAGGTCGATCGGCGAGCCGGCGTCGTCGTCGACCGAGATACTCGGCAGCGTCATGGTTGTCGCTTTGCGTCGTAGCGGTCATAGGCCTCGACAATTTTGCCTACCAACTTGTGGCGGACAACGTCGTGCGCGGTGAGTCGGCAGAACCCGACGTCGTCTAGCCCTTCGAGAATCTCACTGACCACCCGCAAACCGCTCTGGGTGCCACCGGGCAGATCCACCTGGGTGATGTCGCCCGTCACAACCATCGTCGAGCCGAAGCCAAGGCGGGTCAAGAACATCTTCATCTGCTCGGCCGAAGTGTTCTGGGCCTCGTCCAAGATCACGAAGGCGTCGTTGAGCGTGCGGCCGCGCATGTAGGCAAGCGGTGCAATCTCGATAGTGCCCGACGTGATCAAGCGCGGAATCGAGTCCGGATCGATCATGTCGTGCAGGGCGTCGTACAGCGGACGCAGGTAGGGATCGATCTTTTCGCTGAGCGTTCCAGGCAGGAAGCCCAGACGCTCCCCCGCCTCAACCGCCGGGCGGGTAAGGACAATTCGGTTGATCTGCTTGGCCTGCAGGGCTTGCACCGCCTTGGCAACCGCGAGGTAGGTCTTGCCCGTTCCGGCTGGCCCGATGCCGAACACCACGGTGTTCTTGTCGATGGCATCGACGTAGCGCTTCTGGTTCAGGGTCTTGGGTCGGATCGTGCGCCCGCGGTTACTGAGGATGTTCGCGGTCAAGACCTCGGTAGGCCGAGTTCCCGATCGCATCATGGTGATGGATCGCTCGACGGATTCGGCTGTCAGCGCCTGCCCAGTGCGAAGCATCGCGAGCATTTCCGCGATGAGGGAATCGATGAGTCCGATGTCCTCTGCCGAACCGTCGAGGGTCATCTCGTTGCCGCGGACCAGGACGTCGACGTCTGGGAAGGCGTTCTCGATCAGGCGCAGGTACTCGTCATTGGAACCAAGCAGGGCAACCATCGGTTGAGAGTTGGGGATCTCGATCGTGGTGCGCGCGTGGGCCTCGCTTGCCGGACTGCTCATCCAGGGGGCCATTCCAGATCACGCCCACCAAGGACGTGGGCGTGCACATGGAAGACGGTTTGCCCGGCACCCTCACCGGTGTTGAACACCACTCGGTAGGCATCGCCGATGCCTTCTGCTTCAGCTACCTGCTTCGCGGCCTCGAGCACTGCTGCAGTGGACTCGGGTGCGTGGCTCGCGAGGTCCCCGACGTTCGCGTGGTGCTCCTTGGGGATGACGAGCACATGCACCGGTGCTTGCGGAGCGATATCGCGGAAGGCGACGGCGTGATCGTTGGACAGCACGACGTCGGCAGGGATATCCCCTGCGACTATGGAGCAGAACAGGCAGTCGGCCACCGCGTCATCCTTTCATGGGTTTGTTGGGCCTACCAGCGGCCTATCCGGGCGGAAATCACACTCAAGGCCGCGACTCCGGCGGTGGAGGTGCGAAGAACGCTCGGCCCCAGGCGGACGAGGTCGGCGCCGGCGTCTGCGAACTGCTCGCGCTCGTTGTCACTGAGGCCACCCTCCGGCCCGATCACCAACACGATGTCGTGGGCGGTACTGGCATCGATCGATGTCAGGGCCGTGGTCGCCTGCTCGTCGAGCACGAATGCCACACCAGAGTTCGCGATGAGATCTGCCACTCCCGCAGACCCCGTGAGCGGATCGACCCGCGGAATCCACGACCGGCGGGCTTGCTTTGCAGCCTCGCGGGTCGTCGCCTCCCACTTCACGCGATTCTTCGCTGACTTCTCTGCATCCCATTTGGCGATGCTGTGCTCGGCTTGCCAAGGAACGACGACGTCAATTCCGGCTTCGGTCAGCATCTGCACCGCGAGTTCGCCCCGATCGCCCTTGGCGATGGCTTGGACAGCGGTGATCCTCGGCCGTGGCTCGGGTTCGTCGTCGATCTTCGTGACGCGGATGGTCGCAGTGTCCTTGCCGGCGATGTCTGTGACTGACCCGGTGATGCGGCGCCCATGTCCGTCGACGAGGTCGACCTGCTCCCCAACACGGATGCGTTGCACACTGACCGCATGTCTGCCTTCGGGGCCTTCGAGCAGTACGTCGTTACCGACGGTCGCCTCTGCTGAGCGATCGGAATCGATCAAGAAAACTGAAGTGCTCACCGGGAGGAGAAAGCGTCCTTGAGTCGGCCGAACAACCCACCGGCCTCGGCCTTGCTTTGTGCGGTGACCACGTGGGTGGTGTTCTCTCCGCGGAGTTCGGCGAATTCGCGCAAGAGTTCTTGCTCACGGGCTTCGAGTTTTTCAGGCACCTCGACATCGACGTGGACGTAGAGATCGCCGCGTGCTGCGCCGCGGAGCCTAGACGCGCCCTTGCCTTTGAGCGTGAGGGTCGCTCCCGCTTGGGTACCGGGAGTCACCGCAATTTCTTCGGGACCGTCGAGGGTCTCGAGGTGAACGCTGGTGCCCAGGGCTGCAGCCGACATCGGGATCTTCACCACGCAGTGCAGTTCATCGCCATGCCGTTCGAACACTGGATCGGGGGTAACGACGATCTCGACGAAGAGGTCGCCTACCGAACCACCGTTGGGACCGACCTCGCCCTCGCCTTGGAGCTGGATACGGGTTCCGGTGTCCACGCCGGGTGGCACTTTGATGGTCAGAGTGCGGCGGCTGCGCACGCGGCCTTCACCGGAGCATTCCGGGCACGGGTGCGGGATGGTGGTGCCGAAGCCCTGGCACTGCGGACACGGTCGGGACGTCATGACTTGACCAAGGAACGAGCGCTGCACGGACTGGATCTCGCCCACGCCCTTGCACATCACGCACGTCTCGGGCTCGCTGCCCTCGGCCATGCCCGAACCGGTGCACGTGGTGCAGACCGTGGCGGTGTCCACGGTGATGTCGCGCTCACCACCGAAGACGGCCGTGGCGAGATCGATCTGGATGCGAACCAGGGCATCTTGACCGCGACGGGCACGGGTGCGAGGCCCACGCTGGCGACCGCCGCCGCCACCGCCGAAGAACGCGTCCATGATGTCGCCGAAGTCGAACCCGGTAGCACCGAAACCACCAAACCCGCCGGACTGACTGAGCGGATCACCGCCCATGTCGTACATCTGACGCTTGTCGGGATCGGAGAGAACCTCGTAGGCCGCCGTTACCTGCTTGAAGCGCTCCTGATGCTCTGGGTCGGGGTTCACATCAGGGTGCAATTCGCGAGCAAGACGGCGATAGGCCTTCTTGATCTCCTCGGGAGACGCCTCACGGGAAACGCCGAGCAGCGCGTAAAAGTCCGTTGCCACAGCCACCTACTGTCCCTTGAGAATCTTGCTGACGTACTGGGCGACGGCATGCACCGCGCTCATCGTTCCGGCGTAGTCCATGTGGGTCGGGCCCACGATGCCGAGTGACGCTACCGGCTCATCACTACGACCGTAACCGGCGGTCACAACGGAAGTCGATTCGAGCCCTTGGACATCGTTCTCCTGACCAATACGAACCGTCACCGGAGACTCGATCGAGAGCTCACCGAGCAAGCGCAAGAGCACCACCTGCTCTTCGAGTGCTTCCAGAACCGGTTGGATCGCCATCGGGAACGACTGTTGATAGCGCGCCAGATGCGCCGTTCCACCGAGGACAACGCGTTCCTCGATGCGCTCGGTAACCGCCTCCAAGACAGTGGCCATCACCGCCTGGACTAGCCGCTGGTCTTGAGCCTGGAAGGACTTATCGAGATCCTTGAGTGCATCGGGGACGAAGGCGAAAGGCTTGTCGGCGACGGCCGCATTGAGTCGGGACCGCAAGTCGGTAAGGACGTCGTCGGACAATGGAGCGGAACATTCGATGACGCGTTGCTCCACGCGACCGGTATCCATGATCACCACAAGCATCAAGCGCGTCTCGCCCACGGCGATCAATTCAATGTGGCGCACGCTGCTGCGCTCGAGCGACGGATATTGCACCAGCGCCACCTGCTGGGTGACCTGGGCGAGCAAACGAACGGTTCGACCCATGACGTCGTCGAGATCGACAGCATCACCAAGGAATCGTTCGATGGCCTTGCGCTCTGCCGCACTCATCGGCTTGACGTCGGAGATCTGGTCGACGAACAACCGGTAGCCGCGGTCGGTGGGGATTCGACCGGCGGAGGTGTGCGGGTGGGTGATGTAGCCCTCGTCCTCCAGCGCCGCCATGTCGTTGCGGATGGTGGCCGGCGAGACGCCGAGGTTGTGTCGTTCGACCAGGGCCTTGGAGCCAACCGGCTCGTGGGTCGCGACGTAGTCCTCCACGATGGCCCGCAGGACGGCGAGCCGGCGTTCTTCGAGCACGGCACCTCCTATTAATTCTGCTGGCACTCCCGTGGTCAGAGTGCCAAGTCTACGCCTAGATCCGAAGCCCGCTGAGCGAGCCGCGCATCGAACGTGGCGATGGCCGCGTTCGCCTGCCGAGCCGTGTCCACAACACAGCAATCGGGAAGCCCCAGGCCGGTGGCTGCCCTAAGCGAGGCCAGGCGCCAGGGTTGGTCGTCATCGACTTTCGTCACGTTCACGCCCAGGAACTCCCAAAGTTCCCGCACTCGGTCAGCCTTGCCAGCCTTCGAGGGGCGCACGGCTGCTTCGGCGAGGTTGACGGGATGCACCAAGAGGCGTCGTCGAAAAGTCGAGCTTCGGATGAACGAGGCAGCGTCGTCGTGGTGACGATCCTCGGTGTCAGATAGCGCGATCAAGATGCTGGCATCCAACGTGACGAGTTGCCTAGGCATACCTGTCCCAGTCTGTGCGCAAGTCTTCGAGGTAGTCCTTGGGATAGCGAATGTCGAGGGAGGCCAATTCCTTCAACGCCAACTCCACAGCCAGCGCCCGCTCAGCTGCCGACAGCTTCAAGGACTCAGCACCCTTGAGAATCAACTCGCGCATCACGTCGGATCGACTCAGCTCCGGCCACTCCCGCAGGCCTGCGTCAATGGCTTCACCGATGTCATCTGTTTCGGTGATCTGATGACGGGGACGCGTCGTAGGCATCCGCAAAGTGTACCACCGTGAATAGGTGTACCACCTAGGTCGAAAGCTCCCGAACGATGCTGTCGGCCAGGAGACGGCCGTTACGAGTAAGCACGATGCGAGCGTCTGGCTGCCCAGCGGACTCAGCATCGATGAGGCCGCGCTCGACGAGGCTCGCGAGTTGCTGGTCGCTGCATCCGATCTCGGATTGCGCCAGTCCCTGACGAATGCGAAGGCCCAACATCAACTTCTCGAGTCGGCGTTGCTCGGGCGTTGTCGTTTCTTCGGCTTCCTGTGGTGAAAGACCTGCCTGGATTCGCTGGGCGTACGTTCGCGGGTGCTTGACGTTCCACCAGCGCGTGCCATCAACGTGACTGTGAGCACCAGGACCGATTCCCCACCAATCGGCGTTGCGCCAGTAGGCCATGTTGTGTCGGCACTCACCACCTTGTTTCGACCAGTTGCTGACCTCGTACCAGTCGAAACCAGCTGCCGCGAGGCGGTCATCGATGAGTTCGTAGCGATCGGCTGCGACGTCGTCGTCGGGCATCGGCACTTCACCCCGAGCAACTCGCCTGGCTAGTGCGGTTCCGTCCTCGACGATCAGGGAGTACGCGGAGACGTGATCGACGCCTGCCTTGAGAACCTCATCCAACGATCGGTCGAGATCGGCATCGCTCTCCCCCGGCGTGCCGTAGATCAAATCAAGATTCACGTGCTCAAAACCCGCCGCTCGGGCCTGCTGTGCTGCCGCACTGCTCGCACCAGGGGTGTGAGTGCGCTCCAGGGTGGCAAGCACATGCGCGGCGCTGCTTTGCATGCCGAGCGAGATGCGCGTGAACCCACCCGCACGAAGTTGGTCCAGCATCTGCCGATCCACGGAGTCGGGATTGGCTTCCGTGGTGACCTCGAGGGTTGGGGCGACGTCGAAATCCTCTTTGATCCGGGTGATGAGTGTGGTTAGCGCCTGCGCGCCGATCAAGGTTGGGGTTCCGCCACCGATGAAGATCGTTTCGACATGGTGCGTTGGCGCTAGTTGTCGTGCGGCCATCGAGACTTCAGCTTCGAGGTGCTCATGAAAGCTCGCTCGATCGACACCGTCACCGAGTTCGGTCGCGGTATAGGTATTGAAATCACAGTACCCGCACCTGCTGGAACAAAACGGTATGTGCAGGTAAAGCGAGAGCGGCTTGCTCATTTCTTGGTGGCGGCCTCGGAGGTGGAGAGCGCAGCGATGAAGGCCTCTTGCGGCACTTCCACGCGACCCACCATCTTCATGCGCTTCTTGCCTTCCTTCTGCTTCTCCAGCAACTTGCGCTTACGCGAGATGTCGCCGCCGTAGCACTTAGCAAGGACATCCTTGCGGATGGCGCGGATGGTCTCGCGGGCGATGATCCGCGAACCAATCGCCGCTTGGATCGGCACCTCATACTGCTGACGCGGAATGAGTTCCCTGAGTTTTTGCGCCATCGCGACGCCGTAGCTGTACGCCTTGTCCTTGTGCACGATCGCCGAGAAGGCGTCCACCGGATCACCGTGCAGCAGGATGTCCACCTTCACCAGGTCCGCCGTCTGCTCGCCACTGGGCTCGTAATCGAGTGAGGCATAGCCGCGGGTACGGGACTTCAACTGGTCGAAGAAATCAAAAACGATCTCAGCCAGCGGCAATGTGTAGCGCATCTCCACGCGGTCCTCGGAGAGGTAGTCCATGCCAAGTAGGGTTCCGCGACGGGCCTGACATAACTCCATCACGGTACCCACGAAATCGCTGGGCAAGATGACGGTCGCCTTGACGACCGGCTCGGTCACTGCTGCCACCTTGCCCTCGGGGAACTCGCTGGGATTGGTCACGACGGACTCTTTGCCGTCTTCCATCTCGACCGTGTAGATAACGTTCGGAGCCGTAGAGATGAGATCGAGATCAAATTCCCGCTCGAGTCGCTCACGCACGATTTCCAGGTGGAGTAGCCCGAGGAATCCACAACGGAAGCCGAACCCGAGAGCCACTGAGGTTTCCGGCTCGTACTGCAAGGCAGCGTCGTTGAGCTTTAGACGATCCAACGCGTCGCGCAGGACCGGATAGTCCGAGCCATCGATCGGATACAGGCCCGAGAAGACCATCGGCTTGGGGTCGCGGTAGCCGCCGAGCGGGTCGGACGCGCCCTTGGTGGCTGTGGTGACGGTGTCACCAACTCGCGACTGACGAACGTCCTTCACGCCGGTGATCAGGTAGCCCACCTCACCTACGCCCAAGCCTTTGCCGGGCAGCGGCTCCGGTGAGATGACACCGACCTCCAGTAGTTCATGGACTGCACCGGTGGACATCATCGTGATGCGATCGCGCGTACCTATCCGACCGTCCACGACCCGGACGTAGGTGACGACACCGCGATAGGTGTCGTAGACCGAGTCAAAGATCATCGCGCGAGCCGGCGCACCGGGGTCACCAACCGGAGCCGGAATCAGATCGACGATCGTTTGGAGCAACTCGCCCACACCTTCGCCCGTCTTCGCCGAAACCTTCAGAACGTCTTCAGGACGACATCCGATGATGTGTGCGAGTTCCGCCGCGTACTTCTCTGGCTGGGCCGCAGGAAGGTCGATCTTGTTAAGTACCGGGATGATCTGCAGATCATTTTCCAAAGCGAGATACAAGTTGGCCAGTGTCTGGGCTTCGATCCCCTGGGCTGCATCGACCAACAGCACGGCACCTTCGCAGGCGGCCAACGAGCGGGACACCTCGTAGGTGAAGTCCACGTGACCGGGGGTGTCGATCAAATTCAGCACGTACTCACGGCCGTCACCAGCGGTATACGGCAAACGAACCGCCTGGGACTTGATAGTGATTCCACGCTCGCGCTCGATATCCATTCGATCGAGGTACTGCGCCCGCATCGAGCGGTCGTCCACCACGCCGGTCATCTGCAGCATGCGATCGGCCAGCGTGGACTTGCCGTGGTCGATATGAGCAATGATGCAGAAGTTTCGGATCACACCTGCATCGGTGCTGCCCGGGGCCGAATTTCCGCTGGCCGGTACTCCGGCGGCCGGCTGTTGGCTCACGGGCGTCCTTTCGGGTGGGCAGTCGCGCATGCGGTGCTGGTCAGGAGGGCCGGTCGGGGCCGCTCGGGGGCTGAGCCCAGGGTACGGGTACTCTTATGCGGCTGCAGATCACTGTGGTGCAAAACCTGAATCGGTAGTACATCGAGAGCAACGAGAGTTAGAGGAACGTCCGTGGCGAACATCAAGTCGCAAAAGAAGCGCATCGGCACCAATGAGAAGGCGCGCCTGCGTAACAAGGACGTCAAGTCCTCTCTCAAGACCGCCATTCGCAAGTTCCGCGAGGCCGCCGATTCCGGCGACGCCGCCGCAGCTACCGCTCTGGCTCGCGAGGCTAACCGCGCTCTCGACAAGGCAGCCAGCAAGGGCGTCATCCACGCCAACCAGGCCGCCAATCGCAAGTCGGCCATCAGCAAGCGCGCCGCGGCGCTGTAGTCCCTCAGCAGCCTCTCGTCCACCAGTTGCTCGCGCTAGCGAGCGCTCGATGAGACTACGAGTTTTTCAAGCTCGAACATCTTCTGCTCGACATCCAAAGCCTGTCCGGGCTCAAGTCCCCCTTTCATCAAGGCCTCAGCATCAGCCAATTCCACGAGCGATGCCGCTAGGCGTCGTTGATCACCGCTCCAACGCGACCACTGCTGACGAACCAGCGAGACTTTCCACGGCGGGATACCCAGTTCTCGGGCGACATCGGACTCACTGGCACCAGGTCCCAAGCCACCAACTCGGATGATGTCGCGCAGCGCCGATGCCATAGCAAGAACGCTCATCACGCCCACGCCGGATTCGTTACCGGTCGCCGCGGCATGCCGAACCGACTCCAGGGCTTGAGCCGGCCGCCGGTGCCAAACGTGGTCAGCGATCTGCCATCCGGCAACATCCGCGACGCCAGCGAAATATGCGTGCACGTGCTCTTCGGTGATCGGATCGTCTTGGACGTCAGCAACCAATTGGCTCACGGCAGCAAAAAGCATGGGTAGGTCATGCCCGACGGATTCGTAGAGAACATTGACGGCATCGGAGGTGGCGTGGCGCTTGTTCCGGGCGAACTCTTTAGAGACCACCTCGATCGTCCGCTTACCCTTCTTGACCGCCAGGCACTCAATCTCGTTGGCCCCCGCCCCGCGGACAACTTCGAGCAGTTTCTTCCCGCCCGCCGTGGCGTCGTGGTGCACGATCAGCCACACGTTCTCAGGGCCCTCATCCAAGACATCCCCAAGTGCACCTGCGAATGACTCATCGGCGGACTGCAGGCCTGTCACCACGACGACCATGTCACCACCGAACAACGTGGGCGCACACGCGTATCGGAAATCCTGGGCAGCGTCCTCAGTACTCGCATCGATGTTGACGCGGTCGGCTTCCGGGGCAGATCGTCTGATCGCGGTCACCGTGGAGCTGACGGCACGATCAACCAACGCCTGCTCGCCACCGCGGACGAGGGTGATGCGGGCCGGTGCACTCATGGTGGGCTCAGCATGTCACGTTGCGTGCCCACCGCGAGGGTGCCGTCGTCGTTCTTGACGATCGCGATGTCGCCCGCGAGGTCGGTTCGCACCACAAACGCTCCGCTGCGTGACCAGGACTGGAGTGTGCTGGGGGCCGGGTGCCCGAATCCGTTGTCCTCCCCAACGCTCACAACAGCAATGTCCGCATCCGCCCATTGCGCGAAGTTCGGGTGTTGGTGCCTGGAACCGTGGTGCGGAATCTTCGCTACGTCGAAGTCACCCGGGCCACCCAGGAGCGCTGCTTGCGCCGGGGGCTCGATGTCGCCAGTGAGGAGCAATCGCACGCCCTGAACCTGCGCATCGAGCACGATGCTGGCGTTATTCGCCGCCGAGCCCTCAGAGATCCGACCCGTTGTGATGATCCGCCGCGGCCACACCACCGAGTACTGCCCCGAGCCGATGCGCAAGGTGGCTCCCGCCGTGAGTCGATCCAAGGTGAGCCCTCGGCGAGCAAGTTCGAACTCGACCCCCTCGAACTGCTCACGCGGTTCATTGAGAACCGTTGCGAACACCGCATCCACCCTGCGACCGTCGATCACACCTGCCAGCCCGCTGACGTGATCGGCATGGAAGTGAGTAAGGACGAGCGCAGAGATGTGGTCGATACCAAGATCACTCAAGCACTCATCGATGACACGAGCGGAGATTCCGGTATCGACGACAACCGCACCTGCGTTGCCATCCGGTGCGATAACGAGACCGTCACCTTGACCGACATCACATTGCGTTATCACCCAGCCATCCGGCGGCCATGCACGTTGACCAGGTGGGAAGAGCCACCACACGACGGTTCCGATGACCACTGCTGCAGCGATGGGTAGCGCATACATCCGCATATGGGCGAAGCGTTGCAGGGACGTCACCCACCACAAGGCAAGAGCAACGACGACGACGCCCAAGAATGCGACGGCACCAATCGGGGATCCGCGGATTCTCAGCAGGTCCACACCGGACGCGACTCGAGCAACATGCGCAATCCACTCCCCGGCCCACGCTCCGACCCATGCCATCAGTTGGGCGGGCATGCCGCCGAACGGAAGAACACCCACCAGGGCCGCTGCGAGACCAGCGATAGTGATGAGCGGTACGACAGGCATCGCCAGCAGGTTGGCCGGAACAGCGGCGATCCCCACATAGGCACCCATCGCCAACAGCACCGGAGCCGTTGCGAACTGCGCAGCGAGGGTGATGGTGGCGGCGATAGTCACCGCAGGTGGCAGGCGTTCACCCAGGCTGGTCGCTTCGATGCGTGCCTTCATGATCGGAGCAATGAGGACGATGCCCGCCGTGGCGGCAATCGAAAGGGCGAACCCCCAACTCGCCGACAATGACGGTGCAACCACGACCAGAATGAGCACCGCTGTAGCGAGGATGCTGGGCCCAGGTCGCCGACCTCCCACGATCAGCGAAAGCACCACCACAGCACCCATCACTCCGGCACGCAAAACGCTGGGTTGCGGCTGGACGACGATGACGTAGAAGCCAAGTGCCGCCAGCGACACCGCGATGCGTGCCACCATCGGTAGGCGTAACAGCCAAGCGACCCCGGCGATTGCTCCAACGACGATTGCCACGTTGCCACCGGACACAGCGGTGAGGTGCGACAGCCCGCTCATCCGCATCTGCTCGATCAATTCTGGAGACATTTGCTCTTCGTCGCCGATGGCGAGTCCTGCCACAAGAGCCGAGCCGCCGAGCGGCGCTGCCGGTAGGGCGGACACGAGCGAGTCACGCACAGCTTGGGCTGCGCGATCGACGGGCGATGGAGTGCCAATGACCGTCAGACCTGCGTCAGCATCGAGGTATGCAGCCGTAGTCAAGGATCCACCGGCCGGACGCAATCGACCTGCCACGCGCACCGGAGTTCCCGGCATCGATGCCTGCGTAAAGCGTGGGACCGTGACGGTCACCGGGATCTGCACTTCGGTTGCCTCGCGCGGCGATTCTGCTTTCGAGATAGACATCGTCGTGATCGGGACGTAGGCAACACCCAGCGAGTCGCGTGGTGGGCCCGAGATGCTTCCCACGATCTCCACCCGAGAGTTCATCGAATCCACCACAGCTGGCGCCGTCCAGGACGCCACTTGAGCTGCGCTGGCGAGTACAGAAATGCTTCCGGCCGCGATGGATACGACGACGGATGCCTTCCGGCGGCTCAGGAGCAAAAGGACAGGTGCAACCCCGAGAAGGACTTGGATGACGCGAATGGCAACTGAATGCCGGGTGCTCATCGGCTCGATCTGAGACAAGGCGAGAAGACTCGCCAGCGCTCCGGCCCAGGCAACCAGCGCCGGAGCGACGAGCCGAACATCGATCACATGCCAACCTGATCTTCGATTCGTTCAAGCATCGACGGACCGATCCCCGACACCTCGGCCAGTTCGGCAACTGAGTGGAACGGGCCGTTCTTGGTCCGCCACTCGACTATCCGCTCGGCGATGACCGGGCCGACGCCGGGGATTTCCTGGAGTTGCTGAGCGTTGGCAGAGTTCAACGAGATCCGTGATGAACCGCCGCCAGCATCGCCGCTTGCACCAACGTCTATCTGCTCCCCGTCGACAACCACGCGTGCGAGATTCACCGACTCCAGTGCTTTGTCCTTGGTAGCACCACCCGCAGCTGCTATCGCGTCTTGCACGCGCGATCCAGCGGGCAGTTCCACAACTCCTGGTGCGGCTACCTTTCCCACCACATGTACTACCACCGTCTGCGACTCATCAACAATCCGAACCGAATCGTCAGTCACATCAACGGGAACACCGGCACTGACCTCGACATCAACGGGAGTCACCGGCTTCGGCTGACCACTGATCCACCACCACGCGACTATCAAGCCGAGTCCTGCGATGAGAACTAGCGCGGCTTTGCGGGCACGTGGATCCCACGTGAAGAAGATCCGGCTCGAGGCGTGGACGCCCCTTCGGCGAGCCTCGGATTCCTCAGTGGAGTCGATCAGGACGCGCGTGCCTCGCTCTGCTGGCGGGGCCTGAAACCCGTCTCCCTCGGCGTTGGACGGCAAGTTGCTGCGGGTCGTTGCTCCCACCAGTCCAGCCAAGCGATGACGAACATGAGATTTGGAACGTGATGACCACATGCCTCGACGCTACGAATCTAGGAGATGACCGCGCCAGAGTCAGCTTCCGCCTGTGGAAAGCGGACGCGCGAGGTGCGCGTGAACTACTCGGGTACCACGTTGACGAGCTTGGGCGGACGCACGATCACGGTGCGGACACCACGTCCATCGAGCGTGGCCGCGACCGATGCGAGAGCCAGTTCGCGAAGTTCATCCTCACCGATGCTCGGCGAGACCTCCAGTCGGTCCTTGACCTTGCCTGCGACCTGAACGACACACGTCACCGAGTCCTCGACGAGCAGCGATTCATCGACCTCCGGCCACCCGGCTCGGGCCACGCTCGGTTCGTGTCCCAGGCGGGCCCACATGTCCTCCGACGTATACGGCGCAACAAGCGACAACATGATGGCGACGGCTTCGGCGCCTTCGCGAACAGCCGGGTCGTCGGGACCGCAGCCTGTGTCAATTGCCTTGCGGATGACGTTGACCAGTTCCATCACACGGGCGACCGCGACGTTGAAGCGGAACGTCTCCACCGCTTGCGCGGCATCATGCAGGGCTCGGTGCGTGGCCTTGCGGACGGCTTCATCGCCAGTGGACGGATCGACACCTGGTTGCGAGGTGACATCACCCGACAATCGCCACGCGCGAGCGAGGAACTTGGCCGAACCTGCGGGTGAAACGTCGGCCCAGTCCACGTCGTCTTCCGGTGGACCGGCGAACACCATCGACAGCCTGATCGCATCCACGCCGTGTTGGCCGAGTTCGTCCGACAGCCGCACCAGGTTGCCCCGCGATTTACTCATCGCAGAGCCCTCCATGATGACCATGCCTTGGTTCAGTAACCGGGTGAACGGCTCGTTGAAATCCACCAGACCCAGATCGTTCAACACCTTGGTGAAGAAGCGGCTGTAGAGCAGGTGCAAGATCGCATGCGTCACGCCCCCCACGTACTGATCGACCGGTAGCCACTGACGGACCTGCTCGGGATCGAAGGCCGCGTTGTGATTATTCGGATCGACGTAACGCAGGTAGTACCAGGATGAATCGACGAACGTGTCCATGGTGTCCGGGTCTCGTGTGGCGTCTCCACCGCACTGCGGGCAGGCAACACTCGCCCACTCGGTGGCACCACCTAGCGGCGATGTGCCCTTGGGCTTGAGGTCAAGGCCCTCGGCCGGGGGAAGAACCACGGGCAGTTGATCGTCCGGAACGGGGACCTCACCGCACGCAGGGCAATGCACGATCGGGATGGGTGTCCCCCAGTAGCGCTGGCGGGAGATCAGCCAGTCGCGCAGCCGGTAGTTGATGGCCTGCTTACCGGTTCCGCGTTCTTCGAGGACCTTGATGATCGCGGCAATCGCGTCTTCCTTGTTCAAGCCATCCAGCGGACCGGAGTTGACGTGGAGTCCGTCGTCGGCGGTGGCTTCTCCCGTTATCGCCGGGTCTTCGCCGGCATCGACGACCACGCGGACGGGCAGGTCGAACGTGCGAGCGAAGTCGAGGTCGCGCTGGTCGTGCGCAGGGACAGCCATGATCGCGCCGGTGCCGTAGTCAGCGAGGACGTAATCCGATGCCCACACCGGGATGCGCTCGCCATTGACGGGATTGATCGCGTAGCGCTGCAGGAACACACCGGTCTTGGCCCGTGAGGAATCCAGGCGATCCATCTCCGAGGTCTGCTTGACCTTCTCGAGGTACTGGGCGAACTCGGCTTCCGCTGCTGTTCCTTCCGCGAGTTCAGCAGCAAGATCGGAGTCCGCAGCGACGACGAAGAACGTCGCGCCGTACAAAGTGTCTGGGCGCGTCGTGTAGACGGTCACCGGCTCGTTACGACCTTCGATCTCGAAGTCGACCTCGGCGCCGGTGGATCGACCGATCCAGTTGCGCTGCATCAGCAGCACCTTTTCCGGCCAAGCACCCTCGAGTTGCTCCATGTCGTCGAGTAGACGATCGGCGTAGTCGGTGATCTTCAGATACCACTGAGTGAGCTTCTTTTTGGTGACATTGGTGTCGCATCGCTCGCACTGCCCGGCAACGACCTGCTCATTCGCAAGCACCGTCTGGCACTCCGGGCACCAGTTGACGTTGCTGGCCTTGCGGTAGGCCAGGCCACGCTTGAACATCTGCAGGAAGAACCACTGGTTCCAGTGGTAGTACTCCGGATCGCAGGTGTTCAGCACGCGGTCCCAATCGAAACTGCACGCATAGCGACGCATCGAAGCCTTTTGCTGCGCGATGTTGTCGTAGGTCCAGCGAACCGGATCCTCCCCGCGCCGAATGGCGGCGTTCTCCGCCGGCAAGCCGAAAGCGTCCCAACCGATCGGGTGCATGACATTGAATCCGCGCTGGACCCAGTAGCGGGCGATGACGTCACCGAGTGCGTACGCCTCCGCGTGACCCATGTGCAGGTCCCCCGAGGGGTACGGGAACATGTCGAGGACGTACTTCTTCGGGCGCTCGTCGTCGGGAAGCCCCGAGCGGAAGGGTGCGAGTTCGTCCCAGACGGGCAGCCACCGCTCTTGGATGGCGTCGAAGTTGTATCGGGTCTCGCCCTGCTGGGTGTCCTCGCTCGTTGTCATAGCCGGGCAAGACTACCGAGGGCTGTCAGCGTGCCTGCGCCGCCAACGCCGACGCCAAGTCCTCCCCGACCTGCTGATGGGCCTGCCACGACCAATGCATGCCATCGGGGTTCGCGGTGCCATCGGTGAGGCCAGCCAACACAGCCGACGACGGATCCACGAGGGCAACGTTCAACTCACCAGCGAGGGCCCGTGCGGCAGCCAGCGCCTTGGCATGGTGGCGCTCAGAGGGGTAATAGGGCGAGCGGTAGGGACATGGAGCGAGCAAGGCAATCGGCACCTGAGGTCGGACCGCACGGACCGCCTGCACGATCCGCGTCAGGTAGCGATCGGTGGCGTCTTGAGGCAGCTGCCGTAGCCAACCGTTGGTGGCCTTGATGACCGGAGGCGTCAGGGATCGATAGGCGCGGCGTAGGCGTCGTCGTAATCCACCGGGCCGCACGTAAGGCAGTGAGTCACGAACCCACGTGGGAACCGATGCCGGAAGTTGATCCATGCCACCGACACCGATAACCACATAGTCTGCGCGCGGCAGGTAGACGCCATAGGCCATTGGGTCCTTGGTCAGCGCCCACCACGCGTCGCGCGCGGTCCAGCCTTCGCGGGCGACGAGATCGACATCGGCCTCGAGGCCATTCGCGCAAACCTGCGGGTACAGACGTGGATCGGTCGGAATCTCGATGCGCTCGGGGCCGTGGAAAGCCAGGGAATCGGCCAGCACGAACGCATGACGTTCCGCACCCGCGCCCGCACCCGCGCTCGTACCCACACCCACACCCCCATCATCCCCTTTTCCCACACTCCGGGGGATCGTCCGTCTTTCTCCCGCTATCGCCGCCACTTCACCACTTTGTCCAACGCGTAGAGTGCGCCCTCGTGACTACACGCGGGTGGGCGCTATTCATCGCACTGGCCGTGCTTTGGGGAATCCCGTATCTGTTCATCAAGATCGCCGTGGAGGATTTATCGCCGGCGATGGTCGTGTGGGTTCGCGTAGCCCTCGGAGCACTGATCCTGCTGCCGATAGTGATCGCCCGCGGCGACATCAAGCGGCTCAACGTGACCGATTGGTCATGGATCGCCGTGTTCGCCTTCGTTGAGATAGCGCTGCCTTTCGGGGCGCTGTCCTATGCGGAGATTCGACTGTCGAGTTCTGTCACGGCGATCCTGATCGCCGCAGTTCCAATCCTCTCGGCCGTGATCGGTTGGCGAATCGGCATCGATGACCGCGTGACGAAAGGGCGAGCACTCGGCTTGGCGATCGGCGTCATCGGTGTCGTCACGCTGGTGGGCATAGACATACGCGGCGATGACTGGCTCAGCGTCGCAGCCCTCGGCATTACCATCATTGGCTACTCCTTCGGCCCGCTCATCGTTGCGATGAAACTGTCACGCGCTCCGGCTTTGGCGGTCATCACGATGGCTCTGGTCATCAACTCGCTCGTCTACGCGCCCCTCGCATGGATCTCGCGGCCGAGCGCGCCGGTGCCCAGCGAGGCATGGTGGTCGGTCATTGTCCTCGGTGTGCTGTGCACAGCGGCAGCTTTCATCGTGTTCTTCGCACTCATCGCCGAAGCCGGACCATCTCGAACCACAGTGATCACGTTCATCGCACCAGCTGTGGCGCTGCTGCTGGGCGTCGTGATTTTGGGTGAGTCCCTGACCTGGGGAATCATCGTCGGCTTTCCCCTCGTGATCATCGGATCCTTCCTCGCCACTCGGCGCGCACCCGCGGTCGAGGCGGAACCGCACCCGTAGATTCGGCCGTCAGATTTGAGATCCAGCCGTGGGGGTGTGGTTCGCAAAACTTGGCTGGGCGAGAGTGGCAGTTGCGGCGATTATTTTTGCCATCTTGCTCTTGAGCACAATCGATGCTGTCGCAGCCAAGTACTTCGACGACGACCCTTTCGATCAAGAGCCGCTTGTCTTTCCGCTAGGACCGACGTCCTTGACGGTTAACGAGTCTTTTCCCTCTATGCATCTGCTGGTCTTGACAGGCATCGGTCTAGTCCTTGTGGCAACCGGGTCCATCGTCTTGGATTCGGTCACCACCGCAAGGGCCCGTCATCCTGACTGGTGGCTGTTACGGCCCGTCCTGCCCCGACCACCCGCGAACGAGCGAGCACTCCAACACGAGTCTGAACCGCGCATCACGGCGCTCATCCCAGCCCACAATGAGGCAGCATCCATAGGTGACACCCTGCGGGCTCTGTCCGAGCAGTCCCGTTCCGTGGATCGGGTAGTTGTCGTCGCCGACAACTGCACGGATGAAACCGCGGTGATAGCCAGAACACTCGGGGCCGAGGTTTTCGAAACGGTGGACAACGTCGGACGCAAGGCCGGCGCCTTGAACCAAGCCCTAGCTGCCATCCTTCCAACCCTCGCTCAGGCCGACACGGTGTTGGTGATGGACGCTGACACCCGACTCTCACCTGACTACATCAGCCACGCGGCAGCCCTGTTCTCCGACTCCCCGCGGTTGGATGCAATCGGCGGGTTGTTCTACGGCGAACCCGGCTCAGGTCTGGTCGGACAGCTTCAGCGCAACGAATATCTCCGCTACCAACTGCAAATTCGTCAACGTCGCGGACGGGTCTTCGTTCTTACTGGCACGGCATCGATGTTCCGAGCCGAGGCGCTGGCCGATGTCGCTGACGCACGCGGCTCACTGTTGCCGGGACTGCGCGGAGAGGTCTACGACGCCTCGGCGCTTACCGAAGACAACGGGCTCACCATTGCCTTGAAGTCGCTGGGCTCACCGATGGTGTCGCCGGAGGAGTGCGCGGTCGAAACCGAAGTCATGCCGACGTGGCCCGCGTTGTGGCGTCAACGTCAGCGCTGGCAACGTGGAGTCATCGAGAACCTCGCCACATACGGCCTAACGAGTGCTACTGCGCGGTACTGGGCTCAGCAAATCGGTATCGGCTACGGAGTGATTGCCCTGACAAGTGCCTATGCACTGTTGGCAATTACCGCCTTGGCCGTCGACACATGGGTGTGGTTTCCATTCTGGATAGCGATCACCAGCATTTTCGTCGGGCTGTCTGTGGCCAAGCTCGTCCTGTGGCCCAAACCGTCCATCCCCGCAGACGTGTCGCCCGAACCAAGTCGTCGCGTCTACGAGAAGCGAAAGCGGTACGGACCACTGACACAGCCGGAGAAGGAGCAGATAGGGAAACTGCCCGAGGAATAGCACTCTGGCGGCACTGAGTGTTACTACCGGACCTTCCATTCAGGCGAGATGTGCTGTTAACTGGTTGCATGACACATATGAAGCGAACTCTCACAGCATTGCTTGCTGCTATCGGCCTAGCCCTCGGCGCCTTTGCCGCTGCTGCTCCTGCGAATGCCGACGACCACGTGACCTTGATGGTGACGGAGCTGCCCGCTCAAGTTCGACTTATTCCTGGCGAGGCAATCGAACTGACCCTTGAGACGAACCGCACAACCGGCTACTCCTGGACGGCATCGAAGTCAGGCAAAAAGAAGTCCGTCAAGGTAGGCAAGGGCAAGTACACCCCACCGAACACCACGCTGGTTGGTGCACCGGGACTTACCACCTGGAAGATCACGGCACTCAAGCCGGGAACGGTTGATGTAAATATCTCCGCGACGCCACCAGGTGGCGGCGATGCTGAAGTGTCGACCCTGAAGGTGATCGTGATGAAGGACCAGAGCTAGATCTGGGACTTCAAACCGGAAGCACGTGATGAAGGACCAGAGCTAGATCTGGGACTTCAAACTATCCACCATTCACTGGGGCTGGGATTCACTTCCCAGCCCCAGTGAATTCCGTTTCGACGTTGATCTCGTCGATCGTGTCCCACAGAGCTTGGGCAATCAGGTCGGGGTCGAAGGCTGTGCCCGGCGCAATGCTTCCGCGGATCGTCAGCGTTCGGACACGGATGTTCGTGTCTGCCAGATCTTTGTCGAGGGCAATAGCCAAATTGCGCAGGGCGGCCTTTTGAAGCCCAAGCCCCACTCCCGAGGTCATCGGTGAGTCCGCGGTACCACCCCCGGTGAAGAGAATTCGAGCTGCTGGGAGTTCACGCATTCGGGGTACAACGGCCTGAGCCATCGCCAAACCGGAGACAACTCCAGCGCTCAGGCCTTCGGCAACAGCAGCCAGGTCACTGTCTAGCCCACCGGGTACCCACGTAGAGACGTTGAATAGGGCACAGTCAATCGGAACCTCGCATGCTTTGGCGTAGTCATCCAGGGTTTCGCGGAGTGATACCGGACCTGCGGCGTCAGCGGGGACCACATCGATCCGAACACCATCGACGTGCAGCTCTGATACCAGTTGTTCGAGCTTGCTCGGGGAACGAGCTGCCAGTGTCACGTGAGAGTCACCTTGAAGTGCCAGCCGGGCAAATGACGCTCCGATGCCCGGTCCGGCTCCGACGACGAGCACGTGTCTTGGCGAGAAGGTGGATGGCTCGGCCATGCGCGCCCCCTATGGGAAAGATGTGGAGCTGAGGGGACTCGAACCCCTGACCCCCTCCATGCCATGGAGGTGCGCTACCAGCTGCGCTACAGCCCCGCGAATGCGAAGTCGAAGCATACCGTGGGGCGACGACCACACCCGAGGGGGACCGTGGGGGAAACGGAGTGAATTAGCGGTCGTCGGCAAGCGCTGGCGTGGGAAGCGAACCGGCGTTGTACTCCTGAAGCCGCCACGCTGGGCCAAACCCCGTGGTGTTCTGCGTGAGGATCGACCACGCGCAGTTGCTCAGCACGCCCAGGCAGGCCCACTGGGCAGGCGGTAGTTCAAGCAGGGCACCGATCGCGGCTCGTGCGGATCCGCCGTGGGTAGCGACGACGAGTGTCCCGTCTTGGGGAAGGTGGACCAACTCCTCGTTGATCGCCGCGACCATTCGGTCAGCGACCTCAATCCGAGTTTCACCGTCACCACCGGGGCGAGCGTCGGAATCCGAGGCCCAACGCGCCAGTTTCTCTCCGTACCGCTCCAGCAGTTCCGGCCGCCTCAGACCCTCCCACTCCCCCGCGAACGTCTCGCGAAGCCGCGCATCAGCCCTTACCTCAATCCCGGTGAGCGCACCGAGCTCTCGAGCCGTGTCGAAGGCACGAGAAAGGTCGGAGGAAATGATCCGATCGGGCTTCAGGTGGACAAGCAAACCTGCGGCCCGCTGAGCCTGGCCTCGACCCTCGTCATCGAGTTCGATATCGGACTGCCCCTGGAATCGGCGCTGGGCATTCCAGGCCGTGCGTCCGTGGCGCCATAGGACGATGCGTTGTTCACCCATTGTCACTCCGAGGCAGGCGACTGACCGGAGGTGACCGAGGCAGGCAGCTCAATCAACGGACAGTCTTTCCACAAGCGCTCGATTGCGTAGTGGACACGATCTTCTGCTTGCTGCACGTGGACAACCACATCTCCAAAGTCCAATAGGACCCAGTGCGCACCTTTCAGACCCTCGCGACGGATGGGCTTGACGCCCATTCCATGAAGGGACCTCTCTATTGCATCAACGATTGACTTCACCTGACGCTCATTGGCCGCGGAGCAGATGACGAAGACATCGGTAATGACAAGTTGTTCACTAACGTCAATCGCGACGATGTCGGTGGCAAGTTTGTCCGACGCTGCTTGCGCCGCGGCAATTGCGACCTTGACGGCATCGGGGGCAGCGGTCATGAGGGCGACTCCGTGTAGAGGCGGTGCTTGCGAATCCATCGCGACACACCTTCAGGGACGAGATAATCAATCGGCTTACCATCTGCCACGCGTTCACGGATATCGCTACTGGAGATCGCGAGCGCTGGAATCTCGATCAAGGTCACCACGCCTTCCGGAAGTCCAGGATCCGCGAGATGGTGTCCTGGCCGCGTTACCCCAACGAGGTGAGCCTGATCGATGATCCCATCGGGATCACGCCAGCTAACGATGTCCGCGAGCGCATCGGCGCCAGTGATGAAGAACCATTCCGCAGAGTCGTCGGGGTGTGCGGCGGCAAAACCGCGCTGCAGATCACGCAGGGTGTCCACCGTGTAGGTCGGGCCTTCACGATCTATGTCCACACGGGAGACCTCAAAACGAGTATCAGCTGCGGTTGCGATTACGGTCATGAGATACCGATCTTCCCCTGGTGTTGTCGGCTTTGACTTGTGCCAGGGCACGCCGGTCGGCGTAAAGATCACCCGCTGCAGATCGAAACGGTGGGCAACCTCGGACGCGGCAACCAAGTGGCCGTGATGAATGGGATCGAAGGTGCCACCCATCACACCTATTCGGAAACGGCTCAGCTTCTTGCTTCCGTCAACGATCGACCTTGATCATCATTGTGAGAATGAGAAGGCCGACCAGAACTCCGAAGCCGAATAGGCCGAAAACCCACGCTGGCGTGCTTGCCTCACCAGCAGCTTCACTGGCCATCAAGACGAAATTCTCAGTGATCATGGCTTTACCCTACCCAGACCTTCTAGCCACGGGTGTGGCCATCACCTGTCACGATGAAAGTCGTGGACGTCAATTCCGGCAGGCCCATCGGACCCCGAGCATGCAGTTTCTGAGTGGAGATTCCGATCTCCGCCCCGAATCCGAACTCGCCGCCATCGGTGAAGCGCGTCGAGGCGTTCACCATGATGGCTGCGGAGTCGATTCGGGCGGTGAAGTGGGCGATAGCCGGTTGGCTGTCGCTAATAATCGCTTCGGTGTGTCCTGACGACCAACGACGTATGTGATTGATTGCCTCATCGATGTCATCGACGATAGCCGCAGCGAGGTCCAGTGAGTAATACTCCGCTGCC
This sequence comes from Candidatus Nanopelagicales bacterium, assembly GCA_040266055.1. GTDB lineage: Bacteria > Actinomycetota > Actinomycetes > S36-B12 > S36-B12 > S36-B12. Next base: position 45,216 of record JBDQFC010000006.1, on the reverse strand, counting down.
CAGTCCTCGTCGGTCGCCTCCACGACCGAACATGGGCCACCGCTGGCTGCCTCAGCGAATCGCGCCTCCGCGTGCAGGGTCACCCCTGCCTCAGCCAAGGCTTCAAGCGCCCGTGGCAAGAACTCGTCGGCCACATCGCGATGAACCAGCAGAGTCTCGGCCGCATTACACACACTTACGCGTTGTGCCTTGCTGTTGACGACAAGGGCAACCGCCTTGTCGATATCGGCTGCGGCATCGACATAGACGTGGCAGTTGCCCACCCCTGTCTCGATCACAGGAACGGTGGAATTTTCGACAACACTGCGGATGAGCGACTCACCGCCGCGTGGAATCAGAACATCGACAAGCCCTCGAGCGGTCATCAGGTGCTTGACCGATTCGTGGGAGTCACCTGGCACGAGTTGGATGGCGTCAGGATTTAGCCCTTGGGCAGTGAGCGCTGAGCGCATTGCCGCGGCCAGCGCTTGATTGCTGTTCATCGCCGAAGATGACCCTCGAAGAAGCGCAGCATTGCCACTCTTCAGACACAGTCCGGCAGCATCCACGGTGACGTTTGGTCGCGCCTCGTAGATCATTCCCACGACGCCGATCGGGACGCGAATCTGTCGGACTTGAAGTCCGTTGGGAAGCGTGTACCCGCGAATTACCTCCCCGACGGGATCGGGCAGGGCGGCGACATCACGCAGCGCCTGGGCGATCGCCGAGATGCGGTCGGGAGTCAGAGTCAGTCGATCTATGAGCGCATCGGAGGTACCGTTTTCACGCGCCCGTATGAGGTCATGCTCGTTCTCCGCCACGATGGTCGGTGAATTCGCCTCCAGCGCATCGGCCATGGCCACCAACGCAGCATCCTTTTCGTCACGAGTAAGGATCCGAAGTTCTTGCGCCGCCGAGCGGGCGCGACGGGCCGTGTCATGCACGAGTTCGCGGTCGTCCACCATGGGTGAAGGGTACGCGAGATCAGAACGGAGCGATCCGACCCTCAGGTGGCAAGGAACGAAGCGGCGCTTGCTTCAAATATGTCTCGCGGTCGAGGACTTGAAGCCCGACCACGTCCCAACCCGGAAGCCTGGAAGACCGCTCGTTCACAGCCCACATCGCACTGGCTACCGAAGCAGCGGCCTCCATCCCCTCGGCCTCCTCCCAGTAGCGCAATTCGGCACGGTCGTTTCCGTAACGAGCCTCAAGCAGGAAGGGATGAGCGTGACTAAGGCGCTCGAGCGCCTCACGGACCTGATCTAAGGGCTTGGTCTCACCGGCAACGGTCAATGTCACATGCCACATTCGATGAGAACCGACATCGGTGGACGGCGGCACACTGCGGAGGACCATGAGCCTCCTTCCGCACGCTAGGACGACCAGATCACCATGTCGTCACGATGGACGACCTCTCGTTCATATTCCGGTCCGCGTTCACGTGCTAGTTCCCGAGTAGAGCGCCCCAGAAGGTCTGGTAACTCTCGTGCATCAAAGTTCACCAAACCTCGGGCGATTACGCGACCGTTTTGATCAATTAAGTCCACTGGATCTCCAGCAACAAATGCACCATCCACCGCAGTGATGCCCGCGGGTAACAACGACGCTCGACGGACGGTAACGGCTTCTACTGCTCCGTCGTCGAGCATCAAGGTTCCGTTCGGAGTAGTCGCGTGCGCAAGCCACAGCAATCGAGTGGTGCTCCGCTGACCCGTGGGATGGAAGACAGTGCCCACGTTGCCCGAACCCAATGCGCTTTCCACGTGCTCGGTCGACGTCACCAGGGTGGGAATGCCCGCGCTCGTCGCGATCGTTGCCGCTTGGACCTTGGTTGCCATGCCTCCGAGTCCGACGCCCGCTGATCCCACACCACCGATGCGAGCCTCAGCAATGTCGAGGGCGTTGCGTACCTCGGGAATCAACTGAGCCCCTGGTCTTTTTGGCGGTGCATCGTAAAGGCCATCGACATCCGAGAGCAGGATTAATGCACGCGCTTGCACGACGTGCGCCACGAGTGCCGCTAGGCGATCGTTGTCACCGACGCGAATCTCATCAGTCGCCACGGTGTCGTTCTCGTTCACGATCGGCACGACACCGAGCTCAAGGAGTCGAAACAGCGTGCGCTGCGCATTTCGATAGTGGTTTCGCCGTGTGACGTCGTCTGACGTCAAAAGCACTTGACCCACGGTGAGGCCATGCTGAGCGAAGGATTGCGTGTAGTGCGCAAGGAGAAGACCCTGCCCAACACTTGCTGATGCCTGCTGGGTGGCAAGGTCCTGCGGACGTCGTCGTAATCCAAGACTGGGAAATCCAGTGGCGATAGCCCCACTGCTGACCAACACCACTTGTGTTCCGCGAGCACGGCGCGCAGCCAGCGCAGCAACAATCGCGGAAATCCGCTGCTCGTCGATTCCTCCGTCGACCGAAGTCAGTGACGACGAACCGACCTTCACCACGATTCGATCGGCTTCGTAGATCGCAGCCCTCACGTCACTCATCATCATCACCATATGAAGCATCAGCTGCATAGATCCGGTCGTCACTACCGCGCGGACCGGACAAAGGCAGCTCCCCGCCGAGGGTCGGATACCAGTCGAACACGACGGCCTCTTCATCTTCACCGATCATCACTGTCGAACCAGGCTGCGCACCCTGGCGCTGGAGTTCCTCTTCCACACCCAAGCGCGCGAGCCGATCAGCCAGATACCCGACGGCTTCGTCGTTGCTGAAGTCGGTTTGTCGAACCCATCGCTCGGGTCGAGACCCCCGGACCCGAAATCCATCCGGCTCGGCGCTTACCGAGAATCCGGCATCATCGACAGGCTTGGGCCTGATGATCACCCGGGTCGGCTCGTCGTGAACCTGCGACGCCCGCGCCTGCAAAACCAATTGGCCCATCGCGAATATCAAAGGACGCAGCCCTTCATGACTGACTGCGGAGACCTCGAAGACGCGATAGCCCCGCTCCTGGAGCATCGGGCGCACCATGTCCGCCATCTCGCGACCATCGGGGACATCGATCTTGTTGAGCGCCACGAGGACCGGGCGATCCAGCAGCCCTCCGTAGGCCTCGAGTTCAGACTCGATGACGTCTAGATCCGCCAAAGGATCACGGCCTGGCTCAAGTGTCAGGCAATCGATCACGTGCACTAGGACACTGCAGCGTTCAACGTGACGGAGGAACTCAAGACCCAAACCCTTGCCCTCGCTAGCGCCGGGGATCAGCCCGGGAACGTCGGCGACCGTGAACACGATGTCGTCGGCACTGACCACACCGAGGTTCGGCACGAGTGTGGTGAACGGATAGTCGGCGATCTTCGGTCGAGCGGCGGAGATAGCCGCGATCAGGCTCGACTTACCGGCACTGGGGTAACCCACAAGGGCTACGTCAGCGACGGTCTTGAGTTCGAGCACGATGTCGCGTATCTGACCCGGCTCCCCGAGAAGGGCAAAGCCCGGCGCCTTCCGTCGTGGCGAGGCGAGGGCCGCGTTGCCCAGACCGCCACGACCTCCTTGGGCGAGCACGTACGTCTCGCCCGGAGTCATGAGGTCGATCACCTGATTACCGCTCGCGTCGGACACAACCGTGCCCTGAGGCACCGCCACGATCACATCGTCCGCGTCTGCGCCGTTGCGGTTCGACCCTTGGCCCGCCTTGCCGTTGGCGGCCTTGCGGTGGGGATGACGGTGAAGGTCCAGCAAAGTCGTGACAGAGGGATCGACAACTGCGATGACATCTCCACCGCGACCACCGTTGCCGCCGTCGGGGCCACCCAGAGGCTTGAATTTCTCGCGGTGCACAGATGCGCAGCCGTTGCCGCCACTTCCCGCCTGCGCGTGGACCACCGCACGATCCACGAATGTGCTCATAGCGGTAACTCCCGGTGTAGAGAACCGGGGTGAACTCCCGGTGCGTTAGTCAGCGAGGATGTTCACAACGCGACGACCGCGATGTGAACCAAACTCCACCTTTCCGGCGGAGAGGGCGAACAAGGTGTCGTCCTTGCCGCGCCCGACGTTGAGGCCTGGGTGGAAGTGCGTGCCACGCTGACGGACGATGATCTCACCGGCTCCGACGCTCTGGCCACCAAAGCGCTTGACGCCAAGACGCTGAGCATTGGAGTCGCGTCCGTTCCTGGTGCTGGATGCACCCTTCTTATGTGCCATGGCCGGTTCCCTCTTCTACCCGTAGCTACTTGCCGGTTGCGATGTCTGTGACCTTGATCGCGGTCAGCTCGGAGCGGTGCCCCTGGCGACGGCGGTAGCCGGTCTTGTTCTTGTACTTCAGGATGTCGATCTTGGGCCCACGATGGTGGTCGACTATCTCGGCGGTCACCTTCACCTTGCCAAGAGCGGCCTTGTCGGAGGTCACTGCAGTTCCGTCTACGACGAGCAGAGCCGGCAGCTCGACAGCAGCACCCGGCTCACCGGCTACCCGATCCACGACGAGGACGTCGCCCACCTCGACCTTTTCTTGGCGGCCACCGGCCCGAACGATCGCGTACACGTGCGTGCTCCTGTCTTAGGTCCTGCTATTGATTCCTGCGAGTAAGTCTGTGACCTGAGGTGTACCGCGTCCGGGCAGTTCTCCGGCCGCCCTTCAGGCGCAAGGAGTAAGAGTACGGCATCCGCTGGACCGGCACCGACCTACCCCTAATCGGCCCTCGGGATCGCCGTGCAGGCCATCCACCCAGCGGCCAGCTCGTCTCCCGGCGTTTCAGACCTCCAGCGAGTGCTCCCAATCGTCGAAGATCACTGCTTGCCCCGGCCCCCCTGGGTAACCGTCCACGGTCCACAGCGTGGCACCTCGAATCACGAAGCGGGTTCCGTCCTTGGCCACGCGTTCACCCTCGTAGCCTCGAAGGACCCCCTCGTATGCCGCCTGGGACAAGACTTGAGCGCGCTCGCGCTGCCATTCCGGTGGTGCCGAGAGTCGCGAGGGCATCCCGACGAGTTCGTCGATAGGCATCCGCCAAAGCGACGCCGCCGCCCTGTTCGCGTAGACGAAATGGGGATCAAAGCCACCGTCATGGCTGAGGACCACTGCGTCAAGGTCCATCAACCGTCGGGCATCGACGTCGTGATCGCCCGTTCGATCCAACAACTCGGTTCCGAGACGTTGGGCGTAGCTGTCCAGGATGCAGGCAGCGATCTCAGAGGCTCGAAGATCGATGACTTCCTCCGGTTCAGTCGTCGCTGGCGAACAGGGACTGATCGGACTGTGTCTCGGGCAGTTCGGCTGGGTCCTCGGCTACCGCACTTTCTAATTGCGATGCTTGGTCTTGTTCAACTGCTACGTCGCGATCGGGGTCGACGGATGCCTCGGATTGCTCTTCAGCCTGCTCGTCCGAAGAGCCTTCGCCTTCGCGGGCGGCCAGGGCCCGGGCGGCGACCTCGGCAGGATCGACGGCCCCGGCAGGGCGACGCGAACGCGGTGCCGGCTCGTGAGCGTGCGCGAGCGAGACCTTGATACCCCGTCCGCTGCAAACCTCACAGGTCTCCGAGAAGGACTCCACGAGCCCCGAGCCAATGCGCTTACGTGTCATCTGCACCAGGCCGAGGCTGGTGACTTCGGCGACCTGATGCTTGGTTCGATCGCGCCCGAGGCACTCCACCAGGCGACGCAGCACGAGATCTCGGTTGCTCTCCAGGACCATGTCGATGAAGTCCACGACGATGATGCCGCCGATATCGCGGAGTCTCAGCTGGCGCACGATTTCCTCGGCGGCCTCGAGGTTGTTCTTGGTAACCGTCTGCTCGAGGTTGCCACCGGATCCAGTGAACTTGCCGGTGTTGACGTCGACCACCGTCATAGCCTCAGTGCGGTCGATCACGAGGGATCCGCCGGATGGCAACCAGACCTTGCGGTCCAGGGCCTTCATGAGTTGCTCGTCCACGCGGTAGTGCGCGAAGACGTCTTCGGGCTGAACCCAGTGCTCGAGTCGCTCGAGCAAGTCGGGTGCAACGGCGGAAATGTAGGCATCGACGGTCCGCCATGCGCTGTCGCCAGAGACGATCAAAGTGGCGACGTCTTCGTTAAACATGTCGCGGACGATCTTGATCGCCAGATCGGGCTCGCTGTAGAGCAGTTCCGGCGGTGATGCCGTCTTCGTCGCATCGGTGATGTCCGTCCATAACGCCTGCAAGCGCTCGACGTCGGCTTCGAGTGCGTCCTCGGATGCACCCTCAGCTGCGGTGCGCACGATCACGCCGGCGTCCTCGGGCATGACGCGCTTGAGAATCGACTTCAAGCGACTGCGCTCGGTGTCAGGAAGCTTGCGGCTGATGCCGGTCATCGAGCCATCGGGCACGTACACCAGGAACCGACCCGGTAGCGAGACCTGGCTGGTGAGTCGGGCACCCTTTTGGCCAACCGGATCCTTCGTCACCTGCACGAGAACCGGATCCCCGGACTTCAAGGCAAACTCAATGCGCTTGGGCTGTCCGTCGAGCCCGGCCGCGTCCCAGTTGACCTCGCCCGCGTACAGCACCGCGTTACGGCCACGACCGATGTCGACGAACGCCGCCTCCATGCTCGGCAGCACGTTCTGCACACGACCGAGGTAGACGTTGCCCACCATCGAGGCCGATGAGCCCTTCGTTACGTAGTGCTCAACCAGGACACCGTCTTCGAGTACTGCGATCTGGATACGGTCCTCGGCCTGTCGAACGACCATCACACGCTCGACAGATTCCCGGCGCGCCAAGAACTCAGCTTCGTTCAGGATTGGCGCCCGTCGACGGCCGGCTTCGCGACCTTCGCGGCGACGCTGCTTCTTGGCCTCGAGTCGCGTCGATCCGCGGGTGTTATCGGCGTCGCGATTACGCGGCTCACGGACCTTGACCACGGTGTTCGGCGGGTCATCGGGGGAAAGTTCACTGTCCGCACCTGAATCAGAGCGCCGACGCCGACGCCGACGCCGACGCGAGGACGATCCACTCTCGGCGGATTCGTCATCGGAGTCCTCAGACTCCTCTTGGTCACCGTCATCGGAAGATTCGTCCTCTGAAGCGGTGTCATCAGAGTCGGCCAAGTCATCGCCGGAACCCGACTTACGACGACGCCCACGGCCACCGCGACGACGACGCTTGCGGCCGCCGGACTCCTCGCCGGAATCGGCGTCGTCGGAGGCTTCGTCGGAACCGGCAGGCTCGACGCCGGCGTCCTGGGACGAGACAGAGCTGTCATCGTCGGTGGCGGTGGCTTCATTGTTGGACTCGTCGTTGGACTCGTCTTTCGCGGCCGCTGCCTTCTTGGTGACTTTCTTGGTGGTCTTCTTGGCGGTCTTCTTGGCGGTCTTCTTGGCCGCCTTCTTGGCGGTCTTCTTAGCTGACTTCTTCGCCGGCTTCTCCGAAGCAGCGGAGTCGTCACCGGGAGCGGTCGGATCCGCAGGGTCGCCTGAGTGGCTCGCACCGATGGGTTCGCTCGGCTCCGGGGGTGCGACCTTGCGTGTTGCGCGTCGGCGAGCCGGCTTCTTTGCTGCATCGGGTTCGACTGTCGCCGCCTGGAACAGTGGCGCGCCAGCCGAGGCAGTACCGCTCGTTGCAGACGAATCGGTTGCTTTGTCCGACGTTGATGCTTTGGTTTCGACGTTGTCGGTGTTCTCGACCATGGGGTCGTGCTCCTTAAGGGCCCGCCTACGTGTCACTGACGTAGAGCTAGGGCCGGTCAATTGCAAGCCTTCTCGTTGCGGCCAGGTTCGCGCGCTGTGCGCTGCGTGGACCTACCCACCGATCAACGTTGGATTAGCCACTGCGATCGAGAGCGAAGGGATCGCCCACGGAGCAGCTCGCTTCGTCGAGTGGCCCCTGAGCCAGCCGGGTTACCCGTGGGGGAACCGGCGGCTCAAGGTTGGCTACTCGCCGCAGCGCGGCTAGTACGTCGTCGGGTCGGACCGTCACCGTGACGTGGCGGACGACCGCGTCGAGTATGACACACAGGTCGTCCGCCCCCGGTGCAACATCGAGAGAAACCACCGGCTCTCGGGCATCGAAGGTGCGCAGCCCGGACTTCGCCATGCGTTGGACCTCAACCTGATCGGCCGCCACGAAGGCGTCCCGGGCCGCTGAGACCTGCTCGAGTTCCACACCGGTCAACTCGATTCGCCAGTGGCTCGCCTCGAGGCGCTGGGCGAAGTCCGACTTGCGGGCCTCCACAGCGTCGACCACATCCAGTCCGGGAGGAAGGGCAGCATCGAGGGCTTCGCGCACGCGGTCGGGCTCCCACCGCTCGGTCAGGCCGACCTCGGCATACTCGGCCTCGCTCGCGGCCCCCGTCGGGGCGGAATTGGAGTACGAGATCTTCGGGTGCGGGCTGAACCCGGCACTGAACGCGATCGGCAGTCCTGCCCGGCGGATGGCACGTTCCAGGGCGCGCTGAAAGTCCCGATGGCTGGAGAATCGCAACCGTCCGCGGCGCGCGTAACGAATTCGAATCCGCTGGACAACAGGTGCGACGTCTCGCTCAGGAGGACGCCGGTTAGCCACGCTCGCCCGTCGCCATCGAGGGCGCAGGAATACCCGGCATCGGCAGGTCCGTCACTCCCGTGGGCCCGACCTGGATCTCGGTGCCCATTTGGTCACACACACCGCAGTCGAAGCACGGTGTCCACCGGCAATCGTCGACGGCGATCTCCTCGAGCGCGTCCTGCCAGTCGTCCCAGAGCCAATCGCTGTCCAGACCGGAGTCGAGGTGGTCCCACGGCAACACCTCGGTGCGATCGCGCTCGCGGGTGGTGAACCAATCCACGTCCACCGGATCGTCGGCGAGTGCCTGCTGCGCGCACTCCATCCAACGATCGAACGAGAAATGCTCGCTCCAGCCGTCAAAGCGTGCGCCCTCGCGCCACGCCGTCTCGATGACCCGACCCACGCGACGATCCCCGCGTGAGAGCAGCCCTTCGACGATGCCTGGTTTTCCATCGTGGTAGCGCAGGCCAATTGCCTTCCCGTACTCACGATCGGAACGAATGGCATCGCGCAACTTCATCAATCGGGCGTCAGTGCCCTCGTGGTCGAGCTGCGCTGCCCACTGGAACGGAGTGTGGGGCTTGGGCACGAAGCCACCGATACTGACCGTGCACTTGATGTCACGTCGTCCCGATGCCTCGCGACCGGCCTTGATGACCTCCTTGGCCATGGTCGCGATCTGCAGGACGTCATCGTCGGTCTCTGTGGGAAGTCCGCACATGAAGTACAACTTCACGTGCCGCCAACCGGCGGCGTAGGCCGTGGTGACGGTGCGGATCAGATCCTCTTCGGTAACTTGCTTGTTGATCACTCTGCGCATCCGTTCGCTGCCGCCTTCGGGCGCGAAGGTAAGACCGCTTCGTCGACCATTCCGAGAGAGTTCGTTCGCGAGATCCACGTTGAACGCATCGACACGAGTACTCGGTAGGGACAACGACGTCTGTGAGTCCTCGTATCGGTCCGCGAGATTGCGCGCAATGTCCGCGATCTCGGAGTGGTCGGCACTGGACAGCGAGAGCAAGCCGACCTCTTCGAAACCTGTCGCCTTCAAGCCGCCTTCAACGATCTCGGCGACACCGGTGATGGAGCGCTCGCGCACCGGCCGAGTGATCATTCCGGCTTGACAGAACCGGCACCCCCGTGTGCATCCGCGGAAGATTTCAACACTCATGCGCTCGTGCACCGTCTCTGCAAGTGGAACAAGCGGAGCCTTGGGATAGGACCACTCGTCCAGGTCCATCAGCGTGTGCTTGCTCACCCGCCATGGGACATCCGTGCGGTTCGGGGCCACGCGCTGGATACGGCCGTCAGGCAGGTACTGAACGTCGTAGAAACGCGGGACGTAAATCGACCCCGTGCGCGCCAGACGCAGCAGCAGTTGCTCGCGACCCCCAGGCCGACCCTCGTCCTTCCACGCGCGAATGATGTTGGTGATCAGCAGGACCGCTTCCTCGCCATCACCAAGGACAGCGGCGTCGAGGAAATCCGCGATCGGTTCGGGGTTGAATGCCGCGTGGCCACCGGCGATCACGAGGGGTTCGTCACCACGGCGGTCAGCAGCTCGCACCGGGACGCCAGCCAGGTCGAGTGCGTTGAGCATGTTGGTGTAACCGAGCTCGGTGGCAAATGACAAACCGAGGACGTCGAAATCACCCACAGCTCGGTGCCCGTCCACAGTGAATTGCGGAACACCGTGCTCACGCATGAGTGCCTCAAGATCGGGCCAAACTGCATATGTCCGTTCGGCCAAGACATCGTCTTGACCGTTGAGCACCTCGTACAGGATCTGGACACCCTGGTTGGGTGCACCGACTTCATAGGCGTCGGGATACATGAGTGCCCAGCGCACCGTGGTCGTGTCCCAGTCCTTCAGGACCGAATTCACCTCACCCCCGACGTACTGAATCGGCTTGGTGATGCGCGCCAAAAGCGGCTCAAGCCGATCGAAGTGACTCGATCCGACATCACGTCCACCGCGTAGGCGCGATCGGGCATCGACGTTTTCGGCAACCGTTGTGCTCATGCCTTCCAGAGTAGCGACTGATACGTGCTGCGCGGATCAGACTTCCGAGCGCATGACCGCGAGCGAATGCAGACGCACGGTTTGCAGCAGACCAACGGCGATCCAGGTTGCCATCATCGAAGTGCCACCTGCGGAGACAAAGGGCAGTGGAATACCCGTGATGGGCATGATTCCCAGCGTCATCCCGACGTTCTCGAACATCTGGAAGGCCAGCCATGCAGCCACTCCGGTCGCAACCAGCCGTCCGTAGAGATCATCGGCTTTCCATGCGATCCGCACAGCCCGCCATAAGATCACCGCCAGCAGCAGGATGAGAATGGTCGACCCGATGAAGCCGAGTTCCTCACCGGCGACGGTGAAGATGAAGTCGCTTTCGTTTACCGGCACGAAGTTGCCCTGGGTTTGCGGTCCTTCGAAGAGGCCGTAGCTGTCAAGCCCTCCCCCGCCGATCGCGATGCGGGCTTGATTGGCGTTGTAGGCACTGGCACTGACGTCTTCATCGGGGTTGATGAAGGACGTCAACCGATCGACCTGATACTCCTGCAGCAGCCCCAACTGCAGGGCCACGAGCGCTGCCAAGACCGCGCCACCGAGGAGTCCCACGAGCCAGCGGGTTCTCACCCCGGCCACCGCGATTACCGATAACGAGACCGCGGCAAGGATCAACACCGTCCCCGTGTCGTTTTGCACCAAGATGATGGCCGTTGGAATAGCCGCCACCAGAAGGGCGAGTAATACGTCCTGCGCCGTTGGTTCGTCTTCACGATCGCGCCGTTCAGAGAGCAGCGCCGCCATCATCAAAATCACCGCAACTTTGGCGAATTCCGACGGCTGGATGGTCAACCCCAGCGGCACGTCGATCCACGCGCGCGCCCCTGCGATGGTCACGCCAAGGCCGGGCACGAATGGCACGAGAAGCAGGACCATCGAGGCGATGTACACGACAGGTGTGTAGGCCCGCAGCAACCGGTAGTTGATCCGTGAGGCGATAGCGCCAAGTACCAGCGCCACTCCCAAATTGATCAAGTGCCTTTTGAGGTAAGACTGAGGATCGCTTTCTGATGCGAGATCCGCTCTGCTCGCCGACCACACAAGAACCGAGCCGAGGATGGACGCGGCGAGCGCCGCAATGAGCAGGACCCAATCCAGATCGCGCCAGTAGCCACCACCGCGATCTCGTTTGGGGGCGATCACGGCGTCAGAGGATTTCGTGGGGAACATGCTGGTCACGCTCTAGCCACCCCCTTCATCGCCTCGGGCCGTCACCGTCTCACGGGCTTCGGGAAGTCCGGAATCCTTGCCCAAGGGAAGCACGGGGGTGCCGTCGTTACGGATAACAGGAAGGTCCCGGCTGGGCTCGCCATCGACCAGCACGCTGCGTCGGGGGTTCACATCACGCCCCTTGACGCCGAATAGGGCCTCGTAAATCTTGCGGACGCTGGGTCCGGATGTCTTGGATCCCGTGCCGCCCTGCGTGACCATCATGACCACCGCATATTGCGGATCATTCGCCGGAGCGTATGAGGCGAACCAGGACGTGGAGACTTTGTCACCGGTCACCTGAGCAGAACCCGTCTTCGAGGCAACGGGAATCTGATCCAGCGGGAATCCGGCAAAGGGCGCTCGACCCGATCCTTCCGCCGTGACGCCGGGAAGCGTGCGTTGGAGGAAGCCGATGGCTTGCTTGGCGCGCGAGCCGGTGATCTCGTTGGCGACGATAGGTGGGATCTCCTTCACCACCTCGCCGTCTGCGGACATGATCGCCTTCACCATGCGCGGCTCGTAGACCGTGCCACCGTTAGCGATCGCCGAATAGACCATCGCCATCTGCAAAGGAGTGACCGCGGTGTCACCCTGGCCAATCGACGAGTTCAACGCGTCACCTTCACGCCAGCGGAAACCATCAGCGCAGTTCTCTTTATCCAAAGCAGTGAAGTAGTCGGCCAACTCCGGATCGGTCTTGCGCGTCTCGGGGTAGCCCTCAACGGCGTTCTTGCACCAGGTGTCACGCTTTATCTCCCAGTTCTCGGCCTTGAACTCCCGACTGGCGATACGACCCGCGGACTCGACTGGCAAGTCGATACCCGTTGGCTCACCGAGACCTAGTTGACGCGCGGCATCGGCGATGGGATCGGCGGCCTCCCGTCCGGCATCGTCACCGCCGGCACGCTCCCACATTTCGTCGGCGATGCCATAGAAGACGGTGTTGCAGGAAACTTCCAATGCACGCGACAGGGAGATTTCGCCGTAGGCCGCGGACTCGTAATTGCGAAAGACCTGGGTGCCAAGTTTGACTCGACTCGGGCAGTCGTAGCTGCCACTGAGGTTGAACCCTTCCTTACCTGCGGCGACAGTGCTCACTACCTTGTAGGTAGACCCGGGGGCGAAGATGCCTTGCGTGGCATTCGATGCAAGGGAACCGGAATCCATCAGCTTCTCGAATTGCTTTTGCGTCACGCCCCCAACCCAGATTGACGGATCGTAGGTCGGGTAACTCGCCATCGCCAAGATCCTGCCGGTCTTGACGTCCACAACAACTGCGGCGCCCGAATCTCCCGGGTAACCCTGTCGCTGCGCGCGCTGAATCGCTCGTACCAATTGCTCCTCGACGACGGACTGAAGATGAGCATCCAGACTCGATATCAAGTAGTCACCCGGTTGCGGTTCGAACTGCTCCAAGGTGCCGGTCACCCGGCCGGCGGTGTCCACGGCAAGCGTCGTCACCCCGGGCTTGCCTCGGATTTCTTCGTCGTAATACGCCTCGAGCCCGGACCGGCCCACCACATCGGTCCGGCGGAGTCGATCAGAGGCCGTTGTTGGCCCTTGCTCTTCCAATTGGGCTTCGGTCACGGGTCCGAGGTAGCCCAGCAGGTGAGCGGCGTTGACATTGAACGGTGCCGGGTATTCACGGATCGCGTCCAGCCGTGCATTGACTCCGCGGTAGCGCTGACCTTGCTCCATGATGCTCAATGCAATCTGCGGATCAACATCCTGGGCAATCGGTACCGGCTGGTAGGGCGATCCGTTCCAGCACACGGGCGGTGGTTTAGCACCCTCGGTGCCACACGGCTTCAATCGATCGGCGATTCGTTCAGCAGGGATGTCCAAGATGTTTCCCAGCCGCTGGATCACGGCTTCCCCACCGTCGTCGTCACGACCGAGTTCGATCTTGTCCACCGTGATTACCAGCGACGTCCGGTTCGACACCAGCGGCCTACCGGCTTGATCAAGGATGAGACCACGCACAGCCGGTTCCACGACCTCACGAACCGTGTTGTTCACCGCCGCAGACTTATATTCCTCACCGGTCAGCACCTGGAGGTAGAACAGCCGGCCCAGCAAGGTCACGACAAGGGAGATCATCAGTGCCCCGAGAACGAACAACCTCAGGTTGGATCGCTGACTCATGGACACCTCCCGTCCGTCTCGTCTGACGCGTCCGACTTCACGGCATCCCCACGTGGACCTACGACTCCTCGGACGCTTCAGCGCCTGAGTGTGTTCCCCTAGTCGAGGTACGCCTCAGGGACCAGCCGCCGTGACAGCATCCCCACCAAGGGGATCATCACCCTTCCGAGGATAAGCCCGTACAACACTGTGGTCAGGGTCACACCCGGCACAACCGACCAGATGATGCGCTCGCTACCAAGAACCGCGCTCAGCACCGCGGTACCCAGCGTCGCTGCCCCGCATGCCGCTCCAGCCACGAGGGACAGGGTCCAAATCGAGGAGTCCTCACGGTCGATCGAAACCCCCACTGCCAGACCAACGCCCACCAGGACGATGGAGGCTAGGCCCAGGATCGAGTCCGAGGGCGTGGCGATGTCCAGCAGTGCGCCCCCAAGGAAGCCAGTCAGGGCCCCGGGACCCGGACCGAGCGCCATTGCCACTGCAACCACCGTGACCACCACCAGGTCCGGTGTCGCACCCGGAAGCCCGAGTTTGCTGAGAACCGAGGTCTGCAAGACAACTGCCACCAGCAGAAGCGAACCTATGACCGCGAGTTGTCGAAACAGCACGGCCTAGTTCTCCGTCGTTTCGGCACCGTCGTCGACGGGCTCTTCCACTGGTGGGTCGTTCTGATCGTCGGCAGCTGCGCCTTCATCAGTTGCGTCGTTGTTGTCTACGCCAGCATCCCTGCCATTGGTGTCTTGAACCGCGGTCTCATCGCTTACACGGGGCGGAAGGACCGAGTCGCGCGGATCTTCGCGGGGCGGACGGACAATCACCCCGACAACGCTCAATTGCGAAACATTGGCGTAGGGAAGCACGGTGGCCACCCGCGCCAGCTGACCGGCGGTGCCGGTGATGTCGACGATTTCACCAATCGGGATGCCCGGTGCGTACGGGCGCCCACCTCGAGACCCGAACGTCACAAGCGCATCCCCGATGACGAGTTCGGCGAGTGGATCAAGGAGTTGGAAGTCCAGTGAGTCTTGCCGGCCGGTTCCCGAGACGATGCCGATTTCCTCTGTCGTGGCAACTCGACCACCAACAGCCGACGACGCATCCACAAGCAGAACGACCGTCGAAGTTGTGGGGTTGACCTTGAGAACGCGACCCACAAGACCATCACCGTTGATGACTGTCATGTCTTTTTCGATGCCATCGAGGGAACCCGCATCGATGCCAACCGTCCACGCGAAATCCTGGGCCGGACCAACGCTGATGACCTCCGCCGGGGTGATCCGGTAGCGCCCGGCCGACGCAACCCGCAACAGATCATCGAGCGCACGTGCACGCGCCCGATCGGACAACGTGGAACGCAGTTCCTCTGTCAAACGCGCGTTCTCCTCTTCGAGCTCCGCGATCTGGTTTGCCTGATCGCGCCACGTCGAGAAGGAGCTACCGGCGCCGGTGAATGGAGAGGTGACGGCGTTCGCGCCCTGTTGAATGACTCCGATGACTGCGCTTGCCGCTGCACGCGCACTCGACAGCGGCCCCTCTCCACCACGAAGGTCCAAGATCACGAACGTCAGCGACGCGACAATGAGAGTCGCGATCGTGATCCGGATCCTGCGAGAGGGCATGTGTCGAGTCTTCCTCGCCTCGGTCGATCAAGGTGACCGCGACGTGCGGCCTTCCGTGACTATCTTCGGGGTTCGGAGACGAGAACCTGCTGCAACGCCTCGAATTCCTCAACGCATTTGCCTGAGCCGAGGGCCACGCACTCCAAGGGGCGCTCAGCGACGATGATCGGCATGCCCGTTTCGTGGCGCAGGCGCTCGTCCAGGCCTTTCAACAACGCACCACCACCGGTCAGCACTATGCCGCGATCCATGATGTCGCCGGAGAGCTCGGGTGGAGTGCGGTCGAGAGTCGCCTTGACGGCATCGACGATCGCATTGACAGGCTCGTCCATCGCGCGACGGATTTCCTCCGCCGAGACGACGATGGTTCGCGGAAGACCGGTCACCAGGTCACGGCCGCGGATCTCAGCGTGCGGCTCATCGGGCAGCGGGAAGGCTGAACCGATCGCGACCTTGATCTCCTCGGCGGTGCGCTCGCCGAGCATCAGCGAGTACTCCTTCTTGATGTACTGGATGATCGAGTTATCGAGTTCATCTCCACCGACGCGAACCGACAGGCTCGTGACAATGCCACCGAGCGAGATCACGGCAACCTCGGAAGTTCCACCACCGATGTCAACAACCATGTTGCCGGTGGGCTCGTGCACCGGTAGGGCAGCACCGATCGCAGCCGCCATGGGCTCTTCGATAATGAACACCTTGCGCGCTCCCGCGGCGTAGCCAGCATCCTTGACCGCGCGCTGTTCAACGCCGGTGATGCCAGACGGAACACAGACGATCAATCGAGGCTTAGCCAGGTGGCGTCGACGATGCACCTTTTGAATGAAGTAGCGCAGCATGCGCTCGGTGGTGTCGAAGTCTGCGATCACGCCGTCTTTGAGCGGCCGGATTGCCACAATGCTGCCCGGCGTACGACCGATCATCCGCTTAGCTTCCGCACCGACGGCAAGGATGCCGCCGGAGTTGCTGTTGATCGCCACCACGGAGGGCTCATTAAGCACGATTCCGCGCCCACGGACGTAGACGAGGGTGTTGGCCGTGCCCAGGTCGACGGCCATGTCGCGGCCGACGAACGAGGTACTGGCGGGCATAGGGCGAGCCTCTCTATGGGGAAGGGTCTTCGGGCGCGTGGGGGCCCTGGGGCACAAGGCTACCCCTCACCCGTTCGGCGCGTCGTACCTCTAGTTCCCGCAGCCGAATCTCACGCCTATCGACCCACCCGGGCTCACCTTGGAAGTCATCAAGCCCGAACGCCGCAGTAGCGACCGCACCGAGGTCGGCCCGGTAGTCATGGCCCCGACTTTGGAAGTCCCCGGGGGTCACATCGGTGGCAAACACGGTGTCCACCAGGACCTGCGCCCAAGTGATTCCTAAACGCCACGCCATATCCGAGGGCACCCCGCGGCCCTGGGCCGGAGATAGCCATGCAGGGCGGGTGTAAACAAGGTCTGATCGGAACCGGACCACCGGATCACCGTCGTGCTCGAGGAACCACACTCGCGGATGCGGATTGATCCGGAAAACCTCTGGCAACTCATCAGGATGGTCGAGTGTGACCGATACCGGAGCGAACGCGCGGTGGACGTCGTCGTAGTCCGTTCCTCCGGGAGTTCCCACCCACAACGCTGAATCGATGCCCAGGCGATCGAGGTCAGCGATGCCTTCATGCAAAGCCGCCTGCTGCACCTTCGCGCCGAGACTTTCGCCATATAGGAGGAGCCGCGGGCGGTTCGTTCGCGATGCGCACTCCTTGGCGATTGCATGCAACAACGCATGCTGGGTCTGTCGCGCTACCTCCACGCGATTAAGGGAGAGAAAGCTCGGCAGCAACCCGTAGCCGACGGCGACCGAAGCGCAATCTCCGCGCGTGAGGAGTTCGACCACATCCACCGGCGTCGCGTTCGCATAGCCCGTTCCGGCTGGCGCCTGAATGATCAGACACGAGCGATCGAATGCGCCGGTGCGGCGCAACTCCGCTATCGCCAGTCCCACCCGCTGCTCGACGGTCGGTGCAGCATCAAGACCCACGAACACGCGAATGGGTTCAGCCACACTGTCGTGTCCCGTCACGAAAAAGACGTCGTCGTTGGTCGTTGCCGTCCCGACGTATCGAGCCCCCTCACGTCCGACCTCGTCAGGAGAGACCAGTGATCCGGGACCTGTCGACACGAGTTCGCTTTGCGGCTGATCGGCAAATCCCGGATCGATGAGGCGAGCAGCATCTCGCGTTTTGCGGATGAAGCGGCCACGGGCGACGCGACCCCCCGCAACGAGACCACCAACGGTCACGCTCACGGCCGCGAGGGTCGAGACCCGGGGCCCTCCGCGCCGTACTGCGCGGACAGTTCCACGCGCGACGAGCGTTGGACCAATGACGACACCAGCGGCAATGCCGCCGATGACGAACGGAAAGGAGGATCGCACTCGATCCGGCCACTCCATCAACGATGGGCCGATGACGCTCATCGGCAGCGCTTAGCCGAGCGAGGGAAAGAACAGTGAGATCTCGCGAGCTGCGGACTCCGGGGAGTCCGATCCGTGGGTGACGTTCATCTGAGTCTCAGTCGCGAGGTCGCCACGGATTGTGCCGGGGGCGGCGTTCGCCGGGTTGGTCGCACCCATCATGGCTCGCCACGACGAGATCGCTTCGGGACCCTCGATGACGGCGGCGACGAGGGGGCCGCCGGTGATGAAGTCCACAAGGTCACCGAAGAAGGGCTTGTCCTTGTGCTCGCCGTAGTGCTCTTCGGCAACGGCCCGCTCGAGGGTGCGCATCTCCAGGGCGACGATCCCGAAACCCTTGCGCTCGATACGGCCAAGGACTTCGCCGACGAGTCCACGCTGAACGCCGTCGGGCTTGATGAGGACGAGGGTGCGCTCGGTCACGAGGCTTCCTTCCGGATCTGGGGCAGTTACCGGTGCGAGAGCCTAGTTGTTGCCGTCGGGATCGTTTGCATCGTCTGCCTCGGCGGCCCGCTCCGCTCGCATGGCATCGATGCGCGTCCCGTTTCGAACGGCAAAAAACCACAGAACAACAAAAATTCCGCCGACAACCCACATCGCGGGGACCCAGAAACCCCACGCAAGCACGAATCCCTGCAATACCCAGCCGACGGTGATTCCGAAGGGACGCCCCAACGTGCCAGCACCGGCAATAAGCAAGACTGCGAGCACGCCACCGATAAGCAGGGAACGCCCCATGCCATCGACGGCTCCGGTTCCAGCAGCCACAAGTGCAGCCAGGAACACGATGATCGCCTCGAGGACGAGGACGGTCGAGCCGAGGACGCGCATCAGTCCATCATGTCGTCGTCGAAATCGGCCTGCATCTCGGGTCGGCGCGCATCGCGAGCAAACAGTCGCAGCGCATCTCCGATCAAGACAACAGATCCGGTAATGAGCACTCCCGTGCCACCTGCTTCGCCGTCGGCTTCAGCGATTCCCATGGCGCGATCGACGGCGTCGAGTAGTTCGGCTTCGACCACTACGTCCTTGCCACCGAAGTAGTCCTCAGCGATCGCTGCGAGATCCTCGGCCGGCAGCGCTCTCGGAGATGCCGGGTTCGTGACGATCAGCGCATCTAGAACAGGTTCGAGAGCTTCGAGGACACCGGTTGCGTCTTTGTCCGCAAGAACGCCCACCACTCCGATGAGCCGATCGAAGGTGAACGAGTCGTGGATTGCGGCCGCAAGTGCGCGCGCGCCGTGCGGGTTGTGGGCGGCATCGACCAAGACCGTGGGATCAAGACGCACCGCGTGCAATCGACCAGTGGTCTCTGCGGATGCGAAGCCCTCACGCACGATGTCTACGTCTAATGACTCCTCACCAGATCCCAGGAATGCCTCAACGGCTGCCAGCGCGACACAGGCGTTCGATGCCTGATGTTCGCCGAAGAACGGGACGAAGACGTCGTCGTAGTCCCCGCGAAGTCCTCGCATCGAAATGAGTTGACCGCCGACGGCCACTTCGCGTGAAAGCAGACCGAAGTCCTCACCCTCGACCTTTAGGGGCACGTCAATTTCACGGGCGCGCGAATTAACAACTTCGCGAGCTTCCTCGCTCTGCACGGCAGTGATGGCGGTGCAGCCCGGTGCCATGATGCCGGCCTTTTCGCTAGCGATCTGCGCGATGGTGTCGCCGAGATAATCCGCATGATCCATGCCAATCGGGGTGATCACGGCGACTGATGCGGCTGCGACCGAGGTTGCATCCCACGTGCCACCCATCCCGACTTCAATGATGGCGACGTCCACGGGAGCATCCGCAAAAGCGGCATAGGCCAACACTGTGATCACCTCGAAGTAGGACAACCGAACACCACCGGACTCGGTGGAGTTCTTGTCGACCAGGCGGATGTAGGGCTCGATGTCGTTCCAGGTGTCGAGGATGCGTTCCTCGGATATCGGTTCGCCGTCCAGCCGGATTCGCTCACGGGCATCGACCAGATGCGGAGAGGTGAACAGGCCGGTGCGAAGTCCGTAGGAGCGAAGCACCGACTCGATCATCCGCGCCGTGGAGGTCTTGCCGTTAGTCCCGGCAACCTGGATCACCGGATAGGCGCGCTGCGGGTCACCGAGCAGTTCCATGACCGAGACGATTCGAGTAAGTGACGGTTCGATGATCGATTCAGGCCATCGGGAATCGAGTTCGGCCCATAGGCGGGAGAGATCCACCACGCGAGCGTAGCCGCGAGGCGTCCCTCCTAGGATGAGCGACCATGTCCGCACCGACGTCTTTGCCCGCTGTCTCGACGTCACCCAAGGTGCCGGATAAGCCCAGTCTTGATGGTGTCGAGGCCAAGTGGTCGGGGGCGTGGGAAGACAAAGGCACCTACCGGTTCGACCGCTCGAAGACCCGCGAGCAGGTCTTTTCGATCGATACTCCCCCGCCCACGGTCAGCGGGTCGCTGCACGTCGGTCACGTCTTCTCGTACACGCACACCGACTGCATGGCCCGCTATAAGCGAATGCGCGGCTTCGAGGTCTTCTACCCGATGGGCTGGGACGACAACGGCCTGCCGACCGAGCGGCGCGTGCAGAACTACTACGGCGTGCGCTGTGACCCGTCCTTGCCGTACGACGCGGACTTCGAGCCGCCGGAGAAGCCGGACGCCAAGAATCAGATTCCGATCAGCCGTCGAAACTTCGTCGAGCTGTGCGAACGGTTGACGGTCGAGGACGAGAAGGCGTTTGAAGAACTGTGGCGTCGGATGGGTTTGAGCGTCGACTGGACGCAGACGTACCAAACCATCGACCGCAATGCCCAGCGCACGAGCCAGTTGGCTTTCCTACGCAACCTTGCTCGCGGAGAGGCGTACCAGTCTGAGGCTCCGACCCTGTGGGATGTCACCTTCCGCACCGCAGTAGCCCAAGCCGAACTCGAGGATCGTGAACGCGAAGGGGCCTAC
The DNA here is from genome assembly GCA_040266055.1 of Candidatus Nanopelagicales bacterium. GTDB lineage: Bacteria > Actinomycetota > Actinomycetes > S36-B12 > S36-B12 > S36-B12. Next base: position 24,308 of record JBDQFC010000006.1, on the reverse strand, counting down.
CACCGCATCGGCTTCCCGGTCACCAGCCAGGACGACGCCAACCGCGTCTTCATCGAGACCACTCGCCCGGAGTTGCTCGCGGCGTGTGTTGCCCTCGTGGCACATCCTGAAGACGAGCGCTACCAACCGTTGTTCGGAAGCACCGTTCGCACCCCGGCTTTCGATGTCGAGGTTCCGGTGGTTGCCCACGCTCTTGCCGATCCCGAGAAAGGCTCGGGCATCGCCATGATCTGCACCTTTGGCGATCTCACCGACGTCACGTGGTGGCGTGAGTTGCAACTGCCCACTCGTCCCATCATCGGCTGGGACGGTCGCGTCATCCGCGAGACGCCGTCGTGGATCCAGACTCCTGCCGCGCAAGGCTTCTACGAGCGGATCGCCGGAGCGACGGCCTTCACCGCCAAGGAACGCATGGTCGAGATCCTGAACGAGACCGGCCACATCGAAGGCGAACCCAAACCCATCATGCATCCGGTCAAGTTCTTCGAAAAGGGCGATAAGCCACTCGAGATCGTCACCACCCGCCAGTGGTACATCACCAACGGCGGCCGTGAACCCGAACTGCGCGAGCAACTCCTCGCCCGCGGTCGCGAGCTCATCTGGCACCCCGATCACATGAAGGTGCGCTACGAGAACTGGGTCGAGGGCCTCAACGGCGATTGGCTCATCTCGCGTCAACGATTCTTCGGTGTGCCGCTTCCCGTCTGGTATCGACTTGATAGCGACGGCAACCCCGACTACGACACCCCCCTGATCCCGAGTGAGGACCAACTTCCGATCGACCCGTCGAGTGATGTCCCCGAGGGCTTCACCGACGACCAGCGCGGCAAGCCGAACGGATACATGGGTGACCCGGACGTCATGGACACATGGGCGACGAGCTCGTTGAGCCCACAGATCGCCGGTGGCTGGGAGCGTGATCCGGACCTGTGGTCTCGCGTGTATCCGATGGACGTTCGCCCCCAGGCCCACGAGATCATCCGCACCTGGCTGTTCTCTTCTGTCGTGCGCGCCCACCTTGAAGACGACTGCCTGCCTTGGAGTAACGCCGCGATCTCTGGTTGGATCCTGGACCCGGACCGCAAGAAGATGAGCAAGTCCAAGGGCAACGTCGTCACACCGATGGGACTGCTGGACGAGTACTCCTCCGATGCTGTTCGTTACTGGGCGGCTTCAGGTCGACCAGGCACCGACACCGCCTTCGACATTGGACAGATGAAGATCGGCCGACGCCTGGCGATCAAAATCCTTAACGCAAGCAAGTTCGTGCTTTCGATGGGTGTCGTCAACGACGTTTCTGCAATCGATCAGCCACTGGACCTGTCGATGCTCGCGTCTCTCCGTGAGGTTGTTCGACTAGCAACCGATGCTTTCGAGTCTTACAACTACGCCCGCGCGTTGGAACTTGCCGAGACGTTCTTTTGGACGTTCACCGATGACTACGTCGAACTCGTCAAGGAGCGGGCTTACGGCGGTCAGGGTGAAGATGCCGCCGACAGCGCCCGTGCCGCCCTAGTGCTTGCACTTTCGGTGCAACTGCGGTTGTTCGCACCGTTCCTTCCGTTCACCACGGAAGAAGTGTGGTCGTGGATGCACGACGACGACTCCTCCATCCACCGTGCAGCCTGGCCGACCCTGGACGAACTCGACATCGCCGCCGCTGGCGAGCCTCGGGTGCTCGAGCGGACCGGACAAGCACTCAGCGGAGTGCGAAAGGCCAAGTCCGATGCGAAGGCATCGATGAAAGCCGAAGTGAGCGAAGCCACCGTCGAGGGCACTCCCGCTGATGTCGAGTTCGTTTCCCAGGCTCGGGCCGATCTCGCCGCTGCCGGTTCGATCGCCGAGTTGATCCTGGTCCCGGGCTCCGACGACGCTCCCCTGTCGGTCCGCGCCTCCCTCGCGTAACCGCGAACTTGCAGTCTGACAGCGCGAACTTGCAGCGTGGGCGCGCGAACTTGCAGCGTGGGCGCGCGAACTTGCAGTGGGGCCAATCAGAAGACTCAACGATGATGTGCCTGCGCACGTACGCACGCGCGTTGGACTAGTGGAAGCGCAAGTTGGATCAGCAAGACTGCAGGTTCGCGCCGCCAGAGCGCAGGTTCGCGGGAGTTACGCGGACTTTTCGCGGCGCTCGGGAGCGTCGACGTCCCGCGGAATCAGAGTCGGGTTGACGTTGTCGCGAACCACCTCTCCGGTGATGACGACCTTCGCGACATCGTCTCTACCCGGGATGTCGTACATCACGTGTAGCAGGACTTCTTCAAGGATTGCCCGCAGACCACGAGCACCGGTGCCGCGCATCAATGCGAGGTCGGCGATCTCGTCCAGGGCGTCCTGCGCAAACTCCAGTTCCACACCGTCGATCTCGAACAGCCGCTGGTACTGCTTGACAAGCGCGTTCTTAGGTTCCGTCAGCACCTGAACAAGCGCCTCGCGGTCGAGTTGGGTGACGGACGTAAATACCGGAAGGCGGCCGATGAACTCCGGGATCATCCCGAACTTCAGCAGGTCCTCGGGCATCACGTGGGCGAAGACGTCATGGATCTCGTCCTTGGCCTCGCGCTCACCATCGACGAGGTCATAGGTGAAGCCGAGGTTCTTCTTGCCAAGACGTTGCTCAACGATGCTGTCGAGTCCGGCGAATGCCCCACCGACGATGAATAGAACGTTAGTAGTGTCGATCTGGATGAACTCCTGGTGCGGATGCTTGCGACCACCCTGCGGCGGAACGGAGGCCGTAGTGCCTTCGAGGATTTTCAACAGAGCCTGCTGCACGCCTTCGCCGGAAACGTCACGAGTGATCGACGGGTTCTCGCTCTTGCGGGCGACCTTGTCGATCTCGTCGATGTAAATGATGCCGTTCTGAGCGCGATTAACGTCGTAGTCGGCGGCCTGGATCAACTTGAGCAGGATGTTCTCGACGTCTTCACCAACGTAGCCGGCCTCGGTCAGTGCAGTGGCATCTGCGATGGCGAACGGGACGTTGAGGATGCGCGCCAGGGTCTGGGCGAGGAGCGTCTTGCCCGATCCGGTAGGGCCGAGCAGCATGATGTTGGACTTGGCAACCTCGACCTGATCGTCGCGCGACTTTTCTCGGGCCTCGGCCTGCACCCGCTTGTAGTGGTTGTAAACCGCGACCGACAACGCCTTCTTGGCCGGATCCTGGCCGATCACATACTGATCAAGGAAGTCGTAGATCTCCCTGGGCTTGGGTAATTCACCACCGACCGGTGACTCGACCGACTCGCTGAGCTCTTCCTCAATGATCTCGTTGCACAGGTCGATACATTCGTCGCAGATATAGACACCTGGGCCTGCGATGAGCTTCTTGACCTGCTTTTGGCTTTTGCCGCAGAAGGAGCACTTGAGCAGATCCCCACTCTCGCCGATACGAGCCACGGCGCACTCCCTCCTGCGGCAAGCTGCCTCTCGGACGTTCCGAGCCCTACGTGCCGACGGCCCCACCGTCAGCGGCGGGGCTCACCGCCGACCGTACCCCGATTCCGGCGGTCATGCTCAGATATCCGCGCGCGCCTTGCCACCGAAGTCTCAAGTGCTGCTTGAAGGCACCGAGAACGGCGAAACCTGCACTTGCGGTCACAAACCGGGTACCGGTGTGACGGCAAGTGCAGGCTTCAGTGAAGTGGTTAGGCCTTACGCGAAGAGATGACCTGGTCGATGATTCCGAATTCCTTGGCCATGTCCGCCGTGAGGATCTTGTCGCGCTCGATGTCCTGCTCGATCTGCTCCTCGGAGCGACCGGTGTGCTTGGCCAGGATGACTTCCATCTCCTTGCGCATGCGCAGGATCTCGTTGGCCTGGATCTCGATGTCCGATCCCTGACCGCCACCTTCGGTGTACGGCTGGTGGATGAGCACCCGGGCGTGCGGGAGAGCGAACCGCTTCCCCGGAGTACCCGCGGCGAGCAGCACCGATGCAGCCGACGCCGCCTGACCTAAGCACACGGTCTGGACCTGGGGCTTGACGAACTGCATGGTGTCGTAGATCGCGGTCATTGCGGTGTAGGAGCCGCCCGGGGAGTTGATGTAAATCTGGATGTCGCGATCGGGGTCCATCGACTCCAGGGTCAGCAACTGCGCCATGACGTCATCGGCAGAAGCGTCGTCGATCTGCACGCCGAGGAAGATGATGCGCTCCTCGAACAACTTGGTGTACGGGTTGTGAACGCGCTCACCGTTGGCACTGCGCTCGCGGAACTCTGGAATGATGTAGCGGCTCGACGGAGCTTGCGGAAGGAACGGGACGTTGCTCACTTGGCACTTCCCTTCTTGCCCGGTGCGTCCGCATCCGTGCTGTAGACGAAGTCGATGAGGCCGTAGTCGCGAGCTTCCTCGGCGGTGAACCAGCGGTCTCGATCGGAGTCCTTCTCGATCTGCTCGATGGTCTGGCCGCTGTGCTCGGCAATCAGGCTGGCCATGCGCTTCTTAATGAACAGCATCTGCTCAGCCTGGATCTTGATGTCCGACGCCGTTCCGCCAATGCCACCGAGCGGCTGGTGCATCATGATCCGCGTGTTCGGGGTCGCGTAGCGCTTACCGGACGCACCCGCGCAAAGCAGGAACTGTCCCATCGACGCCGCGAGACCCATGGCAACTGTGGCAACATCGTTCGGGATCAACTGCATGGTGTCGTAAATGACCATGCCCGCGGTGATCGAACCGCCCGGGGAGTTGATGTAGACCGAGATATCGCGCTCGGGGTCCTCGGCAGCGAGGACCTGCAACTGCTTGGCGATGCGGTCAGAGTTCTCGTCGCGCACCTCGCCTTCGAGCCAGATGATGCGCTCGCGCAGCAACCGCTCGTCGAGCATGTCGCCAAAGCCACTCATCCCGCCTCCCGGCGAGCGGAAATCGGGTGAACGGAAATCGGGTGTGCTCACGCTGACCGAACCTCCTGTAGACGTTGTACGAAGACCCTAACGGCGATTTCCCGACAACACCCGTCAGCAGGCGCCTGGTTCGCCATCAGCCGAACTACTGACCGGATTCAGCCGCCGCCATTTGGGCTTGGAGCTGCGCCATCTGAGCGGCCTGCATGGCTGTGTTGAGTTCTTCTTCCAGCGCCTGGAGATCCACAGTTTCTCCGTTGCTGTCGGTGACAGTCGCGTTCTCGAGCACCAGGGCAAGCGCCTTGGATCGACGAATGTCGGCCAGGGCCATCGACACCTGACCGGACTCCACCAGCGCCTGGGCTAGGGCGTCGGGAGCCATGCCGTAGCGCGGCGCCTGCTGCATCAGCCAGTTGGAGAGTTCGGACTCACCCACGGAAACTTCTTCGGTCTCAGCGATGCGGTCCAGGATGAACTGACTCTTCAGTGCCTCGCGGGTCTGCTGTTCAACTTCAGCGCGGTGCTCGTCGGTGGCCTCATGGCCGTCCTCGAAATGAGCCTCGATCTCGGCGGCGATGATTCCCTCCGGCAGGGGGAATTCGACAGAGCTCATTAGAGCTTCGTTGACCTTCTCGCGGGCCTGCTGACCTTGCTCCATCCGCTTGAGGCGCGACACACGCACCTTGGCATCCTCACGAAGCTCTTCGACTGTGTCGAACTCTGAGGCCATGGTCACGAACTCTTCGTCCAGCTCAGGCAGTTCGCGCTCACGAACGGCTGTGACCGTCGCAGTGACCGCTAGCGGCACACCGGCCCAATCGCCGTTGCTCGGGGTGAACTCGAACGTGCGAGTCTCGCCGGCCGAGGCACCACGAACCGCCTCATCGAAACCAGGGAGCATGCCGTCGGTGCCCATCTCGTAGGACAGCGCATTGCCCGAGAGGTCATCAACGGCATCGCCAGAGTCGGTGGCCCCGGAGATGTCGACCAGCAGGACATCGCCGTCTGCGCAGGCTCGGTCCACGTCCTTCAGCGACGCGAAGCGAGTGCGCAAGCTATCGATGTGCTCGTCGATATCGGCGTCGCTCGCCTCGGCAGCGTCTACCTCAACTGCAATTCCCTTGTAGTCCGGCAGATCGAACTCAGGGCGAATGTCCACCTCAGCAGTGAACGTGACCTTCTCGCCATCCTCGACCTCAGTCACATCCACTTCGGGTCGACCGACCGGGACGATCTCGTTTTCGCGAAGTGCCGTCTCGTAGGCCGTGGGGACTGCGTCGTTGATCGCCTCTTCGAGAACCGCACCGCGCCCGAAGCGCTGCTCGATAACCCGTGCGGGAACCTTGCCCTTGCGGAATCCAGGCACGTTCACCTGCTTGGCGATCGAGGCGTAGGCCTTGTCGAAACTCGGCTGCAGTTCCTCGAAAGGCAACTCGACTGTCAGTTTGACGCGGGTAGGGCTAAGTGACTCGACGTCGGTCTTCACGTACTACTCCAGTGTTGGTGATCACGGCGCCGGTCGGCGCTCATGGTCGGGGCGGGGAGACTCGAACTCCCGATCTCCTGCTCCCAAAGCAGGCGCGCTAGCCACTACGCTACGCCCCGCGTGGGCTCCGCGAGAGTCTAGAGGTCAGGGCCCATGAGTCGTAACGTGGCTCCATGCGCAGCGAGGCCGGAACCGTCGTCGACTACCTCTACGAGCTCCCCGACGCTCGTCGCGCGGCCCTGGAGTCTGTCCGGCAAGTGATCTTGGAGAACCTGCCCGATGGCGTGGTCGAGACCATGAACTGGGGAATGATCGCCTACGAGATTCCGCTGTCTCGCTACCCGGATACCTATAACGGCCAACCCCTGCTCTACGCGGCCCTGGCCTCACAGAAGAACCACATGGCCGTTTACCTGCACTCGATCTACGCCGATCCCGGGGCTCGGGAGACGTTCGAGGCGGCATACCGGGCCACCGGTAAGCGCATGAACATGGGAGCGTCCTGCGTTCGGTTCCGCTCGCTGGATGATCTCCCTCTAGCGGTCATCGGCGACGCCGTGGCGGCCGTTGATGTGGACGGCTACATCACCCGGTATGAGAAAGCCCGTTCGAAGGGCCGCTAACATAGGGGCGCTTCGCGCGGGTGTAGCTCAATGGTAGAGCCCCAGCCTTCCAAGCTGGTTGTGCGAGTTCGATTCTCGTCACCCGCTCCACTCCTGACTGAACGACGCCTCTTTGGCCGTACACCCCGCCGGTGATGACGTGCCGCAATCGGCATCCCGTGTTCTCATGTAGCCATGGAGGAGTCAACGGCGACGCAATCGACGACTCAGCCGACGACCAAACGCCGAGGTTCGCCCGTCGGCAGGAGAGTCGTCCTGGGCATGCTGGGCGTTGGCGCGGTGGGCGTCATCTTCGGCCGCCAGGCACAACAGGCGGTGACCAGCACTGTGGCCGCCACGGTTCCAGGTCTGGGAAGCGTGGTGCCCGCAGCAGGTGGTTTCCGCATTTACACAGTTACCGGCGGCTACCCCGAGATGGATCCGGCCGACTATCGGCTCGACGTAACAGGCAACGTCACCACTCCCCTGTCTTTGTCGATGCAGGATCTCGCTGATCTTCCGCAGACTCAGATGACCAAGGATTTCCAGTGCGTGACCGGGTGGCGGGTGGACGATGTCCCTTGGTCGGGCGTCCTGCTCAGTGACGTCCTGGCTGCCGCAGGCGCGACGCTGACCAGTTCGGCCTTGCGTTTCTTCTCCTTCGACGGCGAGTACACCGAATCGCTCACCATGGAGCAAGGTCTTCGAGACGACGTCCTCGTTGCGTCTTCGATGTACGGCAAGCCGATCACCCGCGAGCACGGAGGACCGGTGCGCCTGTACGTCGCGCCGATGTACGGCTATAAGTCACTGAAATGGATGTCTGGCATCGAGGTAGTCGACGAGGTCATTCCCGGCTACTGGGAAGTTCGCGGCTACGACATCGACGCCTGGGTGGGAGCGTCCAATGGACGCAACGACGAGCCCATCGCCTAGCGCTCGGCTCCTGCGCTTTTCCCGCGCAGAGCGCTGGGTGCACCGCAGCATCGCGGTCTTGATGGTCGCCCTCATCGCAACCGGTGCCGCGCTTTACTTTCCCGACATCAGCGTTCTGGTCGGCAACCGCCCACTGATCAGCGACATCCATTGGATCGCTGGTTTCGCCCTTCCTGTCCCGCTGATCCTCGCCCTGGCATCCAAGGCGTTTCGTAAGGACTCCGATGAGCTAAATCGCTTCACCTCGTCAGACTGGAAGTGGTTGAGATCGCCTGATCGACGATCCGGTCGAATACCTATTGGAAAGTTCAATGCCGGTCAAAAACTCAACGCGGCTTTCAGCCTCGGCTCCATCATCATTATGTTGGCGACCGGCTCGATCATGTTCTTCAGTTCGTTGTTTCCCGATGACATTCGCACGGGGGCCACATTCGTACACGATTGGTTGACGCTTCTCATTGTCGTCGTTGTTGCCGGTCACACATATATGGCAATGAAGGATTCCGAAGCTCGCGTAGGGATGCGAACCGGGTACGTCTCGCAACAGTGGGCCGCCCGAGAGCATGATCAATGGGCTAAGCAGGCGCACAACGCCGATGTGTGAGAGCGAAGGATTGTCGGCGCGCTGGCCGTAAAGCGCTAGGCGGTTACGCGCCCAGCCAGAAGTCCATCCATCGAATAAAGATCAACGCCAGTACCACGAGATACGTCGCTCCAACCAGAATCCAGCGCAGTGAGGCGACCGTTTGGGCAACGGCACCAGGTCCCGCTCTTCCACTGAGGCGACCAGCCGCCGCGTTGTCCGCGGTGACGAGCCAGAAGATCGGAATGGTCGCGGCCCAGGCCACCATGCACCACGGACAAAGCGCGCCGATGACGTACAGGCTTTGGGTGATCAACCAGATGACGAAGCCAAATCCAAACAGGGCCCCGAGGTTGAGTCCGATCCACACCCAGCGCGGCAATTCCACCTTGGACGCAAGCAGGACACCCATGGAGATAACGACGCTGTACCCGATGAGACCCATGATGGGGTTGGGGAATCCGAAAGCCGACGCTTGGTCGGTGACGATAATCGATCCGCAGGACAAGACGGGGTTGATGTCGCATCCAGGGATGTAGTTCGGATCCGCGACTATCGCGAACTTCTCCAAGGTGAGTTCGAATGCGGCCAGCAGGCCGAAGAAGCCACCGAGGATCAAGATCCAGGGTGTGGTCCGGTACGCGCTCACGCGGTGACAATATCTCGCAATGCTGCGATCAGCCGATCGACGTCTTCGTCATTCGTATAGGGAGCAAGCCCAGCTCGAATGGCACCGGTAGCGCCAAGACCAAGTGAGCGGCACGGCTCGTATGCATAAAAGGAGCCGGCCGGTGCGTTGATGGACCGGCCGGCAAGAGCCTTGGCAACGTCGGCACTTGCGTAGCCCTCGAAGGCAAAGAACTCGGTCGGGGTCCGAGACGGCGCATTCCCAAAGATTGTGATCCCAGGCAGCGACTCGAGTCCGGATCGCAGGCGAGCGTGCAGCCGATCCTCATGGTCGGCAAGAGCGGTCAGCGAGCGTTCGAGCCGATCGCGTCGGCTCATCGATGCTTCGTTTCCGGGTATCAGATCCGCGAGGACATCGACGGCAGCAACGACGCCGGCGAGCAATTCGTAGGGCAGCGTCCCCAACTCGAACCTCTCGGGAACTTGCTCGGTACTCGGGGCGAGCTTGTCCGGATGCATCGATTCCCACAGGGCTGGCGACGCGGCGGCGATCCCCAGGTGCGGGCCGAGAAACTTGTAGGCCGAACATGCATAGAAGTCGGCACCGATCGCTTCGACGTCGATAGGCGTGTGTGCGGTCAGGTGCACACCATCGACGAAGAACAACGTATCAGCTGCGTGCGCGGCATCGGCGATGGCACGCAGATCGGGGCGCGTGCCAAGGACGTTCGACGCACCGGTAACAGCAACCAATCGGGTGTTATCCGTGATCGCATCGATGACCGTCGACGCGGGCAACTCACCGTTCGCGGGGTCAAATCGAGCCCAGGCAACCTCTGCACCGGCTCGTTCGGCATACGTAACCCACGGTCGGACATTCGCGTCGTGGTCGAGATCGGTGACCACGATTCGGTCATCTGGTCCCCAATCAAAGGCCAGCGTGCGCGCCACCATGAACGTCGCCTCGGTCATGCTCCGACCAAACACAACTCCGGACGGATCACAAGCCAGCAGATCAGCAACTGCCGCTCGCGAGGATTGAACGATCTCCTCGGCATTGCGCTCGGATTCGGTCAATGCTCCTCTGTTGGACAACGGTGCCGTCAATGCTGCCTGCATCGCATCTGCAACGAAGTCCGGCGTCTGCGTACCGCCCGGACCATCGAAGAAGGCGACACCGGAAGACAGCGCAGGCATCCGCGCTCTTAACCGCTCGACGTCGAAGGCGCTCACACGTCCCACCACAGGGTGCATACCTCACGGGGCTTGGCGTCCTGTTGCTCAATTAATGCCGCAGCAACCTCCGCGTCGCGATCCTCGTTTAGACACAGACGCATCCGCGCGAAGCGAATGCGTTCCTCGTCCGGCATATCTACGCGCCGGCCCCACGTCTCGTCGATCCATACGTCAAGATGCGCATCGAAACCCATCGCCTTCGCTATGTCAGCGAGTTGATAGCCGGTGGGCACCGTTGGTCGATCAAGATCCCAGAACTTCTTCCACAGCGGGTTCATATTGCTCATCGGGTGAGTCATCGGAAGCTCCAGAACCACCCGATGCGTCGCGTGATCGTTCAAGGCCTGCAGGAAGGGAACGATCGAACCAACGTTGAATGCAACGTGGTGGCAGACGACCACATCAGCGACAGGTACGTCGTTGGCCACGTCCGGCCACTGACCGAGGAATTCGCGATGGGCGACTCCGCGTTCCGACGCAGCTTGGGCATAAGCGTCCAACATGCCTTGCAGGTGGTCCACCGCGATCACTTCTCCGGCCGGAGGGGTGAGCGCGAAGGACGCTCGGCCACCGCCGGAACCGATATCCAACACTGTTCCGCCGTCGAGAAGGACCTCGCGGGCACGTTGATGCGAGAGAGACTCGGTAATTTCACCCTCGACGGTGAACATCGCGACTGGATGCACCCACGGTGCTTCGGAAGCCTGATCGAGAATGTGTTGCGGGATAGCCCACGACTCAAGATCGCGTTGCCATTGATCGGAAAGCGCCGTCAAATCCCGGGAATCGTCAGCCACGGGAAAGACGCTAGCCGAGCAGCGGCGTCGACGTAGCGTCGGCAAGGAAGTTTGGGACCCGCGACTATCGTGCGGGGGTGCCCATGACGTCCCCCGAGGATCGAGCCCCGCTAGCCACACTCATCGGTGGGCCACGAGGTGCGCTCGAGAGCATCCTCCCGCCGATCGTGTTCGTGGCGGTCTACGTCGGACTCTCCAACAGCAGTCCCGACGCCCTCACGTGGGCAATCGTTTCGTCCTTGGTCCTAGCAGTGATCTTCGGTATCTGGCGGTTGGCTGAGCGCAAGCGCCCGACCCGAGTAGTTGGAGCCGTTGTTGTCGTCGCACTTGGCGCCTACGTCGCAGCTCGCACGGGAAGCGCGGCTGCCTTCTTTTGGCCGCGGGTACTCCTGAACGTCTTATCGGCCCTCGCCTTTGTCATTGGAAACTTTGTTCGCTGGCCGCTACTCGGTGTAATCGTGGGGCCGATCGTCGGGACGGGCATGCGGTGGCGAAAGGATCCGGTCCTGGTTCGGGCTTACTCGCGCGGATCGTGGCTTTGGGTGCTCCTCAACCTCGTTCGTGCGGCAGTCCTGTTCCCCCTGATCGCTAGCGATGCGCTCTGGGGCCTGGCCGCATCCGGCGCCTTCTTCTACCTGCTCGTCATCGCGACGGTGCTGGGGTCATGGGTCATCGTCAAGCGCGCGATTCCCGCGGATCACCCGGGCATCCGCTCACCGCAGATCCCCGGTCAAGAACAGGTCGACGCAGCCCGGGACTAGGCGTACGTTGGCGACGTGGAGTTCGAAACATTCACGGTGGCCATACCCATCAGTTCGAGTTTCACACGACACGTCGAATTGAAAGCTCCAACTGAACAGGCGGCCTTACTCCTAGCTCGCGAACACGCTCTGGACACCGGGGTGCTGATGAGCGGGGAACCGTGGATCGTGAAGCGGCCCGATCACTCCGGCTGACAGCCGGGGCACCAATAGAGCTTGCGGGCCCCCATCTCAGCCATCTGAACTTCCGCCGCGCACAGGTGACACTCCTGACCAGCGCGGCGGTACACGTAAACCTCACCTCCGTGCCGATCCTCACGCGGACGACGTCCCATGATTTCGGGCAAGTGTTCTGGGCGAACCGTGTCGATCCGACCGCGCTTAGTGCCCTGCGCCATAAGCAGGACGAGGTCCTCCCAGATCGCGTCGAACTCATTGCGGCTCACCTGCTTACCGGGCCGGTACGGAGAGATGTTGTGTCGAAACAAAACCTCCGCTCGATAAATGTTCCCCACCCCTGCGAAAACCTTCTGATCCATTAACAAAGCGCCGATTGGGGCACTGCTGCGCTCGACTCGGTGCCACGCCGGAGTCGGATCCGACTTCTTGATCGGGTCCGGACCGATTCGCGAGACAGCAGCCTGCTTCGCGTCCTCGTCGAGGAGTTCGCAGACGGTTGGGCCGCGTAACTCTGCGTATCCATCGTCACTTTGGAGCCGGAGACGTATCTGTCCGCGCGGTTCGGGTGCCTGCCCTTTAGTGATGCGCCACTTGCCGAACAGGCCCAAATGGATGTGCACCCAGAGGTCTTCGAAGCGCAGAAACAAGTGCTTTCCGTGCGCCTCAACCTTGTCCAACACCCGACCGTCAATTCTCTTGGCGTCAGCCGCAAAGCGACCCTGGGGGCTGTCCACACGAATGACGCTCCCCCGAAAAAGGGAACGGAGCCGACGAGCCTGGTTATGTACGACGTTGCCTTCAGGCACCGGAGGAGATCTCCTCCCGCACCGCGGCCACAAAGTCGTCAACGTCGGTCTCGGTTGTGTCCCATGCGCACATCCAACGGACCTCGCCACTCACCTGATCCCAGGTGTAAAAGTGGAAGCGGTCCTGGAGCCTGGCGGTCACCTCAGCCGGAAGTACGACGAACACCGCATTGGCGTCCACCGATTGGGTGATGGTTACATTCGGGAGATCCGCGACACCGTCACGAAGCCGGGCCGCCATCGAATTTGCGTGCCGAGCGCTGCGCAACCACAGGTCATCTGTCAGCAGAGCAACGAACTGCGCACTCAAGAAACGCATCTTGCTAGCGAGCTGCATCGACGTCTTGCGAAGGAAGTCGACTCCTTGCACACGCTCAGGATTGAGCACGACCACCGACTCCGCCAGCATCGCACCATTCTTAGTCAGCCCGAAGGAGACGAGATCCACGCCGGCATCCGAAGTAAATGCTGAGACAGGGACTCCGAGCGACGCCGTCGCGTTCGAAAGGCGCGCTCCGTCCATGTGCAAGGCAAGCCCGTTCGCATGTGCCACCTTGGCTAGTGCAGCAACTTCGTCGGGCGAGTAGACCGTTCCCATCTCACTTGACTGAGTAATGCTCACCGCCCCTGGCTGCGCGCGATGAACGAAGTCCATGTCGAAGCATTGGCCCTGGACATCGTCAGGACGGAGCTTTCCGTCAGCGGTCGGCACCGTCCAAAGCTTGATGCCCGCGACGGATTCCGGTGCCCCACCTTCATCAGCATGGATGTGAGCGGTGCTCGAACAGACAACCGACTGCCAGCGCTGGATTGCCGATTGCAGGGCAACGACGTTGGCGCCCGTTCCGTTGAAGACCGGCAGGAACTCAGCCCCGCCACCGAAGTGCTCGCGGACGAGATCCCGAGCTAGCGAAGTGACCTCGTCATCGCCGTAGGCAGATTGATGGCCGACGTTGACCGCGGCCAACGCCTCGAGGACCTCAGGATGGACTCCCGCGTAGTTGTCACTGGCGAAACCGCGCCATGGCTGTTCGATGGCCTTGTCGATCATGTCGGGGAGTATTCCTTAGTCGAACTGCGGTTCGACATCCCTCGTCCGCTTGATCTCGTAGAAGCCCTGCGTCTGAACCATCGTCACGAACGCATCCCAAAGCCGCGCTGCGTCCTCTCCCAGCGGAGCGGGTGTCACGATCGGTCCGAATAGTCCCACCTCGCCACCTGTACGGTCCGGAATCGCAACGATCGGGGTGCCGACGTCAGAACCCACGAGGGCTAGACCCTCATCGTGACTGGCACGTAGAGCCTCGTCCAACCCGGAGTCCGATGCTGCCTCGGCTAGCGAAGACGGCAGTGCGCACTCCGCCACCGACTCCTCGATCACCGTGGCGTAGTCGGTCCGACTTTGCAGATGTAGACGGGTACCCAAAGCGGTGTAGAGATCCCCGACGATGGTCGGACGCTCAGATGAGAACTGTTGCTCAGCAGCGATACACACCCGAACCGGACCCCACGCTGCGGCCATTGCCTCTGCGTACTGCGGCGGGACCTCCTTGCCCTCGTTCAAGATCGCCAAGCTCATGACTTTCCAGGTGACCTGGACGTCGCGCAGACCTTCGACCTCGACCATCCAACGGGACGTGATCCAGGCCCACGGACACAGCGGATCGAACCAAAAACGTGCCTCCATGCGCGCCAACGTAGTGCACGCAAGGTCGGCCAAAAAGCGAGCAAGGAGCCGAGGTGACAGGATCGGATCATGACGTCCGCTGCCACGAACACCGCCAAGAACGAGAACATCACCCGCGCCGAGGCTCAGACCCGAAGCCAGTCGATAACCGTCGACTCCTACTCAGTGGACTTGGATCTCACCGGAACCGGCCCGACCTTCCGGAGCACCACCACGTGCGTCTTCGAATGCAGCGATCCGGGTTCGTCGACCTGGATTGATCTGATCGCGACTTCGGTGGAGTCCGTCACACTCAACGGCGACGAACTTGATCTAGCCGAAGTCGTCCAAGGCGCACGAATCACCCTTCCGAACGTGGCACGAGACAACACCGTGACGGTCGTGGCCCAGTGCACGTACATGAACACCGGCGAAGGCCTGCACCGATTCGTCGATCCGGTGGATAACGAGACCTACCTCTACACCCAGTTCGAGTCGGCAGATGCACGTCGCATGTACGCCTGCTTCGAGCAGCCCGACCTCAAGGCCACCTTCCAACTCACCGTGACCGCACCCGATCACTGGCAAGTGATCAGCAACGCTCCAACACCTGAACCCGCAGCCGCGGGAACCAAAACGGCAACCTGGACTTTCGAGCCCGCACCACGGATGTCCACCTACATAACCGCTCTTGTTGCAGGCCCGTACCACGTAGTTCGTGACGAGTACGTTGGACCAAACGGCACGTATCCGCTCGGAATCTTCTGCCGCGCATCGCTCGCGCAATACCTAGACTCCGATGACATCTTCGAACTAACCAAGCAGGGTTTCGCCTTCTTCGAAGAGCAGTTTGGCGTTCCGTACGCCTTCACCAAGTACGACCAACTCTTCGTGCCCGAGTTCAATGCCGGCGCCATGGAAAACGCCGGTTGTGTGACCTTCCTCGAGGACTTTGTGTTCCGGTCTCGGGTGACTCAGGCCGCCTACGAACAACGGGCCAACACGATCTTGCACGAGATGGCACACATGTGGTTCGGCGATCTCGTCACGATGAAGTGGTGGGACGACCTGTGGCTAAACGAGTCTTTCGCCGAGTGGGCCTCGCACCACGCCAACGTGAACGCCACTCGTTTCCCCGAGGCGTGGACTACCTTCGCAAACCTCCGCAAGGCCTGGGCGTACCGGCAAGACCAGTTGCCGTCCACGCATCCGATTGCAGCGGACATGGTGGATCTAGATGCGGTACGAGTTAACTTCGACGGAATTACTTACGCCAAGGGTGCTTCGGCACTTCGGCAACTCGTGGCGTGGGTCGGCGAAGAAGAGTTCTTAGCCGGTTTGCACGAGTACTTCACCAAGCACGCCTGGGGAAACACCGAACTAAGCGACCTGTTGTCTGAACTTGAGGCGACCAGCGGTCGCGATCTATCCCAATGGACCCGCGAGTGGCTGCAGACCAGTGGAGTTAACCTGCTCCGCCCCCATGTGGAACTCGATGCTTCCGGCAATTACGCGTCCGTGCGCGTCGAGCAGGAGCCGCCGTCGGCTCCAGCCGGGATCGAACCGACCCTGCGCTCGCACAGGGTTGCGATCGGTCTCTACGACGTGGATGGCCATTCTCTGAATCTCCGGGACCGCATGGAGGTCGACGTCACAGGTGAGTTGACCGAGGTGCCCGCGCTGGTCGGCAAACCGCGGGCTGATCTGCTCCTACTCAACGATGGCGACCTCACCTTCGCGAAGGTGAGACTCGACGACGACTCTTGGGCCACTGCCACGTCGCACCTGGGCGGCGTGAGCGACTCTCTTGCACGCGCCGTCATTTGGGGTGCGGCCTGGGACATGACCCGCGATGCTGAAGTGGCTACCGGCGACTTCGTAGACCTAGTCCTCGCGGGCATCGAAGCCGAATCCGACATCGGCGTTGTCCAGGGAGTCCTGCGACAAGTCCGCATGGCCATCGATCAGTTCGCATCGGACTCCCACCGCACCGAGTACCTCATCCGCCTCGCAGACCGGACTTTGGAACTGGCCCAAGCCGCTGAAGCCGGAAGCGATCGACAACTCGCGTTCACGCGATCCTTCGCTGGTGCCGCCACGACAACGGAGCACCTCGCCGTAGTCGAGGGCCTCCTCGACGGTGTTATTGCCTGGGACGGCCTCACGGTCGACACCGATCTTCGCTGGTTCCTACTCATGCAGCTCGTCTCCGCTGGAACCCGTGGAGACGAGGCCATTGATGCGGAATTGGCCAACGACGACACCGCTACCGGACGTCGCCAAGCGGTGATGGCTCGAGCTTCGGTGCCGACAGAGCAGGCCAAACAGTGGGCGTGGCAGGAAATTTTCACCAACACCGAACTCCCGAACGCGATGCTCGAGGCGACGATCGCCGGCTTCTTGGACCGCGAGCACTGTGACCTCACCGATCCGTACATCGATCGCTATTTCGAAGTCTTGCCGGAGATCTGGGCCAACAGGACCATGGAGATTGCTTCGTCGATCACCATGGGGCTGTTCCCGATGTTCTCGGTAGACGACGCAACGGTGCAGCGTGCGGATTCATTCCTGGCAACCGGACCTAGTCCGGCTCTAGCGAGGCTTGTTTCCGAAGGCCGCGATGGCCTGCTGCGAGCACAGCGGGCCCGCAGCAGGGATAGTTAGCCGGAGGAGTTCTAGGCGGGTTCGTCGAGGTGCAGCGTCCGCGGGGCGCGGGCGTGTTCGGCGAGCATCATGATCGAGTCGCGGATTCCGGCGAGGAGTTGATCGGCCTGCAAACTGGTCCGCAGAGACAGCAGCGCGAACTCGCACGCACGATCATCGAGGGTCCGCCGGACGCGTGATCCGGTCACGATGTCCATCGAACGGCTATCGGGGTCGATAGCGAGCAGCACCGCTGCGTCCGGCTCGTGCAGACCACCGTGCATGGCGACCGCGGATTCACGTCCAGCCTCTAAGGATCCGACGTAGACGCCGAACTCATAGCCGCAAATGTCACGGGCGATCTGGACGATGCGTTCGACGTCGCCCCGCTCAGAAATAGAAAAACTGAACTTCTCACCAATTTCCATGTGCACCTCCGGTGACGCCAGCGCCGGCTGTTTCACTCGTAGGAAGCGCGGCCGGGTTGGGAGTAGCCGGTGCACTTGTGATCAAGGCAGAACCGGGAGCCATTTCCTCTTCAGCGGACGATCCGTACTTGCCACGAGGAACCATGACGAAGATCGCGATGACAGCGGCAAGACCGACGGGGATTCCGACGAAGAGCCCAAGGGCGACGAGAGGATCCATACCTCAAGCCTATTGCCGCACAGTGTCCAAGATCTGATGGGCAAGCGACGGTGGGTGGGCAAGGAAGTCCTGGAGGTCCACCGGAACACCGTCGGGCCCGGCGATAGGCATGGACCAATTCGGGTATTCGCGATCGGTTCCCGGTTGATTCTGCGCTCGGAAGTCGCCCACGAGGTCGGGAGCGGCAACCCCCACCAACATGCACGGTGACGACGCAACGGCCGCGTGCATCGCGACGACCATGTCTGCGCGCCCCTGCTCTACATCGAGATTGGACTCGTGCGACAGCCATCCCCGGTCCCGCAGGATCTGTGCCCACTCGCCGCGCTCGGCAAGCGCAGCGGCGTACTCGTCCGCGGCGGAACCTTCCAGTAGGCCAAGTTCGTATCGAAGGCGCACATGCTCACCTGCGAGGTATCCGGCTGTGGGCGGCAGATCGTGCACGGTGACGCTCGCCAGCGCTCGACGTCGCCACTTCTCCGGAGGCACCACTGCAGGGTCTCGCTCGAACCAAGAAATGACGGTTCCGAGGATCCCTCGACGCGCGAGTTCGTCTTGCACCCACGGCTCGACGGTGCCGAGGTCCTCTCCAATGACGACAGCGCCAGCCCGGTGCGCCTCCAGGCACGTGATGGCGAGCATTGCGTCGTGGTCGAAGCCGACGAACGTTCCCTGCGTTGCGGACATCCCTTGGGGAATCCACCACATGCGAAACAACCCGAGGATGTGATCGATCCTCAACCCTCCGGCACCTCGGAGGGCAGCTCGCAGGACATCACGGAAGGGCTCGAACCCCGCCTCGGCGAGTGCATCGGGGCGCCACGGTGGTTGATCCCAGTTTTGCCCCTGCTGGTTGTACATGTCTGGAGGTGCACCCACGCCGACTCCGCGCGCCATCACATCCGACAGTGCCCACGCGTCGGCACCGCCTGGGTGAACACCCACCGCCAGATCCGTGATCACCCCGATCGCCATACCCGCATCACGGCATGCCGCCTGAGCAGACTCGAGTTGCTCGGCGATGACCCACTGAAGCCACGCCTGGAAATCCACTTCGCGGTTATGCGATTGCAAATAGCGACGCACGGCGTCGTTATTGGACTCCCGAAATTCCTGAGGCCATTGGCGGTAGTCCGTGCCGAACTCCTCGGCGAGGACGCACCAGGTAGCGAAGGTACGTACCGTCGGCTCCTTCGCGAATGTACGAAAAGACTGCTCCCTATCGACCTCGCGAGGGACTTCGAACACAAGTTCCAGGGCCGGTCTCATGTGCTGCCAAGCACCCTCTCGATCAATTCGAGAATCCGAATCAACGCCTGACCTCCGGGTGCCGGCGTGAAGTTGCTCGATTCGAGTGCGATCGGCGGTTGCGAGCAATGCAGTCTCGGGGATGTCCTCGATTCGGATCATCAATGGAGTCCACATCCGACGAGATGTCGGCAGATACGGAGATGGAACACCGGGCACCGGTGCGTGCAGTGGATTTACCAGGATGAATCCAGCGCCGCCCTCGCGTGCACTCCACGTGGCCAGATCGACAACATCATGGATATCCCCCACGCCCCAGGAACCTGGCGATCCGGCCGAGCGCGATGGAGACCAGGAAGATGACGACCAAGAAGATGACGGCCAGGAGTACGCCTGCACCATCAGGCCCCATTGCCGTTCACCTGCGACGGCCTCCGGATCAAGAGACGCCGGTGCCACGGCAAGCGGGCAGTCGGCGGTGATTGACTCACCCGACACCTCGATTCGATGCCACCCGATCGGAAGGTCGGCCGGCACCCCGAAACTGGCTTCGCCGATGAGGCGACCATCGACCTCCACGGGATCGACCCACCAGTCCCATTGATGAAGGTCACGACGAGTTCCGTCTTCGAGCACCACCGACGCAGATACGGCTTCTCCGTGGGGAACGTGCACCCACAGCCGCCGTTCCTCGCCCTGCCAGGAGACGAAAACCGGAGGCATGACTCGACGCCACTCGCGTAGCCGCGCCGATTCCAGGCTGTCGCGGATCGCAGCGTCGTTGCTGGCGTCGACGCCCAAGGCCGCGAGGACGGCACGAATGACGTCGTCGGCGACTGCGACGTAATTGCCGGCCTGACCCCAGTATTCAGTGGCGACTCGATAGGCATCAGCAAGTTGAAGCAGCAGCGCGCGGTCCGTCGGCTCCGTTGTCACGGAGGAAACGCTACGCAAACCTTCTGCGCCTAGGGTGGCGGCATGGCACGTGACTACCCCACCGCAGAGCGCGTCGATGTCGTCGATGACATGCACGGCGAGCGAGTTATGGACCCGTATCGCTGGCTCGAGGACGCAGAGGATCCGCGAACCAAGACATGGTTAGAAAAGCAGTCGACTCTTCTCGCTGACGAAAGGGACGCATGGTCCACACGCGAGGCCTTTGCCGACAGTGTTGAGGCTCTTCTCGGTGCCGGCGCGATCTCACTGCCGGTACATCGCGGTGACCGTGTCTTCTTCAGTAGGCGCCAACCCGGTCAGCAATTCGGGGTCCTGTTCGTGCGTGAGGCTGATGGAACCGAGCGGGTCCTCATCGATCCGATGGAACTCGACGAAACCGGCAGTACAACGTTGGACTCCTGGCAGCCGTCCAAAGAAGGCGACCGGCTCGCATATCAACTCTCAGAAGGCGGAACCGAGGAGTCGGTTCTGTACGTCATGGACGTCGCGACAGCCGATGTGATCGATGGACCCATCGATCGCTGTCGATACTCACCGGTTGCTTGGATTCCCGGCGGTGACTCCTTCTATTACGTGCGGAGCCTGCCTCCCGAGGAACTCCCCGAGTCCGAGCGTGGCTTCCATCGTCGGGTCTTCTTGCATCACGTGGGAAACGACGCGAACGACGACGCCAACATCTTCGGCGCGGGTATGACGATGACCAACTACTACGGAGTTGAGGTCTCACGCGACGGACATTGGCTGCAGATTTCCTCGGCTGAGGGAACCGAGCCTCGCAACGATCTCTGGGTTGCAGACCTGACGCAATCAGCAGTCGATGGCCCGGCCTTCCAGCAGGTCCAGGCCGACGTCGATGCGCAAACATCGTTGACGTTCGGTCGTGACGGCCGGGTCTACGTCGCAACAGACCGCGATGCTCCGCGGGGCAGACTCGCCGTGACACAGCCAGGTCGATGGGGAGCGAACGAGTGGGTCGACCTCATCCCTGAAGATCCCGCAGCGGTACTCGAGTCCGTCGCGGTGATCGATGGTGATGAACTCGACGAAGAGTTCCTGCTTGTCACGACCACTGCGCACGGTGTCGCGACGATGAAGTTGCACCGGGCCGAGGATGGCGCATTCGTGCGCAGCATCGAACTTCCGGGAGCCGGAACGGTCGCCGGGCCGATAGAAAAGCCGACCGGTGGTCCGGTCGTCTGGTTCGCCTACACCGACCACACGCAAGTGCCGACCATCTATTCCTTCGATGCCCGCTCGGGCGAAGCCGAGTTGTATGCGACGCCGCCGGGCTCGGTAGAGGTCCCGGATGTCCATTCGCAACTTGTCACCTACGAATCGAAGGACGGAACCACGGTCCGGATGTTCATCGTCTCGCCGACCGCCACACCCGATCGACCGCGCCCGACGGTTCTGTACGGCTATGGGGGCTTTGGCATTCCCATGCAGCCGGGCTTCTCCGCAGCAATCCTCTCGTGGGTCAAGGCAGGTGGAGTGTGGGCGGTGGCGTGTCTGCGCGGTGGTGGAGACGAGGGTGAGCAATGGCACCGAGACGGCATGCTGGACAAGAAGCAGAACGTGTTCGATGACTTCCACGCCGCCGCCGAATATCTGAGTGCCGAGGGCTGGACCACTCCCGCCAACCTTGCCGTCTATGGCGGATCAAATGGCGGTCTGCTCGTAGGCGCGGCATTGACGCAACGGCCCGACCTGTTCAACGCGGTCGTCTGCGTAGCACCGCTGCTGGACATGATCCGCTATACGACTAGCGAACTCGGGCCGACATGGACCGTGGAATATGGGGATCCCGAAGACCCCGAGCAGTTCGGCTGGCTGCACGCGTACTCCCCGTATCACTGCGTCGTCGAAGGCACCGACTACCCGGCGACGATGTTCGCTGTTTTCGACAACGACACGCGCACCGACCCGATGCATGGCCGCAAGATGTGTGCTGCGGTTCAGCATGCGACATCGGGGGACCGGCCGATTCTGCTGCGCTCGGAGGGAAATGTCGGCCACGGAGCACGCAAGCTCGACGCTGCCGTTGAGGAAACCGCGGACACCCTTGCGTTCCTGGCCAGGTGGACCGGCATGCAAGGCTAGGCACCATGAACGAGATCGTCGACGCTTGGAATGACCTCACCAAGGATCTCCCCCTTGAACCACTGCTGAGGATCGGGGTGATCGTCCTTGTCGCTTTTATCGTCCAAATCATCGGCGGACGCGCCATCCGCAAGTCCGTTCAAGCGGTCACCAATCACGCGCCTAAGCGCCGACCGGGGCAACTGCGCGGCGCCGATGACGCCGAACTCGCCACCACTCTCATGGAGGATCGCCAGCGACAGCGCGCCCACGCGCTCGGTTCGCTTGCGAGAAACGTTCTTGTCATCGTGGTGTGGTCTGCGGCGGTACTGACGATTCTCGGGACTCTTGGTGTGAATCTCGCCCCGATCCTGGCCAGCGGTGCAGTCCTGTCCGCTGTTATCGGCTTCGGTGCGCAGTCCTACATCTCCGACTACCTCAACGGCATCTCGATGATCTTCGAGGACTGGATGGGTATTGGCGACACCGTCGACATGGGCGGCATCGTCCTCGGTGAGGTTGAGGAGACCGCGCTGCGATACACGCGTGTCCGCGATTTCTGGGGCGTTGTTTGGTACATCCGCAACGGCCAGATCCAGTCGGTGTCCAACCAGTCCCAGGGATGGACGTACTCACTCATAGAGATCCCTGTCCCCTACGACGAGGATCTCAACAAAGTGCAGCAGGTCATCGACGCCGTAGGCAAGGACATGGGTGAGGATCCCCAATACAACGGGGTCCTTCTGGGAGCTCCCTACTACTCGAACGTCACCGAACTCACGTCCACGGCCGTCGTCGTTCGCGTGAACACCAAGATCGTCCCGAACGGCAACCAGTGGTACGCCGGGCGCGTGATCCGCCAGCGGATGAAGGAAGCGCTCGATGCTGCAGGCATTCGCATCCCGTACGAGGGCATCCAGGTCCGCACGTTCCAAGCAGGTGTCCAGGAGGTTCCCCCCAAGCCGCCGACAACCCAGCCCGACGCCCCGACCCAGCGTGACTTCGCCACCGGGCACGCGGGCGACAACGACCCCAACAAGACACCCCCGCAACCCGCGGCTGCGGACACCGAGACGACTGAAGATGGACACCCACTCCCGCCACCGCACAGGTTGATCTCCCACGACGATTCAGGGGAAACTCGGCCCTAAGTCGCGGGCCAGACCGATCAACGCAACACTGAGGGCATGGCTCTTCGCTGTCTGGTAACCGGCGCCACGGGGTACGTCGGCGGGCGACTAGTCCGCGAGCTACTCGCAAAAGGGCACACAGTCCGGGTACTGGCGCGTAGCCCGGAGAAGCTGCGCGATTTCCCATGGGCTGACCAGATCGAAGTCGTTCACGGCGACGCAACGAACAGCGACGACGTTGTCCGCGCCCTTGCCGACGTCGACGTTGCGTACTACCTGATGCACTCACTGCAGCAAGGCTCCAACCTCGAGCAGGCAGAGAAGGCGATGGCCCAGACCTTCGCCGATGCAGCCCGGGACTCCTCTCTTAGACGCATTGCCTACCTCGGTGGCCTTGCACCCGACGTCCCCGAGAAAGACATGTCCCCCCATATGCGTTCGCGCGTGCAGGTCGGTCGCATCCTGCGAAGTTCGGGAATTCCGACGGTTGAGTTCCGCGCCGCAGTGATAATCGGCTCGGGTTCTGCCTCGTTCGAAATGCTTCGCTACCTCACCGAACGACTCCCCGCGATGATCACACCGCGGTGGGTTCGCACCAAAACCCAACCGATCGCGATCCGCGACGTACTGCGTTACCTGGTGATGGCCGCGGATCTCCCCCCGAGCGTGAATCGCGAATTCGACATCGGTGGGCCAGAGGTACTCACCTACGAACAGATGATGCATCGGTACGCGGCAGTTGCCGGCCTAGGTAGGCGCATAATTCTCCCGATCAACATGCTGAGCCCGCAGTTGTCTAGTCACTGGGTAGGGCTGGTGACACCAGTCCCCCGCTCGATCGCCAAGCCCCTTGTTCGATCGTTGAAGCATCCCGCAATCTGCCGCAACCACGACATCGCCGACTTCATTCCCGATCCACCGAACGGTTTGGTGACGTTCGATCGTGCTGTCGAGTTGGCACTCACCCGTATCCAGGAGGCCAACGTCGCCACGCGCTGGACCGGGGCCTCCACACCCGGTGCCCCCAGCGAACCCCTGCCCGGAGATCCCGAGTGGGCCGGTGGTTCCCTGCAC
>JBDQFC010000005.1:0-114791 GCA_040266055.1 Candidatus Nanopelagicales bacterium | reverse complement strand
CCCACGACTTTGATGTGTAATTGGTTGCCGTTTATGCGTAGGGCATCGTTCGCCTTGTCACCAACCTCAAGGTTGGTCTCGTTCTGGGCTTTCACATACGTGCCGATTCCCCCGTTCCACAGCAGATCGGCGGGGGCCTGCAGGATCGCGTGCACAAGTTCGGCTGGGGTGAGCGTGGTGACTGTCTCGGGAATGTTGAGAGCGTCCTTCATCTCGGCGGAAATCGGGATCGACTTCAGAGCCCGGTTGAACACGCCACCACCAGCAGAGATGAGTTCGGTGTTGTAGTCGGCCCACGACGAGCGCGATTCATTAAACAGGCGTTGGCGTTCGGCGAACGATGTCTTAGCATCAGGATTCGGATCGACAAACACGTGTCGGTGATCGAATGCCGCGATGAGTCTGATGTGTTGACTCAGGAGCATGCCGTTGCCGAAGACATCCCCGCTCATGTCCCCGATGCCGATCACGGTGAAGTCCTGGGCTTGGGTATCGATGTCGAGTTCACGGAAGTGCCGCTTGACCGATTCCCATGCGCCCTTGGCTGTAATGCCCATCGCCTTGTGGTCGTAGCCGACCGAACCTCCGGAAGCGAACGCGTCCCCGAGCCAGAAGTGGTGCTCGGCGGCGATCTCATTGGCAAGGTCGGAAAACGATGCTGTGCCCTTGTCCGCCGCTACCACCAGGTACGGATCGTCGCCGTCGTGGCGAACAACCTTCTCCGGAGGAACGATCTGGCCACCCACGCGGTTATCCGTGATCTCCAGCATCGACGAAATGAACTCGCGATACGCCGCTCGACCTTCTTTGATCCAACCCTCGCGATCGATCGTGGGATCCGGCAGCTTCTTGGGGTAGAAGCCACCCTTGGCACCGACCGGCACGATCACGGCGTTCTTGACCTCCTGCGCCTTGACCAGACCCAAGATCTCAGTGCGGAAGTCCTCGCGCCGATCGCTCCAACGCAGGCCGCCGCGGGCAACAGGACCGAAGCGCAGGTGCACACCCTCCACACGCGGTGAGTAGGCCCAGATCTCAAACTTCGGTTTGGGCAGCGGAAGATCTGGAATGCTGTCTGGCTCCAACTTGAAGGAAACCGAGCAACGCTCATCGCCCGTGAGCGAAATAGTGAAGAAGTTCGTGCGAACCGTGGCCAGGATGAGAGCCAGGAACTGCCGCAGAATGCGATCGGCATCCAGGCTCATCACCGAATCCAGGGCCTGCTCAATGCGCTCAACGAGACGCACTTGCGTCTGCTCCCGGTCAGTGGGGAATTGCGGGTCGAACCGAGCTTGGAACAGCTCAACGAGCATCCTCGAAATATGCGCGTTGTCGAGAACCGCCTGTTCTAGGTAGCCCTGTCCGAAAGTGATCCCGATCTGACGCAAGTAGCGGGCGTAGGCGCGAAGGATCATGGCCTCTCGCCAGTCCATTCCAGCGAGGACGACGAGTGCGTTGAACGAGTCGACTTCGCAGCGACCGTCCCAGCAAGCTCGGAACGCTTCGCTGAATCGCACGAACAAGGTCTCGTAGTTCTTCAGCGCCCCTTCGGGAAGGGTGACTCCGAAGTCCAGGATGCGCGCGGATGGACGGTCGACTCGTTCGATCTCGTACGGATGCTCATCGATCACGTCGACGCCGAGCCGCTGCAAGATGGGTAACACCTGCGTCAGCGGCATCGCCTGACCGACCCGCATCATGATGAAACGCATGTCCCGGGTGTCACTGACAAGCGGTGCATAAAGGCGCAATGAGAGTTCGGCCGGCTCCAGCCTTTCGATGATCAACGTGTCATCCACGCCGGTCGTGGGATCGAAGTCCTCTTTGTAGGACTCGGGAAATGCGTCGTTGTAGATCTTGAGCAACGCAGGAGCCTCCGACTCCCCCACGCGATCGACCAAGATCCGGTCGTATTCATCCCGCCACGAACGGGTGGCAGCCGCGACGCGGTCTTGGAGGTCCTCCTCATCGAATGCTGGGATTCCCTGCCCCACGGGAACGTGCACCACATAGTGCAACCGCGCCAGGACGGATTCGCTTACGCGAGTGGTGAACTCGGTCGACGTTCCGCCGAACGCTTCCATCAGGATCGACTCAATCTTCAGCCGAACGCCGGTTGTGTAGCGATCGCGCGGCAAATAGACCAGACACGAAAGGAAGCGGCCGTAGTCATCAGGGCGGATGTAAAGCCGCGTCTGCCTGCGCTCTTGCAGATGCATCACCGACTCGGCGAAGAGCGTCAGCAGGTGCGGATGAATCTGGAAGAGCTCATCACGCGGATAGGTCTCCATGAACTGCAGTAGATCCTTGGCGCTGTGCGAGCCGGGAACAAAGTCCAGCTCACGCATGACGTAGTCGAGCTTGCCCCGGAGCACTGGAATGTCGGCGACGCTGTGGTTGTAAGCGGACGCGGCATAGAGCCCGAGGAACCGGCGCTCACCCGTGACGTTGCCGGCGGAATTGAATGTCTTGATGCCGATGTAGTCCATGTACACAGCGCGGTGCACGGTCGACCGCGAGTTGGCCTTACTCATCACCAGCACATGCGACTCGCGGGCTTTGGTGCGCACGGCTGTGGGGAGAATGGCGAAGCTCAAAGACACAGCGTCATCGTCGTTTGCATCCTGTCTCAGAATGCCCAGCCCACTTTCGGGCACCGGGCGCAGGGCATCTTCACCTTCCACAGTGATGAGGTCGTACTCGCGATAGCCAAGGAACGTCAGGTTGTTATCCGCCAGCCACTCCAGCAAGGCGCGTGCCTCGTGCACTTCACGTAAATCAACGCCTTGCGGTGGATTCCTCACAAGCTCTTGCGCGATGTGTTCTGCCTGATCACGCATCGCTTGCCAGTCAGTGACGGCTTTGCGGACATCAGAGAGCACTCGTCTGGTCGAAGCAACGATCGGGTCCAGATCGTCAGAGACAAAGTCCCGCTCTACTTCGATGCGCATCCAGGACTCGCGGATGGCATCAACGGGTGCTTCATCGACGTCCACATCAAGGATCTCGAGCAGATTGCCGTCGGAGTCACGACGCACCGCCAACTGCGGGTGGACGATCAAGTGGACGTTTCGGCCGCCGTGCACGAGATTGGCGGTCACCGAGTCGACAAGAAAAGCCATATCATCGGTTACGACCTCAATCACCGAGTAGCTCACTCCTTGGATCGGCGGGGTCCATGACCGAACGAGGGCAGTGTTGGCCGGTCGGTGCTGCGCCCACTCGCGCATCGCGAGGATGTCGTTGACCATCGTGATGACGTCGTGACCGGACATCTCCTCATCGGAGAGATAGCGGTAGAAGCGAGCCGCAAAAATTCGGTCATATTGGTCAGCAAATTCCTGGAGGTGGTGACGCCACGACGGTGGCTCGATGTCAGTCACGACTATCGCCCCTTGTCACCTTTGGCATTGCAGCATTCGCTATCGCCTACGGTAGACCTCTTGGAACGCTGGACGATAGAAATCTTCAGTTGGGAGCGTCATGGGCAAGGAATTCACCTACCGCCAGTCCTTCGATTCCGATCCCGTGACTGTTTTCAGGATGCTGACCGATCCCGAATACGTTCAGATCAAATGCGCAGCGACCGGCTCGATGGAGACGACCGTCAACATCGATCAAGCACCGGATGGGTCGACCACCATCACATCAACGCGCGTCCTGCCGGCCGACGTCCCTGCACCTGCGAAGAAGTTCGTCGGGGAGACGATCTCAGCGACCGAGACGCAGGTCTGGTCTGCCGCTGGCGCCGATGGATCACGAACGGGCGATGTGAGGGTGGAGTTCAGCGGACCATTGGCGTTTAGCGGCTCACTGGAGCTCTCCCCCGACAGCAGTGGCTCGAAGGTCGTAACGGCCGGGACGTTCAAGGCGTCGGTGCCGTTCGTGGGCGGGACGATCGAATCCGTGGCGGCGGAGCAGACCGAAAAGTACTTGCGGGCTGAGGAGCGGGTGGCGGCGGAGTGGCAGCGCGACTGCGATTAGCAGGAGCAAGGGGGCCCGCGACTGCGATTAGCAGGAGCAAGGGGGCCCGCGACTGCGATTAGCAGGAGCCCAGGAATACGCGATTAGCCGGCGAGTTGTTCGGCGAACTCGGCTTTCCACGCTTGGCTGCTAGTTCGCAGTGATGTTTCGAGAACGAGTGTGCGCCGGCTGGCATCCATGAGGTTGGCGCCGATCGCCTCAAGATCTTCTTGACCTGGGCCGAGCGCGTAGACGCGCGCTCCGGCCGCGCGCACGAGTGCCATCTCGTCTCGACAGACCTTGGTCACCTGTGATCTCCAGCGACGTTCAAGGCGCGCTTGGATTCCGCTCGGTGAATCCATCTCGAAGGAAACCATCGGAGCGATGACATAAACCTCGTCGAGTCCGGAGTGCGCAACAACATCCACAGATGTCGCCGACACTGCTCCCCCGTCTACGTAGGCACGTCCGTCGATGTCTACGGGCGCAAACCATCCGGGGATCGCGCAGGAGGCCATCACCGCGCTGGCCAGTGGCGCGACGGGGGCGCCCGGTCGTCCGAAGACAACCCGGTGACCATCGGTGTAATCCATGGCTACAACCCACAGGTCGGGATGCGCGGACCATTCGCCGAATGGGGTGACCGCGTCGATGAGGTGGCCTACTCGGTCGAGGGAACGGCCACCTTCAGGCAGGAAAGCCGAGAGGACGGTAGTGGCGGGCAGTTGGCCGAGTTGCCGAAGGCTCGAACGGATGAGTGCCGGAGATCCCGGTCCCCGAAACTTCGGGACACCCGGTCGGTGCCCACCGGTGGCTCGATCGGGATCCCATTCGTATCCGGCCAGCGGCCCGGTGAGGACCTGCTCGTCTCGGTAGTGCGTGATGAGTTCATCGGTGCTGACGCCGCAGGCGACGAGCGAGGCGAGGACCGATCCGGCACTCGTGCCGACGATGATGTCTACGTCCTTGGCCTGCAGGCCGGTCTCCTGCTCCCATGCAGACAAAGCACCGACGGCCCACGTTCCACCAAGCACACCCCCGCCGCCGAACACGAGTGCACGGCGAGGCTGGCGTTCAGCCGATTTGCTATTCGGAGTCATCCCGCGTCCGCACGACCGGGAATTATGCGAAGGCCCGTCTCTTTAGACGCGGCGTCTTTGAGTTCAGCAAGAGAGTCAGCAAGACCGTCGATGATCACGCTGACATCGGCGAGCGCGTCACGGTCAGCGGTCAAGCCGACGAACATCGACCCTCGATACGACGTAAGGCCGATACCCAACGCTTGCCCTTGCACCAACGGAGAGAACGGATAGGCAGAGACCATCTCACTCCCTGCTGCGTACAACGGACGCTGCGGGCCGGGAACATTCGTGACCGCGACGTTGTATGCCCGGTTGGACAAAGTAGAACCGACTCGAGCACCCAGGGCGTGCAGCGTCGGCGGACCAAAGCCTGCGATGCCCGCGAGGGCTTCAGCAGCTACAAACCGCTCGGTATTTCGAAGGTCCCGCATATGGAAGGCGATCTGGTGCAAACGGACGATGGGATCGGCTTCACCTACCGGAAGATCGATCAGGAAGGCACCGACCTGACCAGCCACGTTCGGCTCGCGACGCGATGGGTTCTCTGACTGGATACTGACTGGAACCAGCGCGCGAAGAGTGGCGGACGAATCGAGCACGCGGCCACGATTCATAAGCCAGTCGCGCAGCGCACCAGTGACGACGGTGAGTACGACGTCGTTGACCGTGCCCACGCTTGTCCCGTGCACCTCACGAAGGTCTGCAAGGGAGAGTTCAGTTGTCGCGAATCGTCGTTGCGCACCGATGCGCGTGTTCAGCGGACTGTTCATGGGCGTACGAATCAGCGAGGTAAGTGTGCGCAGTGCGCCTATACCGGTGTCCTTAACCCACGTGGCTAACGACTCAGCAGCTGTGCCGACATCTCGCACTCCACTGTTCATGACATCCCACGCCACGGTGGGCCGCGTCAGCACACTCGACAACGCCGATCCGATTAGCTCGGGATCCGAAGGCTCGGGCCGCGGCGTCCATGCATCGGGTGTGTCATCGGGAACCTCGGGTCGGGAGTCGAGCATCACCTGAGCGATGTCGATCGCACCCGTGCCGTCGACGAGCACCTGATGACTCTTGGTGACAACTGCAAAACATCCGTTCTCAAGACCCTCGATCAGATACATCTCCCACAGAGGCCGCGAACGATCCAGCGGGCGAGCCATCAGGCGAGCAACGAGTTCATCGAGTTGCGCTCGCGTTCCCGGATTCGGGAGCGCTGAGCGACGCACGTGGTAGGCGACGTCGAAGTTGGCGTCGTCGACCCACACCGGTCGCGACAGACCCCAGGGGACTTCTCGGATGCGTTGGCGGTAGCGGGGAACGTGGGCGATTCGGTTGCGGATCAGCCGGACGAGCCGTTCATGGTCAAAGCCCGTCTTCGGCGGCTGAAAGATCGCTAAGCCACCCACATTGCGGGGCGTCGAGGTGTCCTCTGCGAACCACAACGCGGCATCAACCGCATCGAGTCGATCCATCGTGACCACCTCCCGAGTACCCACAAGTCTTACACGCCGCCCCACCGCACGGCGGTACCGCGGGAACTTCGATGCTCTCGTACACTGCGATGCGTGTTCTTCCCCCGTGTAGCGGCGCTCGTGGCGTCAACGTCACTGGCCCTTGGAATGACCGCTGGTCCTGCCTGGGGCTACGGAGACGTCCCCTCCCAGCGGACCACAAACTCCCCCGCGTCGAGCATCGCGGCCGACGCCCCCAAGGCAGCCGTTCCCGTCCCACCCAAGAAGGTCAAGAAGCCTCGCCCGGCCAGCCGTTCGACCAAAGCCCGAAACGTGCCCGAACGCCCGATGGACGGTGGTTCGGGTCGGCGGATCATTTACGACAAGTCGTTGATGACGGTCTGGGCCATGAACAACAACAACGAGGTCGTCTATCGATTCCCCATAGTCGGCCGCTGGGACCGTCCTGTCGCAGGTGAGTACAAGGTCTACTCCAAGTCCGAACGCAGCGGGAACCCCAACTCTCGGGTCACGTTTGATCACATGACTCGCTTCGCGTACGGCAACGACGGCAAGACCCCGATTGGCTTCCACAGCATCCCGATCTACTACGACGGACGAATGATGCACGGCATCGATCAGCTCGGTCTGCCGATCGCTACCGGTGGTTGTGTGCGCATGCACGAGGACGATTCCGAGGCTCTCTACGAGTGGTCAAAGATCGGAGATCGCGTCGTCGTTCTCGCCTCTCCCTGATCATGTCCTTCTCAGGCAGCTACCGCGATGCTGATCTTGTTCAGCGACCGCCTCGTCTTCGCCAAGGACGGAACTTCGGACATCAACGCACCCTTGTCTAGACACTCTCTAATGGAGTCGTCGGCGGCAAGCGAATACACCCGGGCGGAAATCCCCGCTTCCTGAAGAGCGTCCCGGACGTGCGATTGCGCACTTCGCAAACGACGCGGCACTTGATTGACCACGATGTCTACATTCGAATGCTCTGTTTGTGAGTAGACCTCGGGTAGGTCATTGATGAGACGTACTACTCCTACAACATCAGGACGTGTGACAGCGACAACGCGGTCACTGGCACGCAGGGCGCTAAGAGTGGCCGCATCGCGCTGCATTCCAATCCCGTGAAAAGGATCGTCGACTTCCTGCGTATGCAACACGCCTCCAACATCGACCACAACACGATCGAAGTGCCGTGCGCACTCTGGCCACAGACGATCCAAAGCTGACGTTCGGGCTTGGGTCCATCTGTCTGATGAGCCGATTCCAGAAAGCAACCACAAGGAGTTAGTCAGTTGCCGGCACGCCGAGCCCAAAGAACGGGCGTCCAAGGCACCTTGATCGGCATAACGCGCCGCGAGTAACAGTCCACTCACGTCTTCGGTCATTCCGACCAGGTGGGCAAGCGACGGGGAAATCGTGTCCGCATCAACCAGGCAGGTGCGTAATCCGGAACGAGCCCACGACTCGGCAAGTCCCAGGGCAACAGTGCTACGCCCAGGAGCGCCATGCGGACCCCACACCACAACTATCGATCCGCGGTTGCCTTCGCGGACCGAACGCATCCCATCGTCGTCGCGGTCCACCGTGCTGATGCCTGGCTCGACCATCGATTGATCCGCTGAGAGATCCTGTTGCTGCGCCGGTGCGGAATTGATGATCGCCGTGATCGACTCGACAACGGCCGCAGGTCCAGCCAGTAACCGCGTATCCAGCACCGCTCCGAGCGCACCGTCATGCCAGGAATGTGCCCGCGCGATGGCATCGTCGTCGTTCGAAAGGAAGACGATCACCCGCTCTTTGCGACCCGCGATGCTAGTCACAGTATCCGAACTCAATCGAGGTGCCGAGGCATCGATCACCAACGCGGCGCACTCATCGATAGTTGCCGCCGCGATGAGATCTGCGGCCTCGATGCACCGCCGCACCACCGTCATGCCGCGAGTTGCGATCTCAGCGATCAGATCTGCCTCATCCGAGCGACCGGGAGTGCACCAGATGACGGGGCTCATGAGGCGAGTCCGAGGAGCGGAACCTTCACTAGGTCGATGGCGCCGGATCGGGTGGCCTGGACGAGATCGGCCACCTGATCTGGGGACACGCGCAGCACCACGGCAACTCGCCCACCAAGGGCATCGGTACCCACATGCTCGACCATTACCGACTCCAGGGCCAGGCGCGGGCCCAACGAGATTGCCTCAGATGAGCTGTCGGATGAGCTGTCCGATGGGATGCCATCCATGAATCCGGAGTTCGCCGGCGTGGACCACACATCCACCCGATCCCCGGGTGCGAGGTCCACAGGCGCATGAAGGGGATCTACTCCGACCGTGATGATCCGGCTCGGTTCTTGCTCCTGATCGGTCAGCGCCGAACGCGCGAGGAGTTCACCCGCTGCAATGGGGTATCGCAGGCGGCCTTCGATCTGTTCGTCCACAGGGACGTAGTCCGATTCGGCTTGACCCAGCGCAACGGTAACCGGACGAAGGTCGTAGATCTCGGCGCCGGCGGAGAGATCACGCCCGGCCTGCCACACCGTGATCGTCTCGGAGTCTTGCGACAGAAGTCGTGCGCCAGCGAACATCGAGACCACAAGCAACACCAAGCCGATCCATAGTCGGGTGTCGCCCCAGCGAGGTGTTCGCAGCCGTCGAGCGCGGGGGGCGGAGTCTGTCGGATTGCCGGAATAGGTCGAATTGGTCGCGATCGAAGGTGTTCCCGGGCGATGCAGTCGCGTGGATATGAGTCGAGGTAGCCGCATGCGGGAAAGGGTGAATCACATCGACACTCTCGCGCCACTGGCTATCCACAGGCGCGGTAATCGGGAGCTAGCCATCCACAGATTCGACCGATGATCGATTTTCCGGGAACCATTTGGGACAATTGGGCAGTGACCGCCCGATTCCTCACCCTGGCCGATGTTGCCGAGACCCTGAGCATCTCGGCATCGCAGGCCTATGCACTAGTGCGATCCGGTGACCTTCCGGCCATCAAGATTGGCGGACGGGGGCAATGGCGGGTGGAGTCCGCGGAACTCGAGAAGTACATCGAGCGGATGTATGAGCAGACGCGCACGTTCATCACGCAGAACCCCGATCAAGGCGATGCTGAATCGCTCGAGGACGTTCGATAGTCAAAACGCAAAACGTCCACCGCTCGCCACATGCAGGTGATCGACCCTCGCTCGGTGTCCACGGTCAGGTGATCGCGCCCAACCCACGACAACTGCCCCGCAAGGATGACTGATCCCATCTCGATGGTGATGCCGTGACCCAGTAGCCCCCGCAGAGTGGATTGCCAGGACTCGTCTTTCGCGTTGCCTGTTGGCATCTCGGCGTGCAGCACTCGGGGAAGATCGACGAAGCCGATGATCGCGTGTTCAGGAACCACGATCCGCTCCCTAGGGCGCGCACGACTAGCGAGCAGCACGTGGTCAGCGAAATGGCACACCACACTCGCCTGGAGCCATGAGCCACCCCGGAGCCCCAGGTGCACCGGCGCGCCGGCGTCAATAGCTTGACGGCGGTCAGTGGCCGTGACGTCGCCCATCTCAGCAACCATCAGCCCTCTGGCCTCAAGCAAGACATCAATGTCCTCGTCGGACTGCACCCGCCCGGCGGCTTCTTCCCACAGCCGCTCAATCTCACGGTGCTTCGCGTCGTCGTTGTTCACAGGTAAGTGATTCCCCGCTCCCGCCTAGATCAATCAACAACGACATCGTCGAGCGACGTGATGTACACCACACCCACTGTCGTGTTTAAGGAACCGCGATCAGGGGAAGAACACCAATGTCCACACCCCTGTGCAGGGTGCCAGCTCGGACCTTGACACGGCAGTGTCACCTCGGGTGATAATGCCAAACAACATCAAACTGCATTAAATGAAGGTAAAGAGCCGAACATGGCGGAAGGGGTCGATCATGGATACAGCGTGTGAGGAAGCAGCGTTCGACGAATCAGAATTCGTAGAAGGGGTTGCCGGTGGCCGGCCCGAGGCTAAGCGGCCAGCACTTCGGTTAATCGACGGCAGCGTGGGAACCCAGCCAGGCGCCGGCCAAGGCACGCAGCAGCTCGCCCTGCCTCTGGACTGGAAGGTGGGCGGAATCCCCGCCCAACCCCCAACACCCGGCTATCTGCGGGTGGTGCGCGACGAGGAGGAGCAAGCAGAACTCGCGGCACTGGGCCACGGGCGTCCGCACCCGGTCGCCTGGGCCGCGCAGATGTCCCGAGCAGTTTTCGAAGTTGCGCAGGGAGAGCGGCCCGCAAACCAGTTGCGTAAGCACATCGCGTCGGATCAACTCAGCACGTTGGCGATCCGGGGCACTTCCTACGCTCGGCACCCCGCAGCGCGCTCCGCCCACGGCATGACTCGGCTACGCAAGGTGCGCGCCGTTCGGTGTTGCCTCGTGGCACCAGGAATCGTCGAGGCATCAGCGGTAATCGTCGGCGCGGCACGCTCGCACGCGGTGGCGCTTCGAATGGAGTCCAGGCCGCAGGCGTGGCTCGTGACGGCTATCGAATTCAGATAGAGCCACTTCGGGCAGAGCAGGCTAGCGCCGCTTCTTTTTCGAAGATCCCTTGCGGTTATTGCGCTCAGCCCGACGACGTTCCGCACGCGAGGCATTGGGGTCCACCTCAACGATGCCATCGTCTTCGGCTTCCATTTCCCCGTGCATGACCCCACCTGTCTCGTCGGGAGCCGAGTACTCCATGTGATCCGGGCGCGACGGTCCGAGCCCCTTGGCCTCGATCGTGGGAGCGGATTCGGACTCAGCCGATTGGTTAGCCCCGGCCTCTACTGCTGCCGCGATGGCTGCGCCGGCATCGCTGTCGCTCGCATCAGACAGCACGTCGATCTGCTCGGCAACCTCGGGGGCAACCTGCTTCTTGACCTCGACCTCGACGTTGAAGGCGTACCCGACGGTCTCTTCCTTGATCGCGTCCATCATCGCCATGAAGAGGTCGTATCCCTCGCGTTGGTACTCCACAAGCGGATCGCGCTGAGCCATCGCGCGTAGGCCGATGCCATCACGCAGGTAGTCCATCTCATACAAGTGCTCACGCCACTTGCGGTCGAGTACCGTCAAGATCACCTTGCGCTCGAGTTCACGGGTGACGTCTTCACCGAGTTCTTCCTCGCGTCGGCTGTACGCGGACTGGGCATCCTCGACGAGGTTCTCGGCCAAGAACTCCGAACTCAACCCAGCGCGACCACCACCGGACTCCTCTTCGACCTCTTCGATGGCCACCGACACCGGGTACAACTGCTGGAGCGCCGTCCATAACTGATCAAGGTCCCAGTCCTCCGGGTATCCATCGGCCGTGGCCTGCGATACGTAGCTGTTGATGGTGTCATCAATGAAGGAACGGATCTGGTCTTCGATGTCCTCGCCTTGCAGCACCCGCTTGCGCTCGTCATAGATAACAAGACGTTGGCGATTGAGGACATCGTCGTACTTCAATACATCCTTGCGGATCTCGAAGTTTTGCGCTTCCACCTGCGTTTGCGCGGAACGGATCGCGTTCGTGACCATCTTGGCCTCGATCGGGACGTCGTCGGGAACGTTGAATCGACGCAGGAAGGAATCGACCATGTCCGCCTTAAACAAGCGCATGAGGTCGTCTTCGAGGGACAGATAGAACTGCGACTCACCCGGGTCACCCTGGCGACCGGAGCGACCCCTCAACTGGTTGTCGATTCGGCGCGACTCGTGGCGTTCGGTGGCCAAGACGTAGAGACCACCGAGCTTGATGACCTCGTCGTGCTCAGCCTTGACGGCCTCCTGCGCCTGACTCAAGGCATCCGGCCATGCAGCCTCGTACGCCTCAGGGTCTTCGATCGGGGAGAGTCCGCGCTGCGTTAGTGCTGCAGCCGCCATGAACTCGGGATTACCACCGAGCATGATGTCGGTTCCTCGACCGGCCATGTTGGTGGCAACCGTGACCGCGCCTCGACGCCCGGCCTGCGCAACGATCGCGGCCTCACGCTCGTGGTTCTTGGCGTTGAGAACCTCGTGCGGAACACCGTTCTTCTTCAACTGCGCAGACAGGTACTCGGACTTTTCAACACTTGTGGTGCCGATGAGAATCGGCTGACCCTGCGCGTGCCGCTCCACGACGTCCTCAATAACGGAGTCGAACTTCGCCGACGCCGTCCGGTAGACGAGATCGGGCTGGTCGATACGCACCATCGGGCGGTTGGTGGGAATCGGCACCACACCGAGGTCGTAGATCTGGTTGAACTCCGCGGCTTCGGTCATGGCCGTACCGGTCATGCCCGAGAGTTTGTTGTACAGGCGGAAGAAGTTCTGAAGTGTGACGGTCGCGAGGGTCTGGTTCTCGGCCTTGATCTCGACGCCTTCCTTGGCCTCGATGGCTTGGTGGAGACCCTCGTTATAACGACGGCCCTTAAGAATGCGACCGGTGTGCTCGTCAACGATCACAACGCCACCGTCGAGGATGACGTAATCGCGGTCCTTCTTGAATAGTTCCTTAGCGCGGATCGCGTTGTTCAAAAATCCAACGAGAGGGGTGTTGACGGTGTCGTACAGATTGTCGATTCCCAGTTGGTCTTCAACTTTGTCGATCGCGGACTCCAACACACCGATCGTGCGCTTCTTCTCGTCGACTTCGTAGTCGGTGTCCTTCTCGAGTATCCGCACGATGCGGGCGAACTCCGAGTACCACGCAGTCGGCTGGTCTGCTGGACCACTGATGATCAGTGGGGTGCGTGCCTCGTCGATCAAGATGGAGTCGACCTCGTCGACCACCGCGAAGTTATGACCCCGCTGGACCATCTCTGCCTTCGACCAGGCCATGTTGTCGCGCAGGTAGTCAAAGCCAAACTCGTTGTTCGTGCCGTAGGTGATGTCGGCTGCGTAGGCGACCCGACGCTGAGCAGGGGTCATCTGGCTAACGATCACGCCCACCTCGAGGCCGAGGAAACGGTGGATGCGCCCCATCCACTCTGAGTCGCGCTCGGCGAGGTAGTCGTTGACCGTGACAACGTGCACGCCATCTCCGGACAGGGCATTCAGATACGACGGCAGGGTCGCAACCAGCGTCTTGCCCTCACCGGTGCGCATCTCGGCGATGTTGCCGAGGTGGAGCGCAGCACCACCCATGATCTGGACGTCGTAGTGCCGCTGGCCCAAAGTGCGGCGCGCCGCCTCACGTACGGTGGCGAAGGCCTCGGGCATGAGGTCATCGAGACTCTCGCCCTCGGCGTACCGGGCCTTGAACTCGTCGGTGAGTGCGCGCAGTTCCTCATCAGTGAGGGAGATGTAGTCGTCCTCAATAGCGTTGACGGCCTTGGCGACCGACTCGAGCTTGCGAAGGGTCTTGCCTTCTCCCGCGCGCAGGACCTTGTCGAGCACTCCCACGTTGCGACCTTTCGACGCTGCCGCGCACACGCGGCCCGGATTGCAGACATTGGGCGCCTGCCTTGTCTCCGCCGGAATTGCCGTCATTCCAGCGACCTAGCCCCGTCATCGTAGTTCCCGCTGGAAGACTGGTCCGCATGGCATCCACGGGCCCGGTCACGCTGAGCGATGGCTCAATCCAGCTCCAACCCCAACCAGCACCAAGCGGTGAGATGCGTTGGAGTGTGGAGCGCTTAGGGGCCTCATGGGAACTCGGCCAGGTGGCCCTGCGCGCTCACCGGACGTCCGATTCCGATGGTGCCCCGTGGACACGAGCCTGGCTCGACCTCGAGGCGTCGTCGTCCGCAGACACAGCGCATGTTCACTCGATGACGCAAGGGGTTCGTCTGGTGACCCAGTGGGCCTTCGCCGCACTGGGCCTGGCAGTGATCAGTTGGCGCGGCCCCACGGTGCCGATCCTGCGGGCGATCGTCCACGACGCGGGCTTTCGCGTTCATCCGATGCCTGAACGCAAGGCCTGGGACGGTGAGGACGGCCCGGAGGACGCGTGGTTTGCCGATCTGTTACCCAACGACGCCACACCCACTGGCGTGCGACCGCTGACGGCCCGCGAGCATGAGGTCCTGAACTTGATGGCTCGCGGATATTCCAATCAACGCATCGCCCAGAGCCTGGGTATCTCCGAGAACACGGTCAAGAATCACGTTCGAGCGATCCTGGACGCCCTGGGCACCTCATCGAGGACAGCGGCCGTGGTCGCCGCCCTCAATACCGGGCTCGTGGGGTTATCGGGCACGTCCTGACCTCTACCTGGACGGTCTCGCGTTACCCACAGCCCCCGACCCGACCATCCACACATGACAACCGACATGGCCGGCCAAGGGAAATCCGCGGCACGCTCACGGCATGTCTTCACTTGCCACAAGCATCGTTGACTTGATCTTGGGGCGAGTCTGCGCGGGGTGTGAGGAGCCGGGTTCAATTCTGTGCACGGCCTGCAGACAGGACCTCTACCCCCGACCGCATCTTCGCCGCGACATCGACCTCTCCGACCTAGAAGCCGGACTTCGGATTCCGGTGGCGTGTTCGTTGGACTATCGCGGATCGGTTCGACAGGTCATCTTCCGATACAAGGACCACGGAATACGAAGCCTCGCCCGTGAGTTAGGTCCGGCGCTCGCGGCCGCGATCGACTACGTCACGGACGTCAGTACCGAGCACCCGTCGGACCCGATCCTCGTACCCATGCCTGCGCGGCGAATCAGCCGACGCCGTCGCGGCTTCGATCATGTTCGACTGCTCGCTGATCAAGCCAGCTCCTACACAGGCGGTCGATCCGGCCGATTGAGCGTCTCGACGATCCTGCGCGACACTCGATCCGACGCTGGCAGCAAACGCCTCGGCGTCGCGGAACGTGAACTCCACACCCGTGGAGCATTCGCCACCGCATCGCCCCTACCGCGACCTGACCAGCCGGTCATCGTGATCGACGACATCGTGACCACGGGGACCACAGCTCGCGAGGTCGCAGCGACTCTCATCCTCGCTGGCGTGAACGTGATCGGCGTCGCCACCGTCGCAGGCACGCCGTAAGTCAGGCGCGTCAACACTGGACTAGCCCGGGTAGGCAGGAGATGCTGCGTTCACCCGGCCTGACCAACTACCGGAGGTGTTGTCGTAGACAACGCCGTCGGCAGCCGCGACGAGAGTTGGCATCCCAGGAGCCGCCGCTAAGGACACAGGACCCTCCGGGGCACCTTCCGGGAAAATCGCACCTCGACCGATGCTGACTTCGATGACCTGCAAGGCGCCGGCGCTTTCACTTGCCAAGACAGCGAGTGAATCCGCGCTCGACCACGCAACGTCTACTGCTTCCACTAACTTCGACTCCACCCGAATCGGATCTTGGACGGCGATTCCCACTCGACCGTTGGGTGATGTGCGAACGATGCGTGCGAGAAGGACATTGATTCGAGGCCCGGACTCGACCAACAGGGCTACTCGCGTTCCGTCCCGCGATGGCACCGCCGCACGCAAGGTCTCTTCGTCCCGTAGTCCCTCGACGTCTATCGGGAAGGACCGGCCCGTGGGCGAATACAGCAACAGCCTCCCCAACGAATCGACCACCCAGAGGTTGTCCGGGCCATCGAAAGCCAAGGCGACCGGCGCATTCACCGACGATAGTTCGAACAGACCGGCCCCAGGCACGATCGCACCGGACCACATCCCGCCGTCGACGTCCACCCCAGCGACGCGAGTGGCACCCTCAGAAATCGCGATATCGACAAGGAGCGGTTCCCTCGTACCAGCTTGGCCCGCGATTGGGACAGTCCCGCCGTCGATGATTTCGCGCACCCCAATGGTCGACGCCACATAGGCCGCTGTGTCAATTCCCACGCCCGAGGGATCGACGTCCGGCCAAGCATCACGTGGCTGTGGACTGCCCACCCCCGGAACGAACAGGGGCTGCCCAGCGGAGGTGATGCTCACAGCTTGCACGTCGGGAAGTTGTCTCAGAGTCCAGACCAACTGCTGGGATAGAGCCTGACGAGAGGAGTCATCGGCCAGCTGGGCCGAGGCGTCGAGGTCAACCTGAGCAACGCCGCCATCGATGAGCACCGCGTCAATGTTCAGGTTCACTCCGTCGGGGAAGCCCGTACGCACGGCAGGTCGCAGCCATTCATTGGGTCCTTCGAGCAGACGTCGAACCAAGGTCGTCGCTAATCCAGGACCGATGACTGGGATCATCCGAGAATCGGGCACGAGAATCTGAAATGTCGGATCGAAGAAGTACAGGGCGTAAGAGCGGAAAGCGCGATCGACGTCGTTTTGCGACAACAGCAATCCGTTAGGAAGACGATCGATGCGTAGGCCCTCGTCAGTCTCGACCAATCCGAACGTGGTGGTCGCCTCGGTACCTGGCGCTTCAACCTGATAGCGACCACTAGGTCCGATGACGCCTGCTTGTGCTGCGGAGAAACGGATATTCGGACCCGATTCTTGTAGCGAGGGAGCACCTTCGTACACGACGACGCCTGAGGATGAATCCCAACGCTCGCTCGCATCAGCCGTTAGGTACTGACGAGCCACCGCGTGATCACCATCGAAGGAGGCGCTCGCGTCCAAGAAGCCCTGGACGATCTCCGGTGCAGTCATGTCTGGTCGCGGTGGTCGCGCAATAACGCGGATGAACTGATCGACGCTGTTACCTGAAACTTGTGCACCTTGTTGGATCGGACCACTCGTGGGTACCTGAGCAGTGAAGGCCTGAGGCACATTTCCGCATCCAGCTAAGGCCAGCGATGCAGCCACGAGCACCATTATTCGCTTCATCGCTTGTCACCACCATCACTTGCCGTGGACGAGCCGTTGGCGCTGGCACTATCCATGGTGACGGTGACCACTATTGACTCTGCGTCCTTTTCAGCTTGGGTCGAGGTCCGCTCGTCGCGACGAACACTCGGTCGCTCTCGGCTGAAGGCACCGTCAGAATCGTCACGATCTTCACCGGGATCAACATCGACGACTTCCTCGGACAATGGCAGCACCGCGTGCGTTACCGGGCCACCAGCGGTGCGCGGCAGCGTCAAACGGAAGCAGGCACCAGCACCCGGCTCTCCCCACGCCTCAAGCCAACCCCCGTGCAGTCGAGCGTCCTCCATAGCAATAGCCAGCCCCAGTCCAGTGCCGCCGGTCGTGCGGGCACGTGCGGGGTCGGCTCTCCAGAATCGATTGAAGACAAGGGCCGCCTCCCCCGGTCGGAGACCAACACCAAAGTCACGGACCGTCAACGTGATGACCTCAGCATCACCTGCTAACTCGACGAGGACACCCGTCTCGTTACCGTGTTCGATCGCATTGTCAACCAGGTTTCGAACGATTCGATCAATTCGGCGAGCATCACACACGACGTTGCAAGGTCGCTCATAGGACGCAAACCGCACTCGAAGGTTCTTGCTTTCAGCCAATGGCTCAGTGCCGTCGATGACTCCTTGGACGAGGGTCGCCAGGTCAACGGACTCGCTATCCAACTTCGCAGCACCGGCATCGAAGCGCGAGATCTCCAACAGATCACTGAGCAGCGCCTCGAATCGGTCGAGTTGGTTCTGCAGGAGTTCGGTAGAGCGAGCCGTTTCCGGGCCGAGCGACGATCGTGACTCGAAAAGAACGTCGGCAGCCATCCGGATAGTGGTCAATGGAGTGCGCAACTCGTGGGAAACATCGGACACGAAGCGCTGTTGAACTCTCGACAGTTCCTCGAGTTGAGTGATCTGCACGTCGATGCTTTCGGCCATCTCATTAAACGAGCGAGCAAGTTGCGCAAGGTCGTCGTCGCGTTTGATTGGCACACGCTCGTCCAGATTTCCCGATGACAGACGTTCTGCCGTTCGTGCCGCGGCACGAACGGGAACCACCACTTGGCGCGTGACGACCCATGCGACCCCACCCAAGAGGCCAACGAGCACGAATCCTGCGGCAAGAATCGAACTTCGTACTAGGTCGAGAGTTTGCTGCTCTTGATTCAAGGGGAACAGGTAGTAGAGCTCGTACGGGCCGACTGTCGGAATGCTCAACGGCGCCCCGACCACGAACCCGGGAACCGTTCGACCGTCGAGGAATCTGATTTCGGTGAACGTCCAAGATTGCCGTTGGGTTTGTGTGACCGCCTCGCGCAGATCCGGAGGGATGCTCGAGACAGCAACAAGGTTGGTGCCACGCTCAGGCGCTCCAATGTTGGGAAGACTCGCGAGCAACAACACGTCGAACGTGGCCGGCGAACCTGCCCGAGTGGCCAAAGACGTGACCACGGTATCGACGAGACGCGACGGAGATGGCGTCGATGGTCCAGTGTCTGCTGCATCGAGAAGCCGTTGAGCCTCACCGAGCCCCGCGGATGCTTCACCCACAGCACTGCGTTCCTTGGCCTCGAGCAGGCCGGTTGTTACACGTGACAAAAGGAGAAGCCCCAAAGCGCCAACAACCACGATCGATAGGACAAGCGTGGTGCTCGTGACACGAATGAACAGCGAACGACGCCACAAGCGCCGGATGGCGCGAGGGAAGAAGAGAAGGATCCGTCCCATGATCAGATCAGGCGGGACCGGCCTTGTATCCCACTCCTCGAACAGTGAGCACGATTTCCGGAGCCTCGGGATCTCGCTCGATCTTGGCTCGCAAGCGCTGGACATGCACGTTCACTAGGCGCGTATCGGCCGCATGGCGATAGCCCCACACTTCTTGGAGCAGGGCTTCGCGCGTGAAGACCTGCCCCGGACGCTTGGCCAGGCAGGCGAGTAAATCGAACTCCAAAGGTGTAAGCGAGAGAACCTCACTGCCACGGCGTACCGTGTGGCCGTTCACGTCGATGGACAGATCGTGAATGGTCAGCACCTGCGAACCGATGTCGTCGGTGCGGCGGATGCGAGCACGAATGCGCGCCACGAGTTCTTTCGGCTTGAACGGCTTGACGATGTAGTCATCAGCTCCCGACTCCAACCCGACGACTACGTCAATGGTGTCGGACTTGGCCGTGAGCATCACGATCGGCGTTCCCGACTCAGCACGAATTGCCCGACACACGTCGATGCCATCGCGCCCCGGGAGCATGAGGTCCAAGAGGACCACATCGGGCCGAGACGAGCGAAAGGCGTCGACGGCGGAGTTACCGTCGGCACAGAACACCGGATCAAATCCCTCACCGCGAAGCACGATTCCGAGCATCTCCGAAAGGGCCGCATCATCGTCGACGACAAGGACTCGACCGCGAGCCCGAGGGGCCGAGGAACTGGTGCTCATGTGCCTATGGTGTCACTTCTGGCATGCCAAGGAGAACAACGAGTGCAGCCGGGGTGTTATTGACCCCATGCGCGACCATTGATGCCCCTAAGGATCCCGTCTTCCAGCGCACCAGTCCGTACATCACGCCGATGGGCAGGAGGAGGAAGAATCGGATGGGCTCGAAGTGGAAAGCAGAGAAGGCGACGGCCGTGATCGCGATGGTCCAAAAAGCTCCCAGCCCCTTCTTTCGCAGCGAGTTGTAGAGCATCCCTCGAAACGCAATCTCCTCCACGATCGGTGCCCCGACCATCACCATGATGGCGAAGACCAACAGCGCGAGGAACGGTCCGTCCTCACGCAGTTCGAGCGCGACGTCT
The DNA here is from genome assembly GCA_040266055.1 of Candidatus Nanopelagicales bacterium. GTDB lineage: Bacteria > Actinomycetota > Actinomycetes > S36-B12 > S36-B12 > S36-B12. The sequence goes on along the minus strand of JBDQFC010000005.1, from coordinate 94,750 downwards.
CCGGCGGCCGAGGAGAACTCCCCGGCGATAGCTTGGGTGATCAGGGCAACCACGGCAGCGAGGATGAGTCCCACCACACCTGCGGACACTCCCCAACCGACGTCGCTCCAGCTTAGGCGAAAACCCAGGTCGATGCGCGGGCCGTTGCCCTTCCACTTGGTGACCAGCAACGGCCAGCCGGCGAGTCCGAGCCACGGCACCAAAGTCCCCACAACGGCCGTGATGGCAAGCGGAGCATCCAGCAGTAGTAGCGGCGCGGCCGCTGCTACACCGAGAACGATCGCAGCAACGATGGTGATGATCGCCGATCCGATGCCCCACGTGGGGGTGCGAAGCTCCTCGCCACGCTGCTCGGCGTCGATAACCGTGATGGGGCATCCGGGATATGCGGCCCCAGACCGTGGTTCGGCAGTTGACGTAGCTTCGACCGGTGCGTCCATCGGTCCATTCTGCGCGACACCCGCGCCACGCACCCGTTGGCGTGGGGGCGTCGTCCGTGGTTCACGACAGAACGGCGGACAACTCTCCCAATCGTGAGGGCAGAACCCGGTACCAGGTCCAGTAACCACGCTTCTCGGCGCTCACTAGACCGGCACCTGCGAGCACCTTGAGGTGATGACTGACTGTGGGCTGCGTTAAACCAAGCGGCTCGATCAGGTCGCATACGCACGCTTCACAGTCAGGCATGGATCGCAGCAGCGCAAGGATTTGCAGTCGCGCCGGATCGGCGACCGCCTTCAGCAGGCATGCGAGATCCTCGGCAGTCGAACGAGACATCGGCTGACCGAGTCCAGCAGGGCAGCACGCTGGTCCGGCAGTGGAAGGTGCATCGTGAACCATCGGAGCGCACGCCCCCGGATGGACACTGGCTGAACTTGTTGCACTTGGCACGAAACTATATTGACATACATCTATATAGATGCCAAGGTCCTGACGTGGCACGTCGACTCTTCGCGGAGTACCTCGGAACCGCCTTGCTCGTCGCGGCCGTCGTCGGTAGCGGAATCATGGGGGCGCTCCTTACCCAGGACGATGCCGTCGTGTTGATCCTCAACATGATGAGCACGGTCGCTGCCCTCGGCGTCTTGATCTGGATGCTGGGGCCGATTTCGGGTGCGCACTTCAACCCGGCCGTCACCGTCGTGACCCTCGTCAAGCGCGAGGTGCAGGTGCCCGAGGGCGTCCTTTACATCGCTTTCCAGATCCTCGGCGGACTTTCTGGAGTCGCCCTCTCCAACGTGATGTTCGAACTCCCGGCCTTCGATCCGTCGACCAACTCTCGCAACGGCTTTCCCATCTGGCTAGGTGAGATCGTCGCGACTGCCGGGCTGATCTTGATCATCGGCGCCCTCACCCGAACCGGGCGCGGTCACCTCGGACCGATCCTGGTGCCCGCGTGGATCGGCTCGGCCTATTTCTTCACGTCGTCCACGTCTTTCGCAAACCCGGCCGTCACTATCGGTAGATCGATGACCGACACCTTCACCGGCATCGCGCCCAGCGACGTCCTGCCGTTCATCGGGTTCCAACTGATCGGCGCCGCTATCGGCGCTCTGCTCACCGAAGTCCTGTATCCCCGCAAACACCCCGAACCGCTCGACCTTCCTGATCCCGTTCACGAAAGAGGCTGACATGTCCGACAAGCCATCCGTGCTCTTCGTCTGCGTTCACAACGCAGGCCGCTCGCAAATGGCCGCCGCCTACCTCACGCACCTATCCGACGGACGCATCGAGGTGCGCTCAGCCGGATCGGCACCAGGCGACGCCGTCAATCCGGCTGCCGTGGAAGCGATGGCAGAAGAGGGCATCGACATCAGCGCCGAAATCCCCAAGGTGCTCACCACCGAAGCGGTGAAGGAATCCGACGTGGTGATCACGATGGGATGCGGCGACACGTGCCCGGTGTTTCCAGGTAAGCGCTACGAGGACTGGGTACTCGAAGATCCCGCCGGCAAGGGCGTGGAATCCGTGCGCCCGATCCGCGACGAGATCAAGGGCAGAGTCGAGACGTTGATCGCCGAGCTCCTCCCCCGCTAGCTCGCTGATCGCGACACGCTGTCGCCTAGGCTCGCACTTGTGGCGAGCATCGACCTCAATGCCGATGTGGGTGAAGAGTGCGGCGACGATGCCGCGCTGTTCGAGGTCGTCACTACCGCCAACGTGGCTGCCGGTGGACATGCCGGTGGTGGTGACGTTCTTATCGAAACGGTCACCAGCTGCGCAGTTCGTAATGTGGCCATCGGCGCCCACCCGTCCTACCCGGACCGAGAGAACTTCGGTCGTCTCTCGAAGCGAGGCGAGTACGACACCCAGAGCCTCACGGCATTGATCCGCGACCAAGTCCTCGAGGTGGCCGAAGCGTGCGCGATGTCCGAGACAGCCCTTACCCACGTGAAGGCGCACGGCGCGCTTTACCACGACATCGCACGCGACACCGAGGCCGCAGAAGCTTTCCTGACGGCTGTCCTCGATGTCGCCACCGTCATCGGCTCGGATCTGTACGTGACCGGCTCGCCCACCTCGCAATTGCAGTCGGTCGCGCAGGCACGGGGCGTCGCCTTCGTCGCCGAAGCCTTCATCGACCGCCTGTACAACTCCGACGGAACACTCGCGCCGCGCTCACAGCAAAACGCCGTCCACGCGGATGCGCAGACAGCCCTGGCTCAGGCCGCCAGCATCGCGCTAGACGGTCGAGTGCGAACAAGCGATGGCAGCATGATCAAACTCGACGCCCGGACGCTGTGCGTGCACGGCGATTCCCCGGATGCAGTGTCGATGGCTCGAGCAGTTCATCAGCATCTCACCGAGCACGGCGTCGCGATTTCCGCGATCGCCACAGCTTCTCGATAGGGCAAGCAGCACCATGGTGCAGCGAGCAACGTGGTTCGGAGACCGTGCCGTCCACGTGCAGGCGACATCGCCCGCCGAACGTGAAGCGATCGCATCTTCGCTCGATCGCCAACTCCCCGCCGCGCTCATCCGCCGTGGCATGGCATCGGTGCTGATCGAATCACCGACCCCGGAACCGGAACTACTGATGACCGTCGAGCTCGCCCTGCGCGCCATCGAGCCCAGTCAAACCCAGTCGCCTGAACTCGATGAGGTTCGGATGGATGTCGTCTACAACGGTGCGGATCTCGCCGCGACCGCAGATTTCTTCCACATCACACGAAGGGATCTCATCGGAGCCCACACATCCCAGACCTGGCGGGTCGCGATGATGGGCTTCGCACCTGGCTTCGGCTACCTCGAACCATGTGACGATCTATTGCTGCCATGGGCATCCCTCCCCCGACGAGACAATCCTCGCGCACAGGTCCCGACAGGAAGTGTGGCGATCGCGGCAGGCATGAGCGCGGTCTACCCGAGTTCGTCACCAGGTGGCTGGCACCTGTTGGGGGCGACGGCGACCAAGCTCTTCGATGCAACAGACCCTGAGAATCCCGCACTGTTGCGATCCGGTCAAAGAGTGCGCTTCTTCGCACTCGATCATCCGAGCCACCCATGAGTATTCCCGCAGATCACGTGCCCATCGCCACCGTCGAGCGCGCAGGTCTGGTCACCGTGCAAGACCTCGGGAGATTCGGCTTCACCGATGTCGGCGTTCCAACGTCCGGTGCCTGGCATCGCGAGCGACACCACCTGGCTGTCGCTCTCGTTCGTGATGACATGCAGGACTCGAACGAGCCTTCCCCATCTCTTGAAATCTTGAGCACCGAACTGTCCCTTGCATTCCACGAGCCACAAGTCATCGCGATCGTCGGATCAGCATTCGTGCGCATCGACGGACACAATGCAGCCACGGACGTGGCTTTCCTCGTCCACGCCGATACGCAACTAGACATCGAGCATCGGGGTCCTGGACCGGCCTACGTGGCACTGTCCGGTTGGCAGCCTGCCCTCACACTCGGCTCGGCAGCCACCGATTCCTTCTCTCGCTTGGGTGGGCCCACGGCAGATGGCTCCCCTATCGCCCCAGGTCAGACCTTGCTCGGTGCGCCTGCGATCGGCACGGTCACCGAACGCATCGGCTCGTTCCTGCGAGCAATCCAGCCAGCGCCTAGCAGCCTTTCGATGATCGCAGTCGACCACGACCTCGCCGATCGGTTCTGTGGTGAGTCGTGGCGCGTTGACGCGTCCGCTCGATCTGGGATACGACTGAGCGGTCCGAGAATTCATGCACCTCGACCGATCCCGAGCATGCCCGTCGTACCCGGCGCGATCCAATTGGCGCCCGACGGCACCGCGATTGTGCTCGGACCCGATGGCGGGCTGACCGGGGGCTACCCGATCGTCGGAGTCGTGGCCAGCGCGCACCTGGATCGGCTCGCCGACTATTCCATCGGGGATGAACTGCGTTTCGCCAGAACGGATCCGGTTTCAGCTTGCGAGCAATTCTCCGCGCGCGAGCAGCGGTTGTCGTCGATGATCATTCGACCCGCTGCGTTGAACTGAAGGTCCGCCCCCAGGTCCTTATCAAAACCCTGACTCGACGTTCGGCGCCCACTCCGGGTCAACACCCATCAATGTGTGTCAGACCTCGCGCCGAGCCCTCATCCAGCCACCCACCCCCCTGCCGCCTCAGTCGTGGCCGCGGGCCACGTGGGGCGGGAAAGGCGATGGGGCCGCGCACGAAGGCGCGGCCCCATCACGGGAGGCGAATCTCACCAAGACCTGCAACTCCCGTCACAAACCTCGAAGGTCTGTGAGCGGAAGTGCAGGTCTTGGTGACTAGTAGCGGTAGTGGTCGGGCTTGTACGGGCCGGCCACATCCACGCCGAGGTACTCGGCCTGCTGCTTGTTCAGCTCGGTGAGGTGGACGCCGAGTGCATCGAGGTGCAAGCGCGCGACCTTCTCGTCAAGGTGCTTGGGCAGCGTGTAGACACCGATGGGGTACTCGTCGAGCTTGGTGAACAACTCGATCTGCGCGAGCACCTGGTTGGTGAAGGAGTTGCTCATCACGAACGAGGGGTGACCGGTGGCATTGCCGAGGTTCAGCAAGCGACCCTCGGACAGCACGATGATCGAGTGACCGTCGGCGAACGTCCACTCATCGACCTGCGGCTTGATGGTCTTGCGCTTGACACCAGGCAGGGCGGCCAGGCCAGCCATGTCGATCTCGTTGTCGAAGTGACCGATGTTGCCGACGATCGCCTGGTGCTTCATCTTGGTCATGTCTTCGGCGGTGATGACATCGAAGCAGCCGGTGGCCGTAATGAAGATGTCAGCGGTGTCGATTACCTCGTCGAGGCGAGCAACCTGGTAGCCGTCCATCGCAGCCTGCAGTGCGCAGATCGGGTCGACCTCGGTGACGATTACGCGGGCGCCCTGGCCACGCAGCGAATCGGCCGAGCCCTTGCCGACGTCGCCGTAGCCGAAGACCACGGCGACCTTGCCGCCGATGAGCGTGTCGGTCGCACGGTTGATGCCGTCGACGAGCGAGTGACGGCAGCCGTACTTGTTGTCGAACTTGCTCTTGGTGACCGAGTCGTTGACGTTGATCGCCGGGAACAACAGCGAGCCATCGCGCTGCATGTCGTACAGACGCAGAACACCGGTGGTGGTTTCCTCGGTCACACCCTTGATGCCAGCGGCAAGCTTGGTGAAGCGATCGGGAGACTGAGCCAGGGACGCACGCAGAGTCTGCAGGACTACCTGGTACTCCTCGGAATCGCTTTCGTCGGTCGAGGGAACAACGCCGGTCTTTTCGAACTCGACACCCTTGTGAACGAGCAAGGTGGCGTCGCCACCGTCGTCGAGGATCATGTTCGGGCCACCCTCGGGCCAATCCAGCACCTGCTCGGTGCACCACCAGTACTCCTCGAGGGTCTCGCCCTTCCAGGCGTAGACCGGGATGCCCTGGGGATCCTCGGGAGTTCCGTTGGGGCCAACGACGACGGCAGCCGCTGCGTGGTCCTGGGTGGAAAAGATGTTGCAGGAAGCCCAGCGCACGTCCGCACCGAGCGCAGTCAGCGTCTCGATGAGGACCGCGGTCTGGATGGTCATGTGGAGCGATCCGGTGATGCGGGCGCCAGCGAGGGGCTTGGATTTGCCGTACTCCGCGCGCATCGCCATCAGGCCAGGCATCTCGTGCTCGGCGAGACGGATCTCGTCACGGCCGAATTCAGCGAGGGACAGGTCGGCAACCTTGTAGTCGGGGGTGCCGTCGGGCTTGGTCAAAGACATTCCTTCTCCATATGTCGGTTCTACGTTGTTTGAGCCCACGTCAGCGAAGGAAGAATTTCGACGCACGCCGACGGGAGCGTCTCGACGGGAACCAGGGCTCCGGACCATCGGCGACGGCCTGATTCTGCCACGACTTGCCCCGATCCGCTGATCGGGACGCGCTCAAGCGCTAGCCGGGGCGAGCACCGCAATGGCGAGCCCGGACGTGGAGATCGCGGCTTCACCCTCCCCCGCGGAGATCGCGACCGCCATTCCCTGGCCGGCAACACGGGCATCGTCGGCGATGGAGACCTCCACTGACCCTTCGATAGCCACTACAAGGCGGTACTCCCCCGAGCCAAGAACCGCCGATCCGTCACGGATGACCTCAAGCCGGAACGCCGCACCCTGGGGCGCAACCGAGGTGGAGTCTTGGATGAACTGGGGATCAGTCTTGAAGTCCAAGATCTTCAGCGCGTGATCGACATAGACAGCCTTGCTGGTGAGTCCTAGGCGAAGCACGTTGTCCGAGCTGGTCATCACCTCGAAGCCGATTCCGCGCACGTAGCTATGCGGGATTCCCGGTGCCAGGTAGACGGCATCGCCGGGTTTGAGAGTCACGAAATCCAACAGGGGCGTCAGCAGGACGCCGATGTCGTCGGGGAAATCCGCCACCGCCTGTCGGTACGCGGAAATCTCGGCGTCACTCATCGAACGACTCATCGTTCCCGCGGCCTGAGCCGCGTCGATAGCACTCGGGAGTTGCGCAACGAGATCGGCCGAATTCGCCTGGTGTTCGTGAATTGTCTGGATCGCAGAGATGCGGTCGTGTGAATGAAGTGCAGAAGCCGCCAACGCCAGCCCATCGATCCGCTCGATGATTTCCGCAGCATCCGGCGCAGGACGCCAACCGACGAACGCGTCGAACGGCTGCAGCGCGACGAGAACCTCGGCCTTTTCGTACGGATCAGCAAGGATCTGGGGCCCGGCGATCTGCTGGTCGGCCCACATCTTTTTGGCGTCGTGGGCATTGGGATGGACCTGCACCGAGAGAGGGCGCGCCGCGGCGAGGATCTTCGCTAGGACCGGGGCCTGCTCGTGGGTCAGTCGGTCTGCAAGCGTTCCGGCGGACTTTGTGTCGTCGGTGTCCTTGTCATGGATCGACGGATCCAACGACGACGGACCACTCGGGTGGACGCCGAACCACAACTCGGCTTGAGGCCCACCGGGAGCTTCACCGGTCCACGGTTCGAGACCATTGATGATGCCCCAGTCGTAATCCTTGACCTCGCCGCGGATGGAAAACATCAGGCCGTGGCTGGGGCTGCAGTTTCCGGGCCCCCTGTCGCTTCATCGATGAGCATGACGGGGATGCCGTCGCGGACTGGGAAACGCCGTGCGCAGACCGTGCACACAATCTCACTGGTCGCTTCATCGGCTTCTACTACGCCGTGGGCCTTGCACGGGCAGGCAAGTACATCCCACAGATGCGGGGATAGACCCAACGGGGAGTTCGGGTACTGACTCATTACTTGTCACCTCGCATCAGCGCGAGAACATCGTCGCGCAATGTGCCCATCATTTCCTCGTCTCGTGCCTCAACGTTCAAACGCAAAAGTGGTTCGGTGTTGCTGGGTCGCACGTTGAACCACCACTCACCGCCGTCGACGGTCAGTCCATCCATGTGATCGGTCGTGACTCCTTCGCGAGACCCGTAGGTCGTCTCGATAAGTGTGGTGACGGCTGCCTGATCATCGACGCGCGTGTTGATCTCACCCGACACCGCGTATCGGTCGTATTCGGTCAACAGAGACGAGAATTTGGTTCCCTCTGGGGTTGACCCCAAGGCAGCAAGTGCGTGCATTGCAGCCAGCATGCCCGAGTCAGCGCGCCAGAACTCGCGGAAGTAGAAGTGACCGGAGTGCTCACCGCCGAACACCGCATCAGTCTCAGCCATCGTGGCCTTGATAAACGAGTGGCCCACTCGCGTCTTGACGGGATTTCCGTTGTTCTCCAGGACAACCTCGGGTACGGCTTTCGACGTGATCAGGTTATGGATGATCGTCGAGCCTGGATGACGCGCAAGTTCGCGCGCGGCGATCAACGCCGTCAGCGTCGACGGACTAACAGTTTCACCGTTCTCATCCACCACGAAGCAACGATCGGCATCACCATCGAAGGCGAGACCAATGTCTGCGCCGGTCTCACACACGCGCGCCTGGATGTCGACGAGGTTCGCGGGTTCGATTGGATTTGCCTCGTGGTTGGGGAACGTGCCATCGAGTTCGAAATACATGCGGTCGATCTCTAGTGGCAGTGCCGGTAGACCCGCTTCATCAGACAAGACGGCAGGAACCGTGTAACCGGCCATGCCATTTCCGGCATCGATGACAACCTTGAGTGAGCGAATGCCAGAAATGTCGACGAGCTCGCGCAGGTAGCGCGCGTACTCAGCGAGTGTGTCCTTAGAGCGAACCTCACCGATGGGGCCGTCGGTCTGGGGAATGCCTGCCTCGATCAGTTCGCGAATCTCACGGAGCCCAGTGTCTTGACCAACCGGCGCAGCCCCCACGCGACACAACTTGATCCCGTTGTATTCCGCTGGGTTGTGGCTCGCTGTGAACATCGCTCCTGGCAGACCCAGAGATCCGGAGGCGAAGTAAAGGCCATCGGTGCTGCACAAACCGATGAGGACGACGTCGCAGCCCTGCTCGCGAACTCCCTGGGCGAAACTCGCGACGAGGTCCGGGCCCGAAGGTCGCATGTCGTGTCCAATGACAACAGCTCCGGGACCACCCTGCGATGCCGTAACACCGAGGACTTGCACGAACGCCGCACCCACATCGTGAGCAAGGTCCTCGTCGAGCTGATCGGGGTAGATGCCTCGAACGTCGTAGGCCTTGATGATCGAATCAAGATCGCGCATCAGGCAAGGCTATCGGCGCTAGGAGCAAAAAGTCGGGGCACTGCACTTGGCTTGGCTGGCAAGGACCGGGGCGCTACCAAAGACCTTCGTGGTCGAAAGGCTGATCCACGGTCGACTTGGTCGGCCGAGGCGCGAAGACCGGGTGAGCCTCGTCGTGCTCGGGGTTGGAAGCACGGGCGGTGCGAGAACTGAAATCGGTGTTCGAAACATCGGGCACCACTCGCAGATGACTGCGTCGCCCACCCGCGACATGGGCGGCTATATCGGCGTCGGGCTCGGGTGTCTCCGCGAAGACGTCATGACGGGGCTTGGCAGCCTCGCGGACTGCGTTTGCCAATGCCTCGAGGTCGTCTGTGGTCGGCTTGAGCGCATCGGGGTCGGGGGTGATGCGCACGACCTCCCAACCGCGCGGAGCTGTCAACCGATCGCTGTGCATTTGGCATAGGTCGTAGCAGTGCGGCTCGGCGTAGGTAGCCAGCGGCCCGACAACAGCGGTGGAATCTGCATAGACGTAAGTAAGTGTCGACACGGCCATCTGTGTGCATGATGGCTTCGAACAACGACGACGACCCACGTCCGGCACGTTAGCGGCCAGATCTCGCACACCCGTGGAGCCGCGCCGGGGTTGCTCACCACTGGTGGCGTGCACGCTCGCGTGTCTCAGACTGCACGTTCGCGAGCTCAGACTGCACGTTTGCTAAATCAGCGGGTAGCGACAGCCGCGTCCGGGACGGCCTGCGGGACCGGAACGCGAACACGCAGTGGTTTCCACGGGTATCCGGTGATCAGGTCGCCGAAGCGGGAGCGCTCCTTGACGCGGTGGGCGGCAAGAATCGGCCCCGAACCGGGAGCCGGGGTAATGACCCCGGTAAACCACTCAACGTCCGTCGGGGGCTCGAACGTGATCACCCGCACCTCCCCCGCTGGGATCGACACTCGCACTGGGTCGGTTGGTTCGGCGATCGTTGTCCCACCGCGGAACGGCAACATCGTGACATCCACCTCGACAGACGTAGCAGGAGCAACGATCTGCAGCTTCACGTCCGTCGCGGTCCGCACCGGCAGACCACTGACGGCAGCGGGTCCGGTAAATGGCTGAGCACCCGCAGTGAACGACGCCTCATTTTGCACATTTCTACCGCCGAAGAACTGACGCATGCCCGCGACGATGGGGTGATCCGATGTCAGTTGCAGTGCTGCCGGCAAAACACCGTCGGGTGATGGCGGCAGAGCTGGCGTCATATCCAACGTCGTCACTGCGCCGGCGGGAACGGTGACGCTGCCGCGCTCGAAAGGCAGGTAACTACCGTCTTGGGCTAGCACCCGAACTTCCACGATCGCGTCATTGTCACTCGTCGAAACGACCGACAGCACGCGCGCACCGTCACCGGCGAGGATGCCCGGGACGTAGACCGTAGTCGCGGGCTCGGCCGCAGCCGGAATCCAGTCAGTACCGATCGACTCCAACCCACTGCGCTGCTCGTCGTCGACCGAAGCTCCCACGCGGCCTGATCGGGCGATCACGTGGAATGCGGTGCCATTAACACCCGGGGCGACCTCATCTAAACGAACGATGATGCGGTCTTGGCCCGGCACGACGAGTCCGCGGGTAGTCGGGGTGTCGATCTCGCCGTCAGGTCCGTGGATGATCACATCGACAATCGCCGACGTCACGTCTGGGTTCACCAAGACAACACGGGTGATCCGACCGGCCACCGCGCCACCACCAACGAACCAGAAGTCAGAACCAGCAGGCGCGCACGCGGTGCTCGCCATCCCTCGCCCCTGACCGCTGGGGTCACGGCCCCACTGGTCGGCGATAAGACCCGGCGCCAGGGCGCCCTCACCGTAGGCCTCAATCGCAGGTAGTTCGGTTCCAAAGGCCTCGATCTGCCCCTGCTCCCCCGGCGCCTTGAGGTTAGAACTCGCCGATTCCGCTCCTGGCAGCGTGCGAAGACCGGCTTGGCCCTCGCCTTCTTGTCCAGGCTGTCCGGGGATGACTGCACCGGTCACGCGTACGCCGAGGTTTCCGCCCGTTCCAGGCTCGGGGCACAACAACACGCTCGATCGAATCGGTTCGGCGATGATCGTGCCCTGGACAGGATCTGAGGAATTCGCCCCCACCAAGGAACCGGCTCCCACGATCGCGCCGATGATCGCGGCGACAACAACAGGTGCAAGCCAGCCGGTCGGGCCGACGCCGCGCTCACTCTTCGTACCGTCTGTCGGAGTCTCACGCTCTGCGCGGGCCTTGCGCTGCGAACGGGCTTCCCGGCGTTCGCCGCGCGAACGTCTCCTGCGCGCCGTCGATGCTGGTGCCGCGGTTGGCTTCCCGGCATCGATGCCTGATTCAGCGTCCTTCATTTCGGGTTGGCTCGGCTCGGATTTGTTGACGTCCGAGGGCTCGTGGGTCGATTCATCGGTCACGACCGCACCTGCCCTTCGGTAGTGCTTTGCTCGGCCTCGATATCAGCAAGGTCAAGGAAATGCGGTACTCCCGGTGCGTTGGGTTGATCCGGATCGTCGGGATCGGGGTCAACCACGCGCCGCTCAGGTAGTGCCAAAACGATGAGGACCAAAATCACTATCGACTGCAGGATCAGCCAACCGCGGCGCACGGTGTCATCAAATGACGCCACCGTGACAGAAGTGGCTTGGTCGGCGGGAACCACGAACGCAGCCGACCAGTCCAACGGCTCAGGAAGTGCCGCCGGAGCCAATGGGCGTCCATCGATCGACGCACGCCACTGGGACGCCGCCGAGGATCCCAGCCACAGCACCCGTGACCCGGGTTCAACGTCGAAAGCCTCGGGAAGAACGGTCTCCACGTAAGGATCTGTTCCGATGACGCCCGGTTGGGCGAGTTCCACCGCCGCGGGCAGGAAGTCTCCGGTGGCGGGGTCAATATCCAGCACCTGGGCACGCGATGTGACGCCACTGATTCGCCACAGCACCTCACCGTCGGCACTGGCGAGCCGGCGCAGGCCGGGTTCGGAATCCAGCGCTGGGACTACTGAGCGTGATGAGTTCGGTGTGAGTTTCACGTAACGAACACCGTAAGAACGCAATGCGTCTACTTCACCGCCACCTCGACCTGAGGCGAGAGCCGCAACGAACTCGTCGATGGGTTGCCACACTTCGGCCGGTGGCGGGGTATCAGCAGCACCGAGCGTCAACGCGGATCCGCCGAGCAGCGTGTAACGCACCTCGCCTTGACCGTTGTCGGTGAGGACCAAGGTGCGAGGAGCTTGGGCACCATTGGCTTCAGCAGCCACAAATGCCGGAACGTCGGTTCGTGGTGCCCGGACCAACACATCGTCCGTCGCAGGAATCCACCATGCTGCCGCGGCGAAAGGTGCGATGACTGCACCGATGAGCGCAACTACGGCCACGGGTTGACCGAGCGTGAAGTTTTGTCCAGCGAATCGCTGACGCAGCCCCTCGGCTCCGATTCCGGCGGCAGCGATCATCGCCAGGCCCAACACCAAAGTCATCGGTCCGGGCCATGGTTGAACCGGCAACAGGCCACCCGGTGGGATGACGGTGATCGATGCCTGCAGCACCCCCACGGTCAGGGCCAGCAGCCCGAGAATCCACCAGGCACCGACATTCGCGATGGTGTCGCGTCGAAACAGCGCAAGGAATGCGGCGAAGCCCAAGCCTGCTGTGACCCACAGCGGGTTCATGCCCGGGCCACCAGGATGCAGCAACAGAACATCCAGCGGCCGGAGATTGGGATCGATGATTCCCCCAGAGTTCAATCCCGGCTCCAAGACGAACATGGCCGGATTGGTCAACAAGTGGAGGGTCCATGGCATCAAGACGAGCAGTGGGATCAGCATCGCGATCGCGAACCGAATGATGATTCCCCAGGCGTCCGAGCCAAGTCGGCGCACAGCAATGATCGAGGCCAAAGCGACGGCGACGAGCGCCACAACCCACACGGCCGGAGTGGCCGCGAGAATCACCGACATCAGCAGTGCCGTACCGGCCGCTCGTCGAATCGTTCCACTCCTGCGCGCCAGTCGAACTCCGGAGCGAATCGCGAATGGCAAAGCGATGGACGTAATGAGCGTTCCGATTCGACCCTGCTCAACGGCGCCAGTCATCGCGGGGAGCAGCGCGTAGGTCAGGCCCATCCAGGCACGAACGACCTTGCTCGTGACCATGCCGCGGGCGGCGAAGTACGCGCTCCACCCGGCTATCGGTGCCGCCAGGAGCACGAGCAGGTTCATCGCCCAGTCCGCATTGCCGAACAGGGCGGTTGCCACGGAGGCAACGACGATCAGATACGGCGCCGATGGTGTCTGAGATCCCGGCCCGACGTCGTGCCACCCACGGATATACGTGGTCCACAGGTCGCGCGCACCCTCGGGAACCGGCAGTAATGCTCCGCCCTGCAGGACTCCTTCACCCCACCACAGCGACCGGGTGGCAACCACGGCGATCACAAGCAGGACGAGAGTGGTCAACACACTTGGCTTCAGCAATATCCGTCGCACGAACCCAGACGAGTCATCCGGCAAATAGGCAGCTTCCTCATCGATCGGACCCGACTCAAGAGCACTCAACGATGACGGTGCAGTTGCCGAACTCGTCGTCAGCAACCCACCGACTGCTTCGGCAACCTCACGGAGTTGATCAACCGACGTTGGCCTCAGTGATCGGGTGACCGATGCGGGCTCAGTACTAGTTCGGGCAATCAGGGACCGGGACTTCGCGATACGCCTTGGTCGAACGGCCACCGATGCGACGGCGGCGACCTCGTCGCGCGCCGCTCGAAGATCCTTGCCGACGAGGTACCCAACCGCGCGCAACGCACTACCGATGAGCAGTCGGAGTGCGACGAACGGTGCACCCACGGCGGTGGAATGAGCGAGCAACACTCGAACGGCGGCTTCGCGGTCAGCCCGGTGCGGGCGCTCGTTCGCTTCGCGCACCTCCCGTCGGCCATGAGCTGAGGCTTCTCTGTGGTGCAAGACAGCGCCTGTGGCAATCAAAACCCGTCCGCCAGCGCGATGCGCGCGCCAACACAGATCGATATCGTCGCGGTAGAGCGGCAGGTTCGGATCGAAGCCAGATAGTTCCTGCCAGACGTCCTGGCGAATCAGCATCCCCGCCGAACTGACGGCCATGACATCTCGAACCCCGTCGTGCTGGCCTTGATCGTGTTCGCGACGCTCAAGACCGGTGACACGTCGGCCATCAGCATTGATAGTGACACCAACCTCCAGCAACAAGCGCCGGTCGTGCCAGCCAAGAATCTTGGGACCGAGGACTACTGCTGACGGGTGATTGTCGGCCGTCTCCAGCAAGTGTTCAAGACATGACGGATCAGGCGCGCTGTCGTCGTGCAGTAGCCAGATCCACGAGACAACGTCGGTGGGTAATTCAGGCTGGCGGGCAAGTGCCGACTCCACACCGGCAAATGCAGCAGCCCCGAAGCCCTTGTCCGCGTCGAGTTCAACGACGGACTCTTCACCCAGAGACTCCCTGAGCATCTGCGCACTTGAGTCCGTGGAGGCGCTGTCAACACCCACGATGGCGTTCATGGGGCGGGTCTGCTGACCCAGGGTCGTCAATACGGCAGGGAGCCACACGGCTCCGTCATGGGCAACCACCACCGTGGTGATGAAGTGCTGACGCCGAGGCATCGGCGGTTCATCTGCGAAATCATCGGCGAACACATCCCACTGGGCGTCGTCGACGAAGCCGACGGGAGCATCAGCCGTGATGTCGACTCGAGGCTCGTTCACCGGCTCATCGCCGAACTCACCGGGGGTGACGAAGGGGGAAGTGGACTCGGTCACCGGGTCAGGGTACGGCCCACGGGGAAAAGTTGGACGATGCGCTCAGCGGATGTGGTGTGTGCTAGACGGCGCGCTTCTTCAAACGGCGACGCTCTCGTTCAGACAGTCCGCCCCAGATGCCAAAGCGCTCATCGTTGGCGAGTGCGTACTCCAAGCAGTCGTTGCGCACGTCGCAGGACAGACAGACCCGCTTGGCCTCGCGGGTACTTCCACCCTTCTCCGGGAAGAAGGCCTCAGGGTCGGTCTGTGCACACAGCGCTTGTTCCTGCCACGCGAGTTCCTCGACATCGGACAGCGGCAGCAGTGCGAGCTCCGCGATTGTTCCTCGGTCGGACACGCCGGACCCTCCTCGACCCGAGACTCACGCTCGTGTGAACGCGCTTACGGGTGTATTACAGGGGTGTAGTTCGTTTTCGTCAAGCCGGACAGAGCAAAAGCGGCCCTTTCACGGCCGAAATTGACTGATTTGCCCTGTGTTGTCAGACACATCTAGGCAAGTTCGGCCTACAGCGTCCGTTTTCGTCCCCTGGCCGGGGGACGAGACCGCAGTGGTTGGATTCACAGGTGCACATCACGGTTCTCGCAGGCGGTATTGGCGGCGCACGGTTCCTTCGCGGACTTTGTCATCACATAAATGAAAGCGGCGTGAACACGGAAATAGATGCCGCCATTACCGTCATCGGAAACACCGGTGACGACATCTGGATCCACGGACTTCGCGTATGTCCGGACCTCGACACCGTTATGTACACCCTCGGCGACGGCATCGATCCTGAGCGCGGATGGGGACGACATGACGAGACCTTCCGCGCAAAGGAAGAACTGCAGGCTTACGGTGTCGAACCGACGTGGTTCGGTCTCGGGGATCGCGACATCGGCACGCATCTAGTGCGCACCACGAGTCTGAATGCCGGCTACCCACTCTCTGATGTCACGGCGGCACTGTGCGAACGATGGCAGCCCGATGTGCGACTAATTCCGATGACCGACGACCGAGCAGAGACGCACGTTGTTGTCGATGATCCCGACAATCCCGGAACTCAAATCGCTATTCACTTCCAGGAATGGTGGATTCGATACCGGGCATCCTTACCCGCCCATCGTTTCGTGATCGTCGGCATCGAAGACGCCAAGCCCGCCCCAGGCGTTCTTGATGCCATTCGCGACGCCGATGCGATCGTGTTGCCCCCGAGTAACCCAATCGTCTCCATCGGCACAATCCTTGCCGTTCCGGGGATCGCCGATGCCGTTCGAAATACGAGCGCCCCCGTTGTGGGGGTCAGCCCGATCATCTCCGGCGCCCCTGTGCGCGGTATGGCTGATGCGTGCCTACAGGCAAGCGGCATCGAAACGACGGCTGCGGCCGTGGCCGCGAACTACGGCTCCCGGTCCAGAGGCGGATTGATTGATGGATGGCTAATCGATGAATCCGACGCCGAGTCCGTTGCGACTATCGAGGCTCATGGCATCGCGTGTCGAGCTGTTCCTTTGCTGATGAGTGACCTCGACCGCACTGCACAGATGGCTAGGCAAACCCTGGACTTGGCAGCACAGCTGCAAAGCGCGTCGTAGTCGCTGGTTGAATGCCACTCGTGGACACCGAATCAGCCTTCACCTCATCGAATGAAGGTGACAACTGGGTGGCGGTTTCACCGAAACTCGTCACAGCACGCCGGTTGGTCTTGGCGGTCGGACTACTTCCGTTCACCACCGTCGTGATCATCGTGTTGTTGTGGTTGGGGGCCGCCCCCACGATCCCGATCATCGCCGCGGCCGCTGCGACGGTGATTTTCATCTGGGCCTGGTGGCTGATCGGACGTCGAGTGCGGTCCTATGCATATTGCGAGCGCGGCGACGATCTCTTGGTCTCCAGTGGCATTCTCTTCAGGCGCCTGGTGATCGTTCCCTACGGCCGCATGCAACTCGTGGATGTAAAGGCAGGGCCGATCGATCGGGCATTTGGCGTCACCACGGTCCAGTTGCATACGGCCGCAGCCACGACAGATGCAGCGATCCCCGGACTCGAGCCGAACATCGCGGCAGATCTGCGTGATCGCCTTGCACGCAAGGGCGAGACGCGATCGGCGGGACTGTGAACGACCACACCTGCTCCTCGCCTGCGGACCCCCCACAGACCGCACCGGCCTCGCGCAGTTCCATCGGTGATGACCTCGGGCTCGGACTGGCCGTTCCGGGGAGCCGATTGATTGACGCCGACGGTCACCGCAAAGTGCACCCGATTTCTCCTGTGATCTATGCCGTCGCGGTATTCCCCGCTATCGCCGGCATCGCATTCGCCGCTGGAATTCAACGCATCAGTTCCCTAGCCGAGGGAATTGGTGGCGTTCCAGGCTTGTCGTTCGTTTCCCCGATCGTTGCCGTCATCCTGGCCTTCGCACTCATCGCCCTATTTCTCAGCGTCCTTGTTGCTGCTTTCCAGTACTTAGAGTGGCGAGCGTTCAGTTTCTGGTTCGACGACGATGGTGATTTCCGCGTGCAATCCGGTGTGTTACTGCGGCAACAACGACGCGTGCAGGTGTCTCGCATCCAGGCTGTCGACGTAACCCAGCCGTTTGCTGCGCGCCTGTTCTCGATGGCCGTTGTGGTGATCGAGGTCGCAGGTCAGGATGATTCGCGGGTTCGGCTGAAGTACCTGACGCTCGCTGATGCTCGAGAGATCCGGCGCGAGGTACTCGCCCGCTCCGCAGGTCTTGCGTCCAACACCGCGGAAGCGCCGCAAGACGAAGTAGCGCGTGTTCCCGCCGGACGCCTTGCACTTTCACTGGTTATGCGAGTCACCACCGCCGCACTACTGCTCATCACCATCGTGATCATCGTTGTCAGTTACCTAACCGGTGGCTGGGAGGCAATCGGTGTTGCGCTGCTGACCGGCGGTGTGCCTTTGCTCATCGTTCTATCGGAGTTCGTTCGCTACTACGGCTTCACCGTCGCACAATCCCCCGACGGGCTCCGCCTTCGCTACGGACTGCTTCGCACCGAATCACGCACTGTCCCACCCGGCCGGGTCCAAGCCATTGAATACGTCGAGCCCCTCCTGTGGCGGCGAAAGGCATGGGCCCGCGTACTTGTCACCATCGCCGGCGTTGGTACGGAGTCCTCAGGAGCCAACAACGGACGCAGCGACACCGTGTTGATTCCTGTCGCCAGCGTGGAGCAAGCGCACGACATCGTGGCGCGCGTCTTACCGAGTCTCGATACGGCATCGCTGACCTGGGTCGCGGCGCCCATCCGTGCCAAGCGTCGCAGTCCCATCCAGTGGCGGAACCTGGCCGTGGGATGGGATGAACGCAGTTTCGCGATAAGGCGCGGTCGCGTCACTCGTCGACTCGCCGTGGTCCCCCACGCCCGCACCCAGTCGGTGCGATGGACACAAGGCCCCTGGGAGCGCATGTTCGATCTGGCTTCGATGCACGTGGACACCACGCCCGGCCCCGTCTCGGTGTCCGGGCTCCATCTCGATGCTGCTGTGAGCCGTGACATCGCCAAGCACCAGGCCGATGCCGCTCGACGAGGTCGACAAATCGACAACTCGATCCACTGGGCGGCCTCATGAGCACAGCGTTGACTGTTCTTGCTCTGCCAATCGAGCACTCCTTCGCTCCCGGTGACGACATAAATTCAATAGTGCTGCAGGCCCTCACATCCGCTGTATGGCCCGATGGATCCACCGGGCTTCGAGATGGTGACGTCGTCGTTGTGACGAGCAAGGTCATTGCGAAAGCCGAAGGAAGGATCGTTCTGGCCGATTCGCGTGAAGACGTCATCGATCAGCAAGCCAAGCGCGTCGTCGCAACCAAACAGACCCCACGCGGCATTACAAAAATCGTCCAGACATCGCACGGCCTCGTCCTCGCTGCTGCCGGTGTAGACGCGAGCAACACCGACATCGGAACGGTCGTCCTCCTTCCGGAGGACTCCGATGCGTCGGCCCAACAACTCCGCAACTTCATCTCAGACCAGGCAGGAATGGACGTCGGAATCGTCGTAACCGACACGATGGGACGCCCGTGGCGTCTCGGAGTCACCGACGTAGCGATCGGTGCGAGCGGGGTGCGCGTCCTCGATGACTACACGGGACGGCAGGACGAGTACGGCAACACCCTGGAGATGACCGTCGTGGCGATCGCTGACGAGATCGCATCCGCGGTGGACCTTGCCGCGGGCAAACTCGGTGGTGCTCCCCTTGCTGTCGTTCGCGGATTGGCCGAACACGTTGTCTCCACCGGCGATGTCTCCGCCGGTGATCCGCGTGCGCGTGACATTGTCCGGCCCCTCGAGGAGGACCTGTTCTGGATGGGAACGCACGAAGCGCTAGCCGAGGGAGCTCGCAGAGCCGTGTCGGGTCGTCGCACAATCCGCGCATTCACCGAGGAGGTTGTCGACCCCGCAGCCGTCGAACGCGCCATCGAAGATGCCGTACTGGCACCGGCACCGCACCACAGCGAGCCGTTCGGCTTCATCATTTTGCGCGATGACGACGCCAACCAACGCCAGCGCCGCACTGAGCTGCTTGATGCCATGCGCCGCGACTGGGAAGCCGATCTGACCACCATCGACGGTAAACCAGCCGAGGAGGTCCAGCGTCGTGTGGCCCGGGGGAACATCCTTCGCACCGCACCGGTGGTGATCGTTCCCTTCGTCGATCTGGATAAGGGAGCACACACCTATCCCGATGATCGACGCAATGCCGCCGAACGCGATCTGTTCATGGTTGCTGGCGGCGCCTGCGTAGAGAACCTGCTGATTCGGCTTGCCGCCGAGGGGCTTGGATCGGCTTGGATCTCCTCGACAATCTTTGCGCCGAGTGTCGTGCGTGGGCAGTTCAAACTCGGTGGACGCGTCATCCCGCTGGGTGCAGTGGCTGTTGGCGTCCCCGCACAGTCGGCCAAGGACCGCCCACCGCGCCGCGCCCAGGACTACATCGTCACGCTCGACGCTTAGCCCACACCAAGACCAAAACGGCCAGACCCAACCTAAGCGTCGCTGGAGTGCCGAATGGCAAGGTCAGGAAGCTCAATTCCCGGCCACACCCGGGCACCTTCACGTAACTCGTTCTGCGATCCCACAACGGCACCATCGCCGACGACGACGCCTTCGAGCACGGAGCCTTCACCAACCCGAGCTCCGGCACCGATGATGCTTCCGAAGACGTGCGCACCTGCAGCGATCACTGCTCCATCGAATATGACCGAACCGTCGACTCGCGCGTCGGCACCGATGACGACGTCCCGACCGACAGTGGTGCCCCCGCCAATGTGGGCCGAAGCCGCGATCTGTGCTCCATGCATGACTAGGGCCTCACCGGTGTCGGGAACAGCGGGCGACGGAGCGATACCACTCACCAGGTCACGGCTGCCCTGAACGAACGCCAGCGGTGTGCCCAAGTCCAGCCAGTAACCACGGTCCACAACGCCCCGGACGTTCGCGCCAGAGGACAGCAGGCCCGGGAACGTCTCGCGTTCGACCGACACGACCCGACCCTCGGGGATCTGCTCGATGATCGAGCGGGTGAAGACGTAGCAGCCGGCGTTGATCAGGTCGGTCACGATCTCTTCGGGAGTGGAGGGTTTTTCCAAGAAAGCTTGCACCCGGCCGTGGGCGTCGATCGGCACGAGCCCGTAAGCGCGCGGATCCTCAACCGGTGTGAGGTACAAGGTGACATCGCTGGAGGTCTCCACATGCGAGCGAACCAGGCCGCTGATGTCCAGGCCGCTGAGGACGTCGCCGTTGAAAATGAGGATCGGATCGTCTGGTCCAGATTCCAGGTGCGACAGCGCATGGCGAATGGCGCCACCGGTCCCAAGTGGCTCTTCTTCGGTCGCGATTACGACGTCGATACCGAGATCGGCGTCTTCGATGAACTCCGCGAATACCTCTGCCCGGTAACTGGTCGCCAGGACGATGCGCTTGACTCCTGCGTCTCGGGCACGGGTGATCTGGTGGACGGTGAACGGAACCCCCGCGACGGGCAACATCGGCTTGGGGGTGTTCACAGTCAACGGTCGAAGACGGGTCCCTTGACCCCCGACGAGCAGCACGGCCTCAGTCATCGGGCAAGGGTGCCACACGGACGCTCCACCCCTGGCCGCAGAATGTGTGCATGTCGTCGCCTGCCCCCGACATTCGGTCGGCACTACTGAGCCGATCCGATCCAGCCCAGCCGTTCGTCACCTACGTCGGCACTGATGGCCGCGTCGAACTCTCTGGGGCATCCGTCCTCAACGCCGCCTCCAAGATCGCCAACGCGATAGCGAGTGAGTTCGACCTCGAACCAGGGGACAAAGTGGGTTTGCACCTGCCGTGGCACTGGCAACGTGTGACGTGGCTGATCGGCACCTGGGCGGCCGGATGCGTCGTGGTTCCCGGTGGCGGCGAGGAGTGCGATTTGCTGGTTGCTGGCCCCAAAGAAGCCGGGGGCCTGCCCGGGCCTGTGCAGGTCGTGTCCATGCACCCGTTCGGACTGCCGCTGGATGCGACGGCGATGGCTCAACTTCCGCCCGACATCGAAGACGTGACGATTGCTGTTCGGAGCCAGCCAGATCAACAGGTGTTCGTCGAGAACCATGCCGAACGCACAGCAGTGGACGGCCTCACTCAACGTGAACTTCTCGATCAAGCCCGATCCTTCGCGAGCGATCACGCGGACATTCGCCGACTCGCAATCCGACAGAGTGACTCGCAGTGGTGGTTGCCGGCTTTGTGGCCATTGGTCACCGACGGCTCGATCGTTATGGCCGACGCGACGAATGAAGATTTCGCCGGCGAGCCGGTCGACGCAACGGTCTAGGACGTCACGTTGACCGTGATGTCCTGGCTTGCGCCAGCGGCCTGTTTCTTGGCCACTACCAAGATCCGGTAGGTGTAGCTCGCGCCCGCGGGTGCAGCCTTCTTGACCTTGAAGACGACTCGTCCGCCCTTCTTGGTCTTACTGCGCTGCACCGTGCGCCATTCACCATCGACAAACGCCTGACGCCACACCGTCAGCCCCTTGCGCTTCGGGCGCACTTTCGCCTTGATCTTGAAGGGCTGTCCGGCGGGAACATCCATGACCTGCGGCGTCACTAACGCAACCGAACGAGCCTTAACGCTCGGAACAACCGATACTCGGAACGTCTCACCAACACCAATGGGTTGCTTCTTGCGGACCACCAACACGCGGTACTCCTGCGTGGTGTTGGGAGGCCATGACTGATTAACAGTGTAGTGGACCTTGCCGTTCTTCTTGGTGCGCTTCTTCTTGAAGGTGATCCACTCGCCATTCTCGAGTTTTTGGAACCACACCCGCAGGCCCTTGCGCTTGGGTGTGACCTTCGCGCGGATGGTGAATGACTTCAGCGCCTTTACTTGCCGATCCGCTGGGGTCAGCATCTTGACCTGGCGTTCGTAGTTGACAGTCGGCTGCTGCGCTGGAGCCTGCGGCGCGGGTGCTTGCGGCGCAGCGACGGGGACGCCGGCACTGCCGTCTATCGCGTTGATGTACGACGATTTCAAGCCTAGGGCGTTGCGCAATTGGTTTCCGCTTCGAGTGACGGTGCTGCCGTCACCGAGGGTCGCCTGCACTGTCTTGGCGACACCGCTGGGATCGCGCTCGATGACCTCGACCTTCCAGACATCGCCCACTCCGAACGCCTGGGCCAGCTCAACCTGGCCAACTGTGACACTCCACGACCGGTTCGGGTTGTCCTCACTGAGAGACCACGGATCAGCCACCGAGCGAACGTAGGGAAGGTCGCCGCCCCATTGGTCGGCACTGGCTTGGCTCGCACCACCGTTGGACGAGGAGTAGAACGCGCGGATCGGGGCACCCTCGTACAAGATTGCGAGCCCGGTGGTGGGTGAGGCGTGCGTCGCGTTGACCGCGTTGACCCAGCGGTCACCTCGCGCCCCGGACTGCTTGGCCCACCCTGCAAAGACCTGATCGGAGTACGGCCCGCGACCGTCGTCGACGTGGCAGTCGCAGGCTCCACGAGTTCCGGCCTGGGTTGCCGACAACGCATACGTCCGGGCTGCAAGGACCTGCGCCTGGAGGGCAGCATCGGGCCAGGAACTGCTCACCTCGGCGATTCCGTACAGGTATTCGTCATGAAGCCGCAGTGAGTTGACAGCGTTTAGCCGGGTGTCGCTCGCATCCCCCGTGGGAAGAATCTCGATCGTGCCGTACCGGTACCGGTGACCTTCGGAATCAAAGTTGCCACCCTTGTCGACCACGTTGGCCAGCCCCGACCACGTCACAGATGCCGACGGGAAGACACCAAGTTCTTGACGCGCACCACCGACGATCTTGGCAGCTTGGACCGCACCTGATTCACCGGTGAAGTAGAAACTTTCCCCCGGACCGGCCGCAACAACGTTCCCGCCTAGGTTGGCCTGAACCGTGCCATCACCCTCGACTGCCTCACCGCGGATCCGCACGTGCTTCTTCTTGTACTCCAAGTTCACCCGGATCGCCATATCGTCCTGAACGGGTGTGACCGACGTGCCTTGGTAATAGTGCGTGACGATGGATGTCGCATCCATTCCGGCCTTGGCCATCGCCAGAGCCCCGTATTGGCTCATACCGACTCCGTGCCCGAAACCAGCACCCGAGAGCGTGAACGATTCAGGTGCTCCGCACGGATCCGGTGGTGAAGCCGGTGTCGCGAGAACTCGAGCGCCACTCACCCACGGGTACAACGGCTGGCCGCCGGCATTGGCATTCATCGACACCGTGTACATCCCCGGCGGCACCTGGTTGCCAGAATCATCACGCTGGTCCCAGTCGATCTGGACCGGACCGGGCGCACCAACCTCACCACTGAGGTTACGAACGATGTCTCCGCAACGATTGCTGATCGCGATCGTCCATGTCATCGGTGCATTGGTGGTCGCCGTGATGGACATGGGTCCGGCGGCCCAGGATGCGGCGTTGGCGGTCGGATTGACCATTCCCGCGCCCATCTTGGCCGTCGTGGCCGCGCGAATGGCGGGGATCTGCGCCTCGAGGTGCTTGCCCGGGCAACTGGTCGCGCCGATATCGCCGTGCCCGCCGATCACAAGGGCGTTGGCTGCTTGTCCCGGCTGGTATCTGCTCGTGCCCGCACTGGAATCCGACACCAGCGGGATCGTCCCGTTTGGGTCGCGGTGGTTCATCGACAGTTTCCACGCCGTGAGCGAGGAGATGGAGTCAACGATCACTGCCATCTGATCGGCCGGTGGATTGGCCTTGGCGAAATTCCCGATCGCGGACACCGCGAAGGTCTCATCGTTGAAGCCCGCTGTGTGGCCACCGACCACGGCCTGGTCGATTCCGCCCGCACGACCCTCGTACAACCGTCCGAAGCGATCGACGAGGAAGTTGTACGCCATGTCCGAGTACTTCAAGCCTTTGGTGAACCAGTTGTAGAGGTTGCGTACCTGCTTGGCGGATTGTTCGGGGGTGTAGTTGTTCTTGGTGGCGGTGTGGTGCACGAATGCGGCCTTGATGGTCGGCGAATACCGAGCCGATCCGCGGCGCAGCGACTCATCGGCTCCCCATTCCGCACGACCGATGATCGGCGGCATCGTCGCCACCGTGCTGGCCTGAGCGACCGACACCGGACCAATACGCGAACCGTCGGGGGGCTCGGGGAGTTCTGCGTCGTCGTCGGTCACCGGGTTGTCCACCAGTGTCACCTCGGTGCCACGGGGCTCCTCGCCACCGGGAGTATCGATACGCACCTGAAGGCCATCGGCGCTATCGGTCAATAACGGGTCGGTTCCGAAACGAATGCCGTCGGCTTCCGCCGAATCCGGGTCTGGTCCGTGGTCGGTGATCGTCAATGGCTGCCAGGTGCTCCAGCGATCACCCTCGCGGACCCGGATCAGAACACGGGTCCCCGGCGCAAACGGCTCATCGGCGCTGATGCCTACCAGACTGAATGGCTCGACACGTTCGGCAGCCGAGGCGATGGCGGGCTCGACCGGTGCATGTTCATCGTCGTGGAGTGCATGTTCGTCGTCGTGGAGTGCATGTTCGTCGTCGTGGAGTGCATGTTCGTCGCTGTGGGGTGCATGTTCAGCGGAGTGGTCGTGAGAGTCCCCCACCACCTGGATGCCGGCGGTCCCGGCGAGCCCGAGATCGTCAACCACGAGATCGGCCATCAGCGAGTCCCACGAGGCCATGGCCACGGTGGACTCCTCGATCACCGATGGATCGACTCCCGTCAGGGGCAGTGAGGTGACCGACGCTTGAACTGGATCGCGCTCAAGCGGAGTGCGCGGGGAATCGGAATTCGGCAAGGAGCCCAGGACGGGAACGGTTAGGCCCGCCGCCACGATCGCAGGTGCAAGCGCGACCGCGATGACTCGGTTTCGCCTCACTTGCCTACTCCTTTCCGATCGCTCCCAGCCGACCCATGCCGACGCTTCGCCACGTGCGATAAAACAGCGACATCGCTGTTACGGGCACGCGACATAACGGTGCCACGGATTCGTGGAATACGCCAAGCCTCACACGACTCACCCGTCACAGCTGTCACCGGCACGCCCGGAATTCGGAACCGCGCCTCTTGCTGGTGCGTCACACAGGGGCACGCACTCGTGGCTGCGTACCATGAGCGAACCCCCTCACCGCCGGGTGAGCGAGTACCCCTGATCTCGGACAGGAAGGCGATCGGTGTCCGCACGCAGTGCCGCACGGCTGTGGTCGACGATTGTGGCCGGCGTCGTCGCCGGCGGTGTCCTCGTGGCGACCGTCATCGGCGCCGGGGTCACTTCTGTCATGGGGCAACTCGAGGGCAACATCACCGCACTAGATGTCTCCGAGCAGACCGGGACGGTGGTCACCGAGGAAGAGTCCGTGGTGGTCGATGAGGAGACCGGCGAGACCTCGCCCTTCACCATGGTCGTGATGGGTAGCGACTCTCGAACCGGTAAAGGCAACAAGGGCTACGGCAGCAGCAAGAAATTCGGAAACATCGAGCGCAGCGACACAACCATCGTCTTCCACGTCAACGCCGACCGATCACAGGCGATCGGCGTGAGCATCCCGCGCGACACCTTGATGACGCTCCCGGAATGCACCAAGGACGGTAAGACCGTCGGGGGCTACGAGGGTCGTTTCAACGAGGCCATGGTCAACGGTGGCCCCGGCTGCGTGCTGAAGGCAGTCGAGTCCCTCAGCGGTCTGACGATCGACAATTTCATGGTCATCGACTTCGGGGCCTTTAAGCGCATCACCGAGGCCATCGGCGGTGTTGAGATCTGCCTGCAAGAAGACATCAACGACCCGCTTAGCGGTTTGAACCTCGACAAGGGGCTGCACACCGTCACCGGCGAAGAAGCCCTGGCCTTCGTTCGTGCCCGCAAGACTCTCGGCGACGGTTCAGACACCTCGCGTATCCGCCGCCAGCAGGCGTTCTTGTCCTCCATGGCCCGCAAGGTCCTCAGCAGCGACATCTTGCTCAATCCGGCTTCGCTCCTCGGCGTGCTGAACGCCGCTACCGAGTCGCTGACCACCGACCCGCAACTGGCAAATATCGAGAATCTGCGCGACCTCGCGATCAGCCTGCGGGACCTACGCCCCAAGAACATCACGTTCACGACCATGCCGTGGAAGCAATCCGGTGACGGCGCCACAGTCCTGATGGCAAAAAAGCGCGCGAAGCCACTGTGGAGTGCGATCGCCAACGACACCTCGTGGCCACCCAAGGCGGACAAGGATCAGCCGCTACTGAAGAAGGCTCCCGAAGAGATCCGGGTGGAGATCATCAACGCCACCGGGCTCAAAGGCACCGGCAAGCAGGCGAAGAAGGCGCTGACCGACGAGGGCTTCAACGTGGTCAACGTCAAGAAGATCAAGAGCGAGCGGCTCGATGAGTACCCGAGCCAGGACACGATCTGGTTCGACCCCGATTGGGACGTCTCGGCCAAGACCTTGATCTACAGCACTGGCATCGACGCCACCGAGGAAGTTGTAGGCCAAGGCGGAACGATGCGGCTCATCATTACCGAGCCGCTCACTTCTGCCCGGTCGGTTCAGATCAGTGAAGCGACCAAGGACCTAACCGCCAACGTCAACACCGGTGACGAAAACTTCTGCGCCTCCTAACCCGCGAACTTGCAGTCTCACGGCGCGAACGTGCAGTCTCACGGCGCGAACTTGCAGTCTCACGGCGCGAACTTGCGCAAATAGCCGTCGAACTTGCGCGGTGCAACCTAGGGCCGGTCAGACCACCGGGGGCCGACCAGCCTTGGCCATTCGCCACGCAGTGCTCCACTTCATCGGTCGACGCTCGACAGGGCTGTCGCGGATTCCTTCACCCAAGCCGGCAAACCACGCTCGCAACGCATCGCGATCACGAACACGTGCCACCGTCATTGCCACCCAACTACCGACGTACAACGGCTCGAGTGCGACCGGAAGATTGCGCTTGGCTAACCACACTCTGTTGCGGGCATTCATCCGATAGAACTCTTCGTGACGCAGTGGGTTGATCACCGGGTGATGCACTACGAGGTCACCGGCGTACCAACAGGTGTAGCCCGCATCCCACACGCGCCACACCAAATCGATGCCTTCGTGACCATAGAAGAACTCATCGGGCCAACCGTCCGCGGCATCGAAAGCCGACCGACGCACCGCTGTGGCTCCTTCCCACAGCGTGGTGGCGGGCCCCGAACGCGTGCGATCACCGACCACCAGTCGAGGTACCCAGCGCCCCGGTGGTTCTAGGCCGGTCGGGTCCTCCACCCGCGGTTGGATCAACCCGAGATACGGATCGGAATCGAATCGACCTTTGATCGACGCGAGGAAGTGTGGG
Organism: Candidatus Nanopelagicales bacterium; assembly: GCA_040266055.1. Taxonomy (GTDB): domain Bacteria; phylum Actinomycetota; class Actinomycetes; order S36-B12; family S36-B12; genus S36-B12. The sequence continues at coordinate 67,049 of JBDQFC010000005.1, read as the reverse complement.
TCGGGAATGGCTGCGTCATCATCGAGGAAGAACAACAGATCACCGGAGACCTGGCTGACTCCGGCATTGCGTCCGGCCGGTATACCGACGTTCTCTGCCAGCCCGAGTGTCGTGACACCTTCGGGTAAGCCAGTCGGTTCCCAGCCGTTACCAACGACGACGACGTCTAGATCGACATCACGCTGCGCAAGAAGCGACGTCACCGCGCGCTGCAGATCCTCCGGGCGCTTGCCCATCGTCAAGACGACGACACCGAAGTCGGCCATCAGGCGCGCAACTTGCTGGAGGACAAAATCGCTAGAAGGTGACCGAGAACGGTGACCACCCCGAAGATCGCCAGTGCAGCAACGAGGACTCGAGTGGCGGCGAGATCGCCAACAAACGCATCGATGACACCGGCTGCGAGCGCCAGCAGCGTCAACTCAACCGAGTGATACGCGCGGTAAAACGGGAACAGTCGCGCCAGTGATCGCAGCTTGCGAACTCCGGAGGCTTGCGGCGTTCCCACGCCTTTAGCGTCGGCCAGTTTCGGTAGATCGTTATAGGCACGCGAGACATGGACCATGTCATTGAGCGACTTGTTCCACAAAACCAAGACTGCAAGAAGCGCACCGATGAAGGGCCACGGAGTCTGCATCCAGCCGGCATCGGGGAACCCGGCGGCACGCATGCCAAGGGCGATCGGGATAAGGCCCTCGGTGACGTAATGGCCCACACGATCCAAGAACACGCCCTTGGGTGAGGACGTTTGCCTCCACCGCGCGACCTCACCGTCGCAGCAGTCCCACAGCATCTGCAATTGGCCAAGAATGGCGGCCAAGAAAACTCCAGGGAGTCCGGGAATCAAGAGCGCAACGGCCGCACCGATTCCCGTGAGGATCATCAAGAAGGTCACACCATTCGCGGAGATCGATGTCCGCAGCAGCACCCGGGTCAGGTAGGGCGAGATCTTACGTAGGTAGACGTCAGCGACCCAGTGCTCGGAATTGGCACGCATCCGAACTGCGTCCGGTTGGCAGATGGAACGAACGTCAGCTATCGAAGGTCGCGAGGGACGCTCCTCTGTGTCCTCGATCATCGCTTGCTCCTCAACCACTGCACGGACGCCACCCCGCCGAACAGCACTGCCCACCACACGAGCAGCACGGTCACAGCAGGTTGCCACACACTAGTGATCGCAAGGGCTGCAATAACGGCAAGACGGCCATCCCAGCCGAAGCCGCTCCAGGTTAGCCAGCGAGGCGCCGCAGCCCCTTGCAGCGATCGATAGAGATTGTCGTAATGGTGGTACGCGATGACGAACAGCAACCAGAAGCCGACCACGATGACCGATGGGTCGCTCACCGCGATCAACACCACGATCGCTGCCAACTCAAAGGCTCGCAGGAATACGGGCACCGCCCAACCGAAGCGACCGTCGAGTTTGGGAACACTGGCCGGGATCAGGGCACCGATGGCTGATGCAACAGGACCGGCGTCGAGTTGAGCGCGCAGAACGTCGGCACCGTCTCCGGGCGTTAATCCAGTCCACGTCAACGTGCGTGCCACTCGGCCGACCGCAACGTACGCAAGCGCGAGCAGCCCTGCGATCAACAGCCCCACCAGCGCCCACTGCGGTCCACCCACCACTGCGAGCACGCTCAGCAGCAGCCAGCGCTCACCGATCGGCATGTGGACGACCTTCTTGATCCACCGAATTGCCGAGCGACGATTGATGCGCGCCGATGTCTGCATGGCGCCGGCTAAGGCACCTGCACCCTGCGGCATCGGGTCCTGCGGATCACGGATGTCGGCGATCAACGGACTTGCTTCCCTCAGCCGTTGGATCCGAGCGAAGTCGTAGTCCGAAACGTGACGCGTGGTCTGCAGGATGATCAAGGCGACCGCAACCCACCACAGGTCCACACCAAAGCGCGCGGCTCCGATCGCCAGTCCCGCGTAGGCGGCGAACTCCTTGATGCGGTCGGTGGCAGCGTCCAGCCACGCACCTAGAGAGCTGAAACGACGGGTGGCTCGGGCGACTTCCCCATCCACACAGTCGATCACCAAGCTCAGCTGCAACAGCACCGCACCCAGCAGCAGCCACCCGAAACTCCCACCAGCAAACGCCACCGCCGCGGCCAGCCCGACGGCGAAGGACACAAAAGTGATGGCATTGGGACTCCACCCCAGGCGAATGGCCACGCGGGTGAGTGGCTTTGAGGCTTTGCGAACGACGAAGGTCGAGTAGAAGCCGTCATCGACGCGGTTGGCGAGCAGCCCCCGAACACGCGCTTCGGAGACCGACGTGATGGCTGCACGCGTGGCGTCGTCGTTGTTCCCTCGAGACCATGGCACATCCACGATATCCACCGCTCGAACCCCGATTCCATGGCGAACCAGGGCCACCACCAAGGCGTCGAACGCCTCATCATCGGCAACGGTGACCTCACCGGATGACACTGCTCGCCGCAGGTCTTCGATCGCACGGGCGGCACCCCCTGAGTCCGCCGGAGCGATGACGAGTGCCCCCACGCTGCGATGGCTTGCATCGCGAAGGTCGTGGAACGAGGTCCCAGCCGACACGACGGTGTGATGACGCACGGTCACCAACCCGGCTCGATCAGGTGCCGTTAACGTGGTCGTCGGCGCAAAGTCATCGTCGGTCACTGGTGATAGCGCCGCCGATGGGGCGATTAGGTCGCTTGCCAGCACCACTACACGGTCACCGGATTCAACCGCGGATTGCAACTGTCCGAGATCAGCGATCGAACCGAGGATGACCTGCGTGGTCGACGTCACGAGTCCGTTTTCCGAAACAGCGAACCGAAGCCGTCTTTGCGAGCTTGACGCCACGTGCGTCCGGCCAACTCACGGGCGGTCGGCTCCTCCTTGCTGGCTTCAATGACCGCAGTAACCGCCCCGACAGCCGCGTCGATAGGCATCTGTGTCGGCGCTTGACTCGCGGCGCCTGAACTCGGCACCCGCGTACCGAGGGCATCTAGATTGCCGAAGACGTTTACCCCGAGTCCACGAATCGTCTCAACTGCCTTGGCGCCCTGTTCTGCCGCAGCATCTAGCGCCCAATCGGGGGTGACCAAACGCGGCTCGTCTGAACCAGGCTCTCGACCTTCCACCATTCGCAAGGCCACACCGCGACGAACCAATCGGACGTAGTCGGTCCACTGCATTTGCTTCTTGACCCGCTTGTTCAAGCGCACGAGCAGTTCGGCTTCCGCAGCCGTCATGGACCGATTGCTGGTCAGATCCATTCGCGAAACCAGAACGGCTTCGGGAACCGCCAGCATCTGAGCGAAGGAACGGAACTGGGCGCTGAGGTCAACGTCCTCCAGCACCAGAACATTCACGTTCGACGCGCCCACCGCATTGGACCAGCGCGTGAGAACGTCTCCATGATCGTGGCGTCGCCAGAAAGTGGGCGAGATTTTGGACGCCCCCGGATTGGCGAAGACATCCTCAAGCCACTTCTCGTAGGCGGTGGTGAGTCCGTACTTCAGATACTGCTGCCACGAGCTCGGCAGCAGTTTGCCGAGGTTGCGAAGCGTGACGACAACGGTGACGTTGTCGGATCCACCGAGGGCTTCGATCGTCTCGATGGCCTTGTCTTCGGGTGCCTCGCAGAAGAACTCGCTGCTGATGACCACCCGTCCGTCGTGCTTGCCAGTCCGGCGCACAAGGGCGTCGAAGTGCCGACGATCCATGACCGCCCCGCCTCGACTGTTCCACCCCCACGGTCGTCCGAGCAGGGCCAAGGCAGCACGATGCTGCGCCTGCAACTTTCCGGGATAGCGAACGCCGTGGGAGGCCAGATCGGGCCGGGCATCGGCGAGAGCAGCCTGAATGGCTGTGGTGCCCGTCTTGTGGACTCCAACGTGCAACAGAACCGAGCCATCCGCGATCGCGGGCACGTCGGGAAGCATCTGCGCCTGCGACATATTGGCCAGCCTAGTTGTCCGAGTCTCGAAGCCGGTGACACCAAATCAGGGCGCGCCTTCCTCCGAAGACGGATCCTCTCCCGCTCCGTTTGCCCGAGCCTCCTTGCGGGCCGCACGCATGGCAGCGAGAGCTTCGGGCACGGTGGTGTCGGCTTCGATACGACCGTCGACGATGTAGATCGCGCGGTCACAGAAACGACGGAACTGCTTTGGGCTATCGGATGACAGCAAGAAAGTCGCACCGTTCTCGCGAAGTTTGTCCACGTGCGTCCAGCACTGCTGACGAAAACTGCGTTCGCCGACGACCAGGGTTTGATCGATCGCATAGGCGTCGGCATCGACGGACATAGCGATTGACCACGCCAGTTTTTGCCGAACGGCAGGGGGTGCTGAATTCATGTAGCGCCCGAGCATGTTCGCGACCCCTGATTGCTCGGCGATCCGCGGTAGCTCCTGGTTGATCTGGTCAGGCGTCATGCCCAATAGGCCGCCGACGATGTAGATGTTCTGGCGGACCGTGTAGGTGCGCTGAAGCGCTCGGGCGACCTCGATCATCGGCACGATCGGCTTGCTGCGCCGCACCTGCCCGTCGTCCGGCCGGAGCGTGCCAGCGACAAGTCGCAGCAGCGCCTGTCGAGCCGGCCCCTTCGGTCCGATGATGGCTACCGACTCGCCCGGTTGAACACTGAAGGAGACGTTGCTGAGGACCTCAAGTTCTTCCCGCCGAACCTCGCCAGCGATACGACGCAAGCGCTGTCGCCTCCCGGCGCCCTTGCGTCTTCGGCGGCGTGGAATGCGCATGGTCACGTTCTCGAACTGGACAACGGCGTCGAGCGTGGGATCGATGGAAACTCGCGACATCTCACACCTCCTTCAAGATTCTGGGTTCGAGTTTGCGGAAGACCAGGACGCCGGCGACGAAGATGACAACGCACAGGCCTAGCGAGATGCCGTAGCCGGTTGCACTCGAGGCTTCCTCGGGCCACCAGCCGATCCGATACAGACCCAGCACGCCAACGAGAGGATTTAACGACGCGATGAACTGAGCACTGGCGGGGATGTTGGAAACCGAGTACAAAACCGGCGACAGATAGAACATCGCCCGCAGCACGATACGAACCAAGCGCGCCACGTCCGGGAAGACGACGGCAGCGGACGCAATCAGCAGCGAGAGCCCGTACATCAAGAAGAACTGGACGATGATCGCCACCGGGAACAAAACGATCCACGGCCCGGGCAGGAATCCGGTCAAGACGATGCCGAGCAGGATCACCGGAAGCGAGAAGATGAACTCCACGAGCGAGACCAACATCGCCCGCAGCACCCACAACTGGGTTGGCAGAGTGCTGATCCGCAATTGGGTTCCCGTGCGCCGCCAGATTCGCGTCGCCGCTCCAACCCCTGTGCTGAACCACCACCACGGCAAGATCGCGACGGACAGGAACAGCAAGTACGGCTGCAGCCCGAGGGCGCGAGCTCCCAGGAGCACCGAGAAGACGAGCCACAACACGAGGGACATACCCAGGGGCTCGAGGAGGGTCCACAGATATCCGAGCCGAAAGCGCGTGTACTTCTTCTGGAGGTCCCGTAGGACCAACATTCGGAGCACCTGACGGTGCTCCCAGATAGAACGCACGGCGTTTACGATAGGCCAACTGTGTCCAACTCCCCCGCCACCGACTCCTGGTTCCGTCGGCAAAGCAAGCGCGCCGCCCGGAGTCTGGCTCGCCGAATGCGTGAATTCGGTCAGGTGGAGCCCGAGGGTTTCGACCTGTCGAACGTCCCTAGCGCCGACGTTGCCCTGTACTTCCCCGACGGCCCACCAAAGCTCTATCAACTCACGCAATGGCTTCCCGTCTTCGAAGCCCAACAGGACCTCACCACCATCGTGATCGTCCGCCAGGTCGATGCGTACATCGCACTGCGCGGCAAGACCAAGCTCAAAGTCATCCTCGTGCCGCGTTACGAGAACCTCATGGCGCTGCTCGATCGGGCCGACTTTGGCGCAGTGGTCTACGTGAACAATGGGTGGACAAACTTCCAGGCGCTGTCCTTCCAGCGAGCCGTGCACATCCATGTGAATCATGGTGAGAGCGACAAGATCTGCATGGTCAGCAACCAGGCAAAGGCGTACGACAAAGTTTTCGTTGCCGGACAGGCCGCCATCGAGCGCCACGCTGCGGCCCTGGCGTGGTTCGACGACTCGCACCTGGTGCGCGTCGGTCGCCCGCAACTAGATCTCGACGTGGCTCCCGCGCTCTCAGCGACCACCCGCACCACCATCACCTACGCACCCACCTGGGAAGGCGAGGACGACGCCAACAACTATTCCTCGGTCGACACGTACGGGGTGCGTATCGTCGAGGCCGCTCTCGCCCAACCCAACTCACGGGTCGTCTACAAGCCACATCCGAGGATCGCCGATTCTGACGACGACGCAATGCGCCACCAACACCAAGCCATCCTCAGAGCAATCAAGTCAGCTTCCAGCGACGATCCCACCGCCGGTCACTCGATCCTCGATGGCGCCGACATGTTAGGTGTCATCCACAGCACGGACGTACTCATCTCCGACGTCTCATCGGTGACTCTGGATTTTCTCTACCTCAAGCCCGGTGCGCCGATAGTTCTCACCGACCGGCGCAGCAACCGAGCCGCGCTGCTCGCTGAATCACCATTGGCGTCTGCATGCCACATCGTCGATGCATCCAGCATTGACAAATTAAGCACTGACCTCGCGGGGATCATGGCAAATGGCGAGAGCCCCGAGCGCCAAACGATGCGCGACCACTACTTCGGTGGACTCGAGCCAGGAGAGAGCACTAGGCGATTTTGGGACGAACTGCGCCGGGCAATCCAGGAGCACGATCAAGCCCTGCAATCATTGAGTCGGATCCGATCCGTCAGCGAGGGGACACCATGACCATCCAGGCAGTCATCCTCGCCGCGGGCATGGGCACCCGACTCGGCCGGCCGTTCCCGAAGCCCTTGACTCCGCTCAGCGACGGGCGAACGATCATGCAGCAGCAAATGGACAACCTGCAGCAGACGTTTGGGGAGGATCTGCGGATCACCACCGTCGTGGGATTCAAGCTCGATCTAATCCTCGAAGCTTTCCCGGACGTCAGCTACATCTACAACGAGGCCTACGACCAAACCAACACCAACCGAAGCCTGTTGAAAGCATTGCGCCTTTCGACCGAGGGTGGCGTGCTCTGGATGAACGGCGACGTCGTCTTCGATCCAGCGGTGTTGGCGAAGGTCAGCGAGCTAATGGAGTCCGACCGCAGTTTCATCTGCGTCAACACCGCCGCCGTTGGTGAAGAGGAAGTCAAGTACACCGTCGACCACGATGGCTACGTGGCCGAACTCTCTAAGCAGGTTGTGAACGCCAAGGGCGAGGCCGTGGGCATCAACTTCGTTAGTTCAACCGACAAGGCTGCACTGATCCATCGACTGATTGAGTGTGCCGAGGGCGACTACTTCGAGCGCGGCATCGAGCTGGCGATCGAGAACGACGGCATGAAGGTTGAGCCTGTCGATATCGGCGAATTCTTTGCGGTCGAGGTCGATTTCGAAGAAGACCTGACGCGAGCAAACGAGCACCTGTAGGTCGAGCCCCTGTACTTCGAAAGCCCTAGCGCAAGGCCTGAGCGATCACGTCCTCCCACTGATTCATGATCGCTTCCAGGCGGTAGCGCGCCATCGCCTCCCGCCCTCGCTCTCCCGCGGAGCGTCGCCACTGCTTATTGCCGATCGCGCGATCGAGCGCCCGCGCCAAGGCGCGCGAATCGTTACGCACAGTCAGCGAGCCCCAGTCGCCCACCAGTTGCCTCACGCCGCTGGAACAGTCGGTGGCCACGACGGGAACACCACAGGCTTGAGCCTCGGCGAGCACGAGCGGTAGGCCTTCGGTGCGAGACGGCAGCGCCAGAAGATCGGCGGCCCGCAGTACGCCGTACGGGTCGGTGGTTGGCTCGAGCCATTCGATGCGATCAGCACCCGCGAGTTGGGCGGCCTGTTCTTGCAAGGCTTCAACGTCTGGACCGGTACCCACGATCTGCAGTCGCCAGCCTCGATGAAGGTCAGCGACGAGACTCCAGGCGTCGATCAAGAGATCTACGCCCTTTTCCTGGGACAGCCGACCGAGGTACACCAGGGTGCCACTGGACATCGTGTCGGACTCGACTTCATGCGTTGCGACCTCCGATGGCCAGAACGCCAACGGATTCGGCATTGAGACCACGTTGTTCAATCCAGCGCGGGTGAAAGCGGCAGCATCCTCGTCAGTCAATGCCGTGAACAACGGCACTGGCCCATAGGACCGCAGAATGCGACCGAGGTCCCTTCCAGCGGCGGCCGCGGCATAGGCACCGTGGTACTGGCCGATCACGGTCCATCGATCACGAACGTCCGGACTCACAGCCCCGAGAGCATCAGCGAGGATCTCCATCGCCCAGACCTGAGCCGTGATGATGATCGCGCGACCGCTCTCCTGCGACCGCAGAATCTCCGTCATTCCGGCAACTGCTTCCTTGCGCAATTGCGCACGGCTCCGCTCAGTCTGGGTGGTTTTCTTCGGCCACACGTGTGACATCAGCACCCTGGTGTCGTAGGAACCTTCGAAATCATGCGCTGGCTCAAATGGTGTGATTCCCACAGCCAAGACGTCGTGTCCGCGCTCGTGGAAACCGTCGGCAAGGACCCGGACTACTCGCTGGGCGCCACCGAGCTCGTCGATGTTGTTCGCACACAACACGATTCGCGTCATGCGGACTCCGCCAGTGCACGTCGGACGGCTTCAGCCAATTCCACCGTGGTTCGCACCACGGGATAGCCCTCGGGCAAATCCGGCAGCAGATACCGGCCAGCGCCGTCGTCCGGTCGAAAGACGATCGATGGACCTGTGATGTCGATGAACGACGGATCATCGGTGACGATCAGTTGCGCCTCGCTCACCACATCACCCAAGGGCAGTGCGCGGGCGTCGCATATCGAACCCCATAGACGCGTCGGCACAGACTCGTTCACATCTCCTGCCACAGCGAGGTAGCAGGCATCGACCATGAGCTCGTCCCACTTGGTGAGGTCAAGGGGCCAGGGCCTCGGGCCACCGGCCGATGGCGCCGGAAGATAGGCAACGAGTGGTCGGTTCGTAACGAGGTCCACCGATCCGGGCAGCAAAGCGTTGCGAGCCCGATACAACTCCTCGCTCGATCCCGGAAGGCGTCGACGAGCGGCGTGGCTGGCCCTGCGACCCCACGCGACCGGCCCACTGGCCAATCCCCCGGGCTGCCAGCCAACGGATGCGCGCTCACCCAACAACAACTGTGCACCTGCGGGGCGATCGGCGAAAGCAACGCTGGGCATCGGAACGAAGACGTTGTCCACGTCCACCCCGGGAGCTCGGATGACGGTCGTATTGACCTCAGACCCGCGTGTCAGGCGCACACCAAGCGAACCCTTGTCCGGCTTCATCAGCGGGCGCTGGATGTGGGCAGTGACCTGTCCAGCGCCGTGCCAGCGCACGCGACCAGCTCCGTCCTTACCACTCGCCGTGAGCGGAAGGGACGCGATGACCGTTCCCATCCGATCGGTCCACACCAGGTGCGCGGCAATGTCTAATCCGACGTCCGATCTGAGATCCGACGCGAAGTCAGTGGTGTCCACAGTCACGCTAACCCGGGCTCGAGAAACCGAGATCTCTCGGAGTTCATGGAAGTAGCGACGCACCGAGAACGGCATGTCCAGCAACTTCAGGTGCGAGACATCCAGCCATTCGCGCTCATCTCGCCCCAACACTTCTCGATCCCCGGGGGAACGCCAGTAGTCGCGCGCGTTGGCTTCCCATTCATCACGAACGACGACGGTGTCCACCACCGACGCCCATCGCTCCCACCGCATCGAGCGCCGCAGCAGATCAAGATCATCAACGAGCAGCGCGTAGCAGGCGACACGCAACGCTGGTCGCAGGTGCTCGAAGGCACGCGTATCCACCGTCGCGACGTAGTCGCGGAAGATCTCGGCTGTCTGCTGAGCAGCGACCACATCGGGGTTCTCTCCGATAGCCGAGAGATAGAGGTACCCTTCGTGGCGAAGGAACTTGATGGCCTTGGCCAGCCGCAAGTCATCAGTCGAATCAGCCAGCAGTTCATCCATCTGGCGGTTGATAGCGATTCGATCCACGACATTGCGCTCTTGCATTCGCCCCTGTGTAATCGAGGCTTCCTCTGCCATGCGATCGACATTCCAGATGTAGACGCTGGCCTGGATCACCCCGATGCGTTCAGCCGCCAGAAAACAGCGCAACGTGAAGACCTGGTCTTCGAACAGCAACCCGGGCGGGAAACCGATCTCGTTCTCAACCAGAAAAGAACGCCGGTAGATCTTGTTCACGCTGATGGTGTCGTACAGAAGATCCGGCTCTTCGTCGAGTCCGGTCACCACACGGTCACACGAATGCAGTTCTGGTCGCCACTTCTTGTCCCGATCACGCTTCACGTCATGTCGCACGGCCGTTCCGCACACGAGATCGGCGTCCCATTGCTCTGCGTAGCGCAGCAAGGTGGCGCATGCGTGGAGTTCGTACTCATCGTCAGAGTCGCAGAACATGACCCACGGTGCGCTCGCGACGGCAAGTCCGTCGTTGCGCGGGGCGCTGCATCCCCCGGAGTTCTCGCCGCGCCTTATGAAGCGAATGCGTGAATCACCGGCAGCGATGGATTCGACGATCTCAGCCGTCGCATCCGTGGAGGCGTCGTCGACAAGGATGATCTCGATGGAGTGAAGTGTCTGTCGACGAAGCGAATCCAGAGCCCGCGTGATCCGCGCTGCATCGTTGTAACCGATCAGCACGACGCTGACGTAAGGATCTTCACTCATCGACTGCCCCGCAACGCGTGCGCCTGTGTGATGAGGACTTCGGCTCGAGCATCAAAAGAGTGCTCGCGTGCAACTCGCTCGGCAGCGGCACGTCGCGCATTCGCGTCCGGAAACACGTCTTCGATCGGTGCCTGCAGAAGTTTCACAAGTCCATCTTCGTCGTCGTAGATGACAACGGCGTCACCGAACACATCTACTAAGCCCTCAGCCCGATCACTGAGGACTCGAGTTCCGGTAGCGACTGCGTCGAACAGTCGATTGCTGAGGAATCCATCGGCTGCCATCTCTGGATGGTGATCGTTCAACACGATCCCGGCCGATGCGTACGTAGCCGGAAGATCGTCGTTCGCGACGAACTCGCCGCTGATCTTCTCCGCTGACAAGAATTCCTCCCAGCCGACTCCGTAAACGGTGAGGTCGTCGGCTCTCGCCGAGGCAAGGGCGCCGCGAACAGCAGGACGAAACTCTCCGCGAGTCGACCCCACGAAGAGCAACGGAGCACCCGAGTCTGCAGTTCCTGCGGCTGCGTGAAATCGATCAGGAGCGGTGGCCTGCAACAGCGGAATCGACGGCACACCACCGGGCACCTGCCATGACGCGCTGGCCACGAAGACTGCGTCGTAAGCCCGAGCCTCTTCTTCGGTCACGAGTTCGGGGTGCGAGATCACCCAAAGCATCCACACTCCGGTGCGATCTGCAGGCGGCTCGACAGCACGAAGACCACGAAGAACGACGACAACATCTTCCTCAGCGCGCTTAGGCGAACCCGCACCCGCCCGCGACACAACACGGGCCTGCTGACCTCGTCTCTTCAGCGCCGTTGCCAGATCACGCGCAAACCAGGTATCGCCCCACTGCTCGCCGGCTTCTCCTTTGGGTGCGGACGTGATGATGGTCCAGTTCATGGCGCCATCGCCAGAGCCCGTCATCCGATCCTTGATCCGGCTGAGCATGCCCATCAGCTACCGGCTCCCCCGCGGATAAACCCAGCACCCCAGGAACCGTGCATCGTCGCGAACACCGCGGGAAGGCGCTTCATTAAGGACATATCCCCGGAATTCGCGGCGACGCTCGCCGATGCCACGAGATTGCCCAGCCCGTAGACACCGGCGGGCATCAACCCGAGAACCATCAGACCTCGGTTTCCGGTCACCGCCCCGACGACCGACAGTCCGAGTCCACCGGTCACCGCCGCGACCGTCACGGGTGCAGCCAGGTAGCGAACGGAGATCGTGTCCGGGTGGCGTCGGGCAACTTCGCGACGCCAGCGCCCATAGTCGAAGTACTGACGCGCAAGTGCCTTGAGCGTGTGACGCGGACGGTACGTGACGTGCAGATCGGGAGTGAAGTACACGACACCGCCGCTGGTGCGGATGCGCAGGTTCATCTCCCAGTCCTGCGCCCGCTCCATGGTCTCGTCGTACCCACCGACCCGTTCGAGCGCTGAGCGCCGAAAGCACCCGAGGTAGACCGTCAAAGCCGGGCCTTCTTCTCCGCCAACGTGGAACGACGCACCACCCACGCCGAACTTCGATGTCATCGCCGCGGCAACCGCGCGCTCGAAGTCACCGGTCCCCTCAGCAGCCATGACGCCGCCAACATTGTCGGCGCCGGTGCGCTCGAGGACCTCCACAGCGGTCCTGACGTAGTCACTCGGGATCATCGCGTGCCCATCCACCCGAACCACGACATCGCCGGATGATGAGTTGATTGCGAGGTTCAGTCCGGTTGGTGTGGCGCCACTGGGGTTGTCGACCATATGGACGTTGGAGAACTCGGCTGACAAATCCGCGGCAACCTTCGCCGTGTTGTCACTACTTGGTCCCACAGCCAAGGTGACGTCGATCTCTCCGGGATAGTCCTGATTGAGGATCCGCTGCACCGACGCGCGCAGGTGCCGTTCCTCGTTCACGATCGGCATCACGACGCTGACACTTGGATTGCTCGACGTCACGGCTCGACACCTTCTGTCCACGACATATCGGTACCGAGCGCGGGAGAACGGAGCAGCCCCGGAAATGTCGCGGTGGTCTTCGTCAAGAAGTGATCCTCGTTAACCTGCGAGGTATTGGCCGAGCCGTCCGCTGCGTTACGGACGTAGACGTATCCGAGTCCGTGCGTTCGATAGACCAACCCACCCGCATCCAAAACGCGATCCAGCAATGCACGGTCGACGGATTTAGGTACCGGCCGCCAGCCACCTACCTCAGCAAGATCTCCCGCTGAGATGAGCATGGTTCCGCCAGCGACGAACTTCGCAAAACGCTCAGCCGGATAGGTCGGTCGGAACACCGTGGTGTCCGCGGCAGTCAAATACACCCAGTCCAGGGCCTTGCCCACAATCTGCGCCCCGGAGTACATGCGGGCAAGAACCAAATCCCAGATGTGCGTCGGGGCGTAGTAATCGTCGTCGTCCATTTTGGTTAGCAATTCGCCATCGGCACGCGCACTCGCTGCTGCCAATGCGTGGCCCAATGTCCGCTCGGCCGGCATCCCGATGATGGCCCATTCCCCGTCCCAGCCATCGAGAGCTTGCCGAACGGCGGGGGCGTGCTGGGCGACATTGTCTTCGTCACCGTGCAGTACAACGATTACCTGCAGGTACGGGTAGTCCTGCGCACGCACCATCGCCAAGGCATGCGCGAGGCGTTCGGGGCGATGCGTGGACAACACAATGCTGACAGTCGGCCACGGCGCCACGGCAGGCCACGGTGAGAACTCGCGCAGGGCATCACGCCGACCAGACACCGATGCGTCCTGCCAGGCGAGGTAATCCTCACGCGCCGGTAGTTCGTCCTCGGACTCCACAAGCACCACACCCAGAGCCGCGAGTTGAGCCGTCAGGGTGGGTGGCAAGGTCGAGGACTGGGTCACCGCAGAGACCGAACGCAGCGGTTTGACGTCGGTCATCGTCACACCCGCTCGGAAGTTATCGATGACCTCCGCGGCGCTCCACACCTCTCCAATCGCATCACTCGCTCGACCATGCGGGCGATGAATCGCCGGATCCACGCGCACGTCGTAGTGGCCCCAGGAGCCCGGGGCCACCGGCACGATCAGTTCTGCCATGGATTGGACGGTTTCATCGCCCGACCGATCTACTGGCACCAGCAACACGTCTGCTCGGCGGACGTGTGGATCGGTATCCCCGTCCAGGACGACGTCGCGCACGTGCTCGGCGAGCAAGCCATCAGCCGGTGCTCCCGGCAGCCAACTCGGGGCTGGGAAGCCGGTCATAGTCGGCTGCAGCATCCGCAGCACGGCTGCCAAGACCACACCTGCGTCCTTGGGATCTCGAAGCACCAACTCCGCCTCGACGCCGTCGCCTTTCGCTTTCACCGAGACTTCATCGACTCCGGCGATTCCGGGTTGGCCGGTCCACCCGACGTTGGGGCGCCTCCACTTGTCGACCCGCACGTCCACTGCCCCCACCGGGCCGGCACCGATCGAGGCGGTGACCAATGCCCTAAGGGTGCCGAGGTGGTCTGCACGCACGCTCCACCGGGCCCCGGAGTCCGCCGTCGAACCAGCACGCTCGCGCACTTTGGTTCCGGGCACCGATGGGCTCGCCATGCGGCAAGCGTAGGGGCGTGCTCGCTACGCTCGTGGCATGCCGCAGGTTGAAACGTCCTCTACCTCTCCCGTGCTGTCCGTTATCGGTACCGGGTATCTCGGCGCCACCCATGCTGCGTGCATGGCCGAACTCGGCTTCACCGTGATCGGCGTGGACGTCGATCCGGCAAAGGTCGAGTCGCTGAGCGCTGGAACGGTGCCGTTCTTCGAGCCCGAGCTTGACGATCTCCTGCAGCGCAACCTCCAAGCCGGCCGCCTACGTTTCACCACTAGTTTCGAGGAAGCCGGACGCGAGGCCGACGTGCATTTCATCTGCGTTGGCACACCACAACAACCAGGCGCGTACGCCGCGGATATGTCGCAGGTATTCGGCGCCGTGGACGCTCTGGCTCCACACCTGTCGAGCACCGATGTGGTGGTTGGTAAGTCCACCGTCCCGGTCGGCACCGCCGACGAGATCGTGGACCGCTTGAAGAACACGGCAGCCAGCGGTGTCGAGGTCGCGTGGAACCCGGAGTTCCTGCGCGAGGGCTTTGCCGTTCAAGACACCTTGAAGCCCGATCGGTTGGTGGTGGGCGTCACCACCGAGCGCGCGGAGCAAGTCATGCGCGTGGTCTATGCGCCACTGATCGCCGACGACGTTCCCTTCCTCATCACCGACTTCCCCACCGCTGAACTCGTAAAGGTCGCAGCGAACTCCTTCCTGGCCACCAAGATCTCCTTCATCAACGCGATGGCCGAGGTCTGCGAGACGGCCGGGGCCGATGTCACGATGCTGGCCAAGGCGATCGGCTACGACCCGCGCATCGGAAACCGGTTCCTGGCAGCTGGGCTGGGCTTCGGTGGTGGCTGTCTTCCCAAGGACATCCGCGCATTCATGGCCCGCGCCGGCGAGCTCGGCGCCGAGGAGGCCCTGACCTTCTTGCGCGAGGTCGACCAGATCAACCTGCGTCGCCGCGCTCACACCGTGGACCTCGCCCGCAAGACACTCGGCGGTGACTTCCGAGGCAAGGTCGTGACCATGCTCGGTGCAACCTTCAAACCGGATAGCGATGACGTCCGCGACTCACCTGCCCTTGACGTTGCCGTCGCGATCTACAACGCCGGAGCGAATGTTCGTGTGCACGATCCCAAGGGTCTGCCGAACGCCGAGCGCGTTTACCCGCACATGGATTACCGCACCGATCTCATCGACGCGGCAACTGGCAGCGATCTGCTCCTCTTGGGTACCGAGTGGAATGAGTACCGCGAACTCGACCCGGCCTCACTCACTGACAAGGTGCGCACGGCCGCAATCATCGATGGACGCAACGTCCTCGATCCGAAACTCTGGCGTTCGGCGGGCTGGACCTACCGCGCCCTCGGCCGCCCCACGGCCTAGCACGCAACATGGGCGCAGATAACGCCACCGACGATCAGATCCGCGAACTGCTGACCCACTCGCAGTTGTGGTTTGTGGTCGGTCTGGGCGATAACCCCGATCGCCCCGCCTACCGCGTAGCCAAGGTGCTGCGATCACACGGTAAGACCGTGGTGCCCATCTACCCGCGGGCGCAGACGGTGCATGGAGAGCCAGGCTTCACTTCGATCGCCAAAGCCGCCGAGGTCCACGGAACTCCCGATGTGGTGGATGTGTTTGTGCGCTTCGATCGAGCCGGAGAGTTCGCCGATCAAGCGATTGAGATCGGTGCCAATGCTGTGTGGTTCCAACTCGAGGTCATCGACTACGACGCCGCGCGACGCGTAACCGACGCCGGAATGTTGATGGTGATGGATCGCTGCCCGGCGATCGAATTTCCGCGACTTGTGGACTAGCGATCGCGCTTGATCTTCTGACCCTTGGCGCGTGCCGCAGCGTTCAGCTCGGACTGGAATCGCTCCATCTCATCGAATAACGACGCATCTTCGATACCCAACATGCGCACCGCCAGTAGCCCGGCGTTGCGCGCACCCCCGATGGCCACAGTTGCAACGGGAACACCCGCTGGCATCTGTGCGATCGACAGCAATGAGTCCATTCCGTCTAACGACGTCGCATTAACCGGAACACCGATCACCGGAATTGGCGTGACGGACGCGAGCATTCCAGGCAGATGAGCAGCACCACCAGCGCCGGCAATGATCACCCGAAGCCCCAAGGAGCGCGCACCCTTGCCGTACTCGACCATCTCCTCGGGCATCCGGTGCGCCGAGATGACATCCACCCGATGCGCAACGCCGAACTCATCAAGAGCGAGCGAAGCCGCTTCCATCGTGGGCCAGTCCGAGTCGCTGCCCATGCAGATACCGACCAAAGCCGATCTGGAATCACTCATCAATTGCCCCACTGAAGTAGTCCGCGGCGTGACGCGCCCGGGCCAGCAGTTGCTCTACGTCGTCACCGACCGCCGTCACGTGCCCGACCTTACGGCCCGGTCGCACCTCTTTGCCGTAGAGATGGACCTTCAAACTTGGGTCACGCGCGAACACGTGCCGGTAGGCCGAATACAGGTTGCCGACGTCTCCCCCGAGGATGTTCACCATCACCGCGGCTGGTCGACGCATGTGGGGTGAGCCCAGAGGTAGATCCAAGACCGCCCGCAGATGGTTCTCAAACTGACTGGTGACCGCGCCCTCGATGCTCCAGTGGCCGGAGTTGTGGGGGCGCATCGCGAGCTCGTTCACGGTGATCTCCTCTCCAGTGTCGAACATCTCCACGGCGAGCATGCCGGTCACGTTCAGTGCGCCCGCGATCTCCAAAGCGATGCGCTGGGCTTCAACAGCGCGTTCGGGATCTAAGCCGGGAGCCGGAGCCATCACTTCGCTACAGATGCCGTCGGCTTGGACCGTGCGCACCACCGGGTAGGCGACCGTCTGCCCGCTAGGAGACCGCGCCACCTGAGCGGAGAGTTCCTGAATAAAGGGGACCGCGGCTTCGGCGAGCCACTGGGCACCGGGCGGCAACGTCGATCCCATGACCGACGCCAGCGAACCTGCGTCCTCGATCCGCCAGACACCCTTGCCGTCGTAGCCGCCACGGGTGGTCTTGAGGATGAAGGGGTAGCCGACCTCCGCCGCGAAGTCCTCGGCCTCACCGACCGACGCCACCACGCGCCAGGTGGGCACCGGTGCTCCGGCACCCTCCAATGTGCGCCGCATGACGGCTTTGTCTTGCGCATTGATCAGCGCATGCGGACCGGGACGCACCGCCACACCGCGCGCCTCGAGCTTCTCCAGGATCGGCGGCGGCACATGCTCGTGATCAAAGGTGACCACGTCACAGCCCTCGGCAAACTTCAACACAGCGTGTTCGTCGTCATGCGAACCCAGCGCCACATCGGCAACCACCTGGGCCGCGGACTCCTCACGCGATGTTGCGAGCACTCGGAAGTCGATGCCAAGCGCCGCCGCCGGGGCTGCGCTCATCCGCGCGAGCTGTCCCCCACCGACCATGCCGACCCGCGGCCGATCATGTGAACTCACGCGACAAATCTAGTCGTCGCTTATTGACTTAACTGATTGCCTTCACGATCACTCACACCACCCTCGCGGCTGGTTAGACTGCGCTGATGCCTGCGCCGCAATTCATCTCGCGCGGATACCGCTACATCCAGTCCACCGTCGGTGACCTCTATCGCGAGATCGCCAAGTTCGGGATCGTCGGGCTCACCGCCCTGGTCGTAGACATCGGGCTGTTCAACATCCTGCGGTTTGCCGGTGGCGAAGGGCCTCTATACGACAAGCCCCTAACCGCCAAGGTCATCAGCGTCTCCGTTGCCACGACCGTTGCCTACGCCGGGAACCGCTTTTGGACCTTCCGGCACCGCGGCCGCACCAACATGGGCAAGGAGTACCTGCTGTTCTTCGCCCTGAACGGCGTGGCGATGCTCATCGCCGTCGGCTGCCTGTGGCTGAGCCACTACGTCCTGGGCCTGACCTCGCCGCTGGCCGACAACATCAGCGCGAACGTGGTCGGGCTCGGCTTGGGGACGTTGTTCCGCTTCTGGTCCTACCGCAAGTGGGTGTTCCCAGACATCCCCAAGGACAACCCGGCCGATCAAGAACTCTATGAGCGGGACGCCTCGACTCCCATCTAGCAATCACCAAAACCTGCACTTCCCGTCACAAACCGCTTGGCCTTGCC
Organism: Candidatus Nanopelagicales bacterium; assembly: GCA_040266055.1. GTDB lineage: Bacteria > Actinomycetota > Actinomycetes > S36-B12 > S36-B12 > S36-B12. The sequence goes on along the minus strand of JBDQFC010000005.1, from coordinate 48,536 downwards.
GACGGCAACTGCAGGTTTCGATGCGTTAGTTCATCGGCGGCAGCGGATCATCACCGTCGTGGCCCCCGCGGCGACGCGAATCGTCAAGCTCGTGGAGTTCGTAAACCAGCCGCTGGATCTCTTCGACATCGGGAACGTCATCGATGTAGAGATCGCCGTCATCGCTCGCCGACTCCACTTCGAGCGCCCCGTAGTTCAAGATCCGTCCCATCAAGCTCACGTTGAAGGACACGTTGTTGACCTTGTTCAGCGGCATGTCTCGACCCTGCTTCGTCACCAGGCCGCGGCGAACGATGATGCGGCGCGAGGTGAACACGTACTGCGTGGTCAACCAGCGTGCGAACGGGACAAGCACCCGCCAGATCGCCACACCGATCAAGATGATCAAGATCGGCCACTGCAGCCACGCCAGCGACCACGACCCGATGCTCCAGTTGGCCACAGAGAAGTAGAGCCAGGTGCCGACGAACACTTCGATGATCAGCACGACCGCCGGAGCGATCAGTGCCCGCCAGTGCGGCTTGAGTTCGAAGGCGATCCGCTCGCCGGGGGCCAAGAGTCTGGTGGGGTAAGTCACGGCGCAATGGTGGCATGGACGACGTCGCCTGCGACGACAATTCGCGTTGTTTGACCGTCCTTGACGAGAAGGTGGCCTTCACCATCTATATCGATCGCTCGCCCGGTCAGCGTCTCTCCTCCGGGGAACTCGACCACCACGTCGTGACCCACAGTGCTGCACATCGCCCGATATGACTCACGGGCACTCGACCAGTCCGAATTCAAGCGCGAATGCAAAGAAGCCAACAGCGCCGCCAGCAGCGTGCTGCGGTCGGGAACGTTGTCACACAGCAGACGCCATGATGTCGCGTGCTCGACCGGTAAGGACTGCGCGGAGTGATCCACGTTGATCCCGATTCCGATCACTGCACCGCCTGGTCGTGCCTCAACAAGGATCCCCGCCATCTTCCGGCCGTCGGACGCAAGGACGTCGTTCGGCCATTTCACCGACAACTGCGGCCCATTGAGCGCCACGGCTGCCTCGATCACCGCCAGTCCCGCGAGCAGCGGCAATCGGCCAGGGTCGGGGAAATCACGAATCACTGTGCTGCACCACAAGCCGGCGCCAGGGTCACTGACCCACGTTCTGCCCTGCCGGCCTCGGCCAGCGGTCTGCTCTCCGGCGACGAAGCACAGTCCAGTCTCTGCTCCAGCCATCAAGGCGGCGGATGCATCGATGTTGGTGGATTCGGTGGTGGCCACTGCGTGCGGCGCGGGCCACGGACAGTCGACGGCCCGCATTTTTTCGACCACCGCATCGGGGTCTGGCAGGTTCGCCGTCGGTTCCACGGGGCTAAGGTACGCGGAGTCGATGATCACAGATTGCGGTACGGAAGGATCACCGGAATGAGCGCAGAGGCGAGCGAGATCGCGGAGCCGACAGGCCCCGAACGACGCACCACGGCTGGGAAGGCCGAGATCCTTAAGGCCCGCCGGGCCGATGCCGCGAGCCGGCGTCAGGCTGCCATCGACAAGCAGCATGCCAAGGGCAAGATGACCGCCCTCGAGCGGATCGAAGCATTCCTTGACGAGGGCTCCTTCCAGCAGATCGACGGACTCACCCGCCACCGCTCGCACAACTTTGGCTTGGAGAAGAACCGACCCTTCGGTGACGGTGTCTTGACCGGCTACGGCACGGTCGACGGCCGCCCGGTGTGCGTCTTTGCTCAGGACTTCACGGTGTTCGGTGGATCGCTCGGTGAGGTCTTCGGTGAAAAGATCGTCAAGATCATGGATCTGGCCATGAAGACTGGCTGCCCGGTGATCGGCCTCAACGATTCCGGCGGTGCCCGCATTCAAGAGGGCGTGGTTTCACTCGGCCTCTACGGTGAGATCTTCCGCCGCAACGTCCAGGCATCCGGCGTGATCCCGCAGATCTCGGTGATCATGGGGCCATGCGCAGGCGGCGCCGTCTACTCCCCCGCCATCACCGACTTCACAGTGATGGTTGACCAGACCTCGCACATGTTCATCACCGGACCAGACGTCATCAAGACCGTGACGGGCGAGGACGTCTCCTTCGAGGATCTCGGTGGAGCTCGCACACACAACAGCACCTCGGGTGTCGCGCACTACATGGCCACCGACGAGAACGACAGCCTCGACTACGTCCGCGCGCTGCTGTCGTACCTACCCAGCAACAACTTGTCCGATGCTCCGGTCTTTCCGACCGAGGTTCACATGGAGTTCACCGACGAGGACTACTCCCTCGATTCGATTATCCCCGACTCCCCGAACCAGCCGTACGACATGCACCGCATTCTCGAGGCGATCTTGGACGAAGACGAGTTCCTTGAGACCCAGCCGCTGTTCGCGCCCAACATGATCACTGGCTTCGGACGTATTGAAGGTCACGCCGTCGGCATCGTGGCCAACCAGCCCATGCAGTTCGCCGGCACTTTGGATATCGACGCCTCGGAGAAGGCCGCGCGCTTTGTTCGCACGTGCGATGCCTTCAACGTTCCCGTTCTCACTTTCGTGGACGTCCCGGGATTCCTGCCGGGAACTGAGCAGGAATGGAACGGCATCATCCGACGCGGCGCGAAGTTGATCTACGCCTACGCGGAAGCAACGGTGCCGCTGCTGACCGTCATTACGCGCAAGGCCTACGGCGGCGCGTACGACGTCATGGGCTCCAAGCACCTCGGTGCAGACATCAACCTGGCCTGGCCCACAGCCGAGATCGCGGTCATGGGTGCCCAGGGTGCAGTCAACATTCTGTACCGCAAAGAACTGGCCGACGCCGACAATCCCGAGACCCGCCGCACCGAGTTGATCGACGAGTACACCGACACCCTCGCTAATCCCTACGTTGCTGCAGAGCGCGGGTACGTGGATCGCGTGATCCTTCCGCACGAGACGCGTCTGCAGTTGGTTCGCGCGCTGCGCACGCTGCGAGGCAAGCGGGCAGCCGGTCCGCCCAAGAAGCACGGAAACATCCCGCTGTGAGCGAGCACGAGACCCCCGATTCACCAGGTCCCGCGCTGCAAGTCGTCTCGGGTCACCCGAACGACGAAGAACTCGCCGTGGTCATCTCGTTGCTGTCACGCCTGCCGCACACCGAGGTCGTGCAGCCCAATCCGCCGAGCCACTGGTCCAACCGCGCGGCCATGATGCGCCCGCGCATCAACCCAGGTCCGGGGGCGTGGCGTGCGTCGGCCTTCCCGTACCAGCAGTAGCAAAGCGATCAAGAGCGCCAGCCGCGCAGCACACCCGTCACGCGGAGTCGTCTGATCGACTCGACGAGATTTGACTGCCGATCAAGACACCGGTCACGAGGATCAGCATCGACAACGTGGCAATCGAGTTCTGGAAAGCCGGTTCGAGTCCGTTCCAATTCGAGTTCAAATACATGATGAACCAATTGCCACCGACCACCATGAACCCGAAGAAGAAAACGGTGAGCCCGGCGAGCCCACCCACGTACGTCCACCGCTGGGCAGCAGCCCATGGCTCGTGGTTCCGGGAACCTCGCAATCCCAGAACACCTGCGATCAACAGCAGGACGCCGGTGATCGCCTCCATCGCCATGATGCCGATGTAGGACACTGCCTGGAACCACGTGGCATCGATGAAGCGCCACTCGAATCCGCTGTCGGCCGGGACTCCATCGCCACTGAGAACTCCCTGGACGAATGGCCAATTGCTGGCGTTCGGGTTCGAGGGGTTGGTGACGTTGTCGAATGCGACGACTAGGTAGTAGCTCGCCACCATAAGCACGAAAACCGATGTGACCGTGCGAGCAACCCGCCAGAGGGGCCATCCGGTCTCTCCAGAAGCCATACCCGCACGCTAACGCGATTGGACACCTAGGCTCAGGGCAATGAGTAATCACGCGACTCCGATTCGATTCGTGCTCGCGTCTCGTTCCCCCGCACGGCTCGCAACGCTGCGTGCGGCCGGTGTGGAGCCCGAGGTCATCGTCAGCCACGTAGACGAAGAAGCGATTGAGGCGTCACTGCCGGATGCGACACCGGCCGAGCTCGCGCAAGTCCTTGCCCGCGCCAAGGCCGAAGCGATAGCAAACGCCACCGACGGCCCGGCAATCGTGGTGGGCTGCGACTCCGTCTTTGAGCTCGACGGACGTCCTTACGGCAAGCCGGGAGCCGAAGACGTTGCCCGGGAGCGCTGGAAGCAGATGTTCGGCAAGACCGGCATCCTGCACACCGGCCACTGCGTGATCGATACCGCAACAGATCAGCGAGCAGAAGCGACCGCGAGCACCAAGGTCCACATGGGCACGATGACCCAGCAAGAGATGGACGACTACCTGGCCACCGGCGAGCCCCTCGAAGTGGCAGGCGGTTTCACTCTCGACGGCCTCGGTGGAGCGTTTATCGAATGGATCGACGGTGACCCATCCACCGTGATCGGCATTTCCCTTCCCACTCTGCGGAGCCTGCTTGCCGAGCTCGGCGTGACGTGGACCTCACTGTGGACCACACACGAGGACCGCGACTTCAACTCCCGATAGAGTCCGGATCCATGCGCAAGGTTTTGATCGCCAACCGAGGCGAGATCGCCGTCCGTGTCATTCGCGCCTGCCGCGACGAGGGGCTCACCTCAGTTGCGGTCTATGCCGACCCCGATCGCGACGCCATGCACGTGCGGATGGCTGATGAAGCATTCGCCCTCGGTGGCGAGACCGCTGCCGAGACATATCTCGACATCGCCAAGGTGGTCGATGCCGCAAAGCAGTCCGGCGCCGATTCGGTCCACCCCGGCTACGGCTTCTTGTCCGAGAACGCCGACTTCGCGCAAGAAGTTATCGATGCCGGCCTCATCTGGATCGGCCCACCCCCTCAGGCCATCCGCGACCTCGGCGACAAGGTTTCCGCACGCCACATCGCGCAGCGCGCGGGTGCTCCGCAGGTTCCTGGAACACCCGATCCGGTCAATGGCGCTGAGGAAGTCGTCGCCTTCGCGAAAGAGCACGGTCTGCCCGTTGCTATCAAGGCCGCCTTCGGTGGCGGCGGTCGCGGCCTTAAGGTCGCACGCACCCTCGAGGAAATCCCCGAGCTTTTCGACTCGGCGGTCCGAGAGGCCGTCGCTGCATTCGGTCGCGGCGAGTGCTTTGTCGAGCGCTACCTCGATCGCCCTCGGCACGTCGAGACCCAGGTGCTCGCCGATCAGCACGGAAACGCGATCGTTGTTTCCACCCGTGACTGCTCGCTGCAGCGTCGTCACCAAAAGCTCGTTGAGGAAGCTCCGGCTCCGTTCTTAAGCCCCGAGCAGATGGAATCGCTCTACGCCGCCAGCAAGGCGATCGTGAAAGAGGCCGGCTACTACGGCGCCGGGACCTGCGAGTTTCTGGTCGGCGAGGACGGCGTGATTTCCTTCCTTGAAGTCAACACTCGCCTGCAGGTTGAGCACCCGGTCAGTGAAGAAGTCACCGGCATTGACCTAGTGCGCGAGCAGTTCCGCATCGCCCGCGGCGAGGCCATCCAGACAACTGATCCCGAGGTGCGCGGTCACTCGATCGAGTTCCGCATCAACGGTGAGGACCCCGGCCGCGGATTCCTCCCGGCCCCAGGATCACTCGTCACCTGGAAGATGCCCAGTGGACCGGGTGTTCGCGTCGACGCGGGCTTTCGCGCCGGCGACGTCATCGGCGGCAACTTCGATTCACTGCTGGCCAAGTTGATCGTGACCGGCAAGGACCGCACTGAGGCTCTCCAGCGCGCACGTCGCGCGCTCGCGGAGTTCGAGGTCGAGGGCATCGCAACCGCACTTACCTTCCACCGAGTCGTGGTGAACGAAGACGACTTCGCCCCGGCAGACGGCAGTGCCTTCCGAGTTCACACCCGCTGGATCGAGACCGAATTCGACAATCAGATCCCGGCCTACGACGCCACCGTCGCCGCCGAGGAAACCAACGGTGAGCGCGAGTCCGTCGTGGTGGAGGTCCAGGGCAAGCGCATCGAGGTCACTCTCCCCGCGGGACTCGGGTCCGCTGCTCCAAGCGCCGGCCCGAAAAAGTCCGCGCCTCGCCGTAAGGGTGGCGGTGGCGGAGCGGCAGCCTCCGGCGACTCGGTGTCAGCACCCATGCAGGGCACCATCGTCAAGGTCGAGGTGGCCGAGGGAGCCCAGGTGAACGAAGGCGATCTCATCGTCGTGCTTGAAGCCATGAAAATGGAGCAGCCCCTGACCGCCCACAAGTCCGGGACGGTCACCGGCCTCAACGCCGACGTCGGCGCAACGGTCACCCCAGGCGCGGTCATCTGCGAACTGAAGGACTGAGCGCACTTCACCACGCCCAGGTAACGTGAGGTCATGCGCCGCTACCTCACCGCACTGCTGTCCCTCACGGTCGTCTTCGTCGCCCCGTCGGCGGTCCACGCCGCGGTTCAAACAGACGAGGTAGTAGCGGTCGCCGAGCAAATGCGCGGTGGTGATCCCGTGGTGAGCGTTCCCGGAGCCGAAAACGCCCTGAGCTCAAGCCAGGTCAATGCTCTCACCACCCAGGTCATCGCCAGCGAGGTGCCGATTTTCATAGGCGTCTTCCCCGAATCAACAGCCGGAAGCGGAACCACCGACGACGTTCTCATCGCGCTCAACGAGGAGGTCGGACTTGCCGGGGTCTACGCCGTGGTGGTGGGCAACCAGTTCCGAGCAGGAAGCACGTCGGGATCAGCGGCCGATCTCGCCACCCGCGCCTTCCAAAGCGAACGCGACAACGGAGTCGAAGCGGTACTCAGCGAGTTCATCGCCTTGACCACCGAGCGGTTCGCCGACGGTGGCCAAGCAACAACATCGAGCGAACCCTCCGGCACCTCCGCAGTCTTCACTTTCGTCCTGCTTGCGGTGTTCGGCGGCGTGGTCGTCTTGATGGTCGTGACGCTGATACGCACCCGCAAGCGCGCCAAACTGCAACTTGCCGAAGTCCGGGCCGCCGTCGATCAAGACGTCACCGAGTTCGGTGAGCGCCTCGCTCGATTCGACATCACCGATCCGGACTTCGATGCCGAAGCTCGTGCCGATCTGCAGCGAGCCTTGGACGACTACGACCGCGCAAAGCGGGCAACCCAAGTGATGACCAACGCGAAGCAGGCCGAGCAGGTCACCAGCGCCCTCGAGGACGGCCGCTACTCATTGGCCTGCGTCCAGGCTCGAATCGATAATGAGCCCGTTCCCGAGCGCCGGGCCCCATGCTTCGTGGACCCGCGACACGGCCCGAGCGTGACCGATGTGCTGTGGACTCCTCCTGGCATGGACGGTGCCGCTGAGCGCGACGTTCCGATGTGTCGCGCGTGCCAAACGGCAGTGGAAGACGGCTACCTTCCGCAGGCCCGCGAGGTCGAGACCGATGGTTACAACCGCCCCTACTGGCAGGCCGGTCGCCACTTCGGTGGTTACGCGATGGGCTATTACGCGCCCTTCACCGGCATCATGACCGGCCTGTTTATGGGAACGATGTTGAGTTCCATGTGGGCCGCACCAGCGATGGCGAGTGGCATGGGTGGCATGGACGGAACTGATTCCTTCAACAGCGGCTTCGGTGGTGGGGGATTTAGTGGCGGTGACTTCGGCGGAGGCGGCTTCGGTGGTGGCGGATTTGGCGGTGGCGACTTCTAACTCCTCGGACCGCCCCCGGGCTTCATTACTGCGTGAGGTAGGACCGCAACCATTCGACGTAATCCCCGGGCGCGCCGGCCGCAGCAGCAGCATCAGCTATCGAGAAGACGTGCTCGGCTCGAGGGAGCCCGCCTTCGTAGGCATCCAGGGCATAGAGCCACGCGAGACTCTGCCCGTCCATCGTGTCGACTCGCACCCGGACCTTGCGCCAGAAGCCGATCTCCACGTCCTCCCACATGTCCAGGCGGTTCTCGTCGAACTCGGTGACGTCATAGACGGCGACGAAGACCGACGACGACGCATCTTCGACAACTGTCGGTAGCGCTCCACCGAAACCGAGTTCCTCGCCAGCGAAGGTGAGGCGCCAGCCGCGCAGCCACCCGGTTCCTTGCATGGGAGAGGCCGGCGCTCGCTCAGCCATCCGCCGGGGATCAAGGTTCACGCCGTAGGCGGCATACAAAGCCATGCCCTCCAGGGTAGGCACCCACGCGCCCCGAGTGAAGCCCCACGAGACAATAGGAATGTGTCGAGTACGTCAAGAGTCGTCATCATCGGTGACGGACCCGGGGGCTATGAGGGCGCACTCGTGGCTCGCCAGCTCGGAGCCGACGTCACGCTGGTCAGCAGCGGAGAGATCGGCGGCTCGGCCGTCCTCACCGATTGCGTTCCCAGCAAGACACTGATCGCGACCTCCGAAGCAATCGATCAAGCTGCCGCCTCCGGTTACCTGGGCGTTCGAATCGACGGCCGCCCTGCCGAGCGCTCGGCCTTCAGCGTGGACCTGTCCACGGTCAACGCGCGCATCCTCGAACTCGCCCGCGCCCAAAGCAGCGGCATTGGCCGCCACCTCGAGGAAGCCGGAGTGGAAGTCATTCACGGAAGAGGCACCCTTACATCGGACTCATCGGTCCAGGTCACCACAGCCGACGCAACCCTCACCATCGACGCCGACACCATCCTGCTGGCCACCGGCGCCCGCCCACGCGTCCTGCAGACCGCTCTTCCCGATGGCGAGCGCATCTTGACCTGGGAACAGGTCTACGACCTCGAGGAGCTGCCCACCCATCTCGTCGTGGTCGGCTCAGGCGTGACCGGCGCAGAGTTCGCCAGTGCCTTTCACGCTCTCGGCACCGAGGTCACCCTGGTCTCGTCCCGCGATCACGTCCTTCCCGGGGAGGACGCCGACGCCGCCCGCGTGCTCGAGGATGTATTCGCCCGACGCGGCCTACAGGTTCGGTCTCGCTCTCGCGCCCTGGCCGCCAAGCGAGACGGTGATCAGGTGATCGTGACCCTCGACGACGGCAGCGAGATCACCGGCAGCCACGTGCTCATGGCCGTCGGATCCATCCCCAATACTGAAGACCTTGGCCTCGGTTCAGCAGGCGTCGACACCGACGAGCGTGGCTTCATCGAGGTGGACCGCGTGTCACGCACTAATGCGCGCCACGTCTACGCCGCGGGCGACTGCACAGGCGTCAACATGCTCGCCTCAGTCGCAGCAATGCAGGGACGCATAGCGATGTATCACGCACTCGGCGATGCCGTCGCGCCCCTGGAATCCAGCGCCGTCTCGAGCACGATTTTCACCGAACCCGAGATCGCAACGGTCGGCCTGCAGCAACGCGATCTCGATAGCGATGACTTCCGCGGCGAAGCAGTCATGCTCCCGCTGCGCACCAACGCGCGCGCCAAGATGCACGGACACCGCGATGGATTCGTCAAACTCTTCGCCCGCAAGGGCTCACAGATCGTTGCCGGAGCCGTGATAGTTGCGCCGAACGCCAGTGAACTTATCCACTCGGTGACGCTGGCAGTGGACAACCGCCTCACGGTCGATCAACTCGCTCAGGCATTCACCGTCTATCCAAGTTTGTCTGGTTCAGTGGCCGAAGCCGCGCGTCGCCTACATCCAACACAGTAGATTCCACCGGTGACCAACGAGACCACACACGCAGCCAACGAGTCCGCCAAGCACGCAGCCGCCACCTTGAAGTCGATCACCAAGATCGACCGGCACGACGTTGCAGTAGTGCTGGGCTCAGGGTGGGTTCCCGCTGCTGAACTCCTCGGCGACACAACATCGGAGTTCCCGGTCACCGACCTGCCCGGCTTTGCTCCACCTGCGGTGGAAGGGCACGCCGGTCGCTTCCGCAGCATCGATGCAGACGGAAAAAGAGTCCTGGCATTTATGGGACGCACCCACCTTTATGAAGAACGCGGCGTGGATGCGGTAACCCACGCGGTGCGAACCGCACACTTTGCCGGATGCCAAACCATCATCCTCACCAATGGCTGTGGTGGCCTCGATCCGGCTTGGTCGCCGGGGACTCCCGTCCTGATCAAGGATCACATCAACCTGACCGGCACAAGTCCTTTGCACGGTGCCCACTTCGTCGACCTCACGGACCTGTACAGCCAGCGGTTACGCGCGATGTGTCAGGAGATCGAACCGAGCCTGCCCGAAGGCGTCTACTGCCAGTTCCGCGGACCGATGTACGAGACACCCGCGGAGATCGGAATGGTTAAAGCGATCGGTGGAACGCTGGTTGGAATGAGCACAGCCCTGGAAGCGATCGTCGCGCGCAGCCTGGGAATGGAGATCCTCGGACTGTCCCTCGTCACCAACGCCGCCGCCGGCATGACCGGCGAACCCCTGAACCACGAAGAAGTGCTCGCTGCCGGGCAAGCTGCAGCTACCCGGATGGGAGAACTTCTGGGCAAGGTCGTCAGGGCGCTGTAGTCATGAACGTGATCGAACACGCCCAGGCCTGGCTCGCCCAAGATCCCGACCCCGCCACTCGGGATGAACTCTCGACTCTCATCAAGAACAACGACGACGAACTCATCGACTGTTTCGCATCACGCCTGCAATTTGGCACCGCGGGCCTTCGAGGAAAACTCGGCCCAGGACCCAACCGGATGAACCGCGTTGTGGTGATGCAGGCCGCCGCGGGACTCGCGGCGTACATCACGCAGCACCACCCGAACGAGGCATCGATCGTTATCGGCTACGACGCCCGCCACAACTCCGACGTCTTCGCAGCGGACACCGCAGCGATCATGCAAGGTGCAGGGATCAACGCACTTGTGCTCCCCCGGGCGCTCCCTACCCCTGTGCTTTCTTACGCGATCAAGCACCTCGGCGCCAGTGCCGGTGTCATGGTCACCGCTAGTCACAACCCGCCTCAGGACAACGGCTACAAGGTCTACCTAGGCGACGGCTGCCAGATCGTTCCACCTGCCGACGCGGACATCGCTCACGAGATAGAACGCGTTGCCAAAACGATGAGCGTCCTGGATATCCCCACCGACGACGAGTGGGTCACACTCGGTGACGACGTCCTCGAGGACTACATCGTCCGCACAATTAGCCTCATCACCGACGAGCAGCGAGCGAACAATAAGAACATCACAACAGTGATCACCCCGATGCACGGTGTTGGCGGGCAAACACTGCACAAAGTCCTCGAACAGGCCGGTTTTCCCGCGCCAATCCATGTCACCGAGCAGTTCGAACCCGACCCCCAATTCCCCACAGTCGCCTTTCCTAACCCAGAAGAACCTGGCGCAATGGATCTCGCCCTCGCGCAAGCCACCGAACACCAACCCGATCTCGTGATTGCCAACGATCCCGATGCCGACCGATGCGCCATCGCAATCCCGACCGACGAGGGCTTCCGCATGCTCAGCGGCGACGAAGTCGGTTGGCTCCTCGGCTGGTGGGCGACCCAACAAGTAAGTGATAGAACAACCCTGGCGCAGTCGATCGTTTCAGGAACGATGCTGAAGTCGATCGCCGAGGCAGCAGGACTGGACTACGAGCACACACTCACTGGGTTCAAGTGGATCGGCCGAATCCCGACTCTGCGCTTCGGATACGAGGAAGCACTCGGCTACTGCGTTGATCCCGAGGCCGTTAGTGACAAGGACGGAATCTCGGCGGCCCTGTTCGTGGCCACGATGGCTGCTCATCTCAAAGCCAACAACCAAACACTCCAAGACCAGCTCGACCAGTTGGCAACAAATCACGGAGTTCATGCCACCCGGCAGGTTTCTGTGCGGGTCATTGACCTGGCGCGTATCACTGACGTGATGGCAACACTGCGAAACGAGCCCCCCACATCCATCGGCGGCCTCGAAGTAGCACGATTCATCGACCTGGAAGTCGGCACCGACCTACCACCCACCGACGGCTTGCTCTTCGAACTCGTGGGCAATGCCCGCGTCATCATCCGACCCAGCGGCACCGAACCCAAGGTCAAGGCCTACCTGCAGGCCGTTGTCCCGGTCACCACCGATTTAGCATCCGCCCGAGAAGAGGCCAGTACACAGATCACCGCCCTCGAGGATGATGTCCGCACCTGGCTGGGGTAGTCCGGACTAGACTTCTCCAGTGAGTTTGCTTCCCACCCGCCCCCTCACCGACACCTCCAATGCCGGGCTGAAGGCGTTCCTGCACGGCCTTCCCGGCGTCGATGCGGTCGGCCTCGAAAGCCGAGCGGCCACCCTGGCCACCCGTTCCATCAAGAACGAGTCCAAAGTCTGGGCCATTGACACCGCTATCTCGATGGTGGATCTGACCACGCTGGAGGGCATGGACACCCCGGGCAAGGTCAAGGCGATGTGCGCGAAGGCTCTGCATCCCGACCCCACTGACAACACCTGCCCAAGCGTGGCCGCGGTCTGCGTCTACGGAGATCTCGTCACCACCGCCCGCGAGGCCGTCGGTGACCGCATCCACGTCGCTGCCGTCGCCACCGCCTTCCCCAGCGGCCGGGCGAGCATGGACGTCAAACTGATGGACACCAAGCAAGCCGTGGCCGACGGTGCAGACGAGATCGACATGGTGATCGATCGCGGCGCTTTCCTGTCCGGCGACTACGCCAAGGTCTACGAGGAGATCGTCGCCATCAAAGAAGCTTGCGGTGACGCGCACTTGAAGGTGATTTTGGAAACAGGTGAGCTCAAGACATACGACAACGTCCGCCGCGCCAGCTGGCTAGCCATGGAAGCCGGTGCAGATTTCATCAAGACCTCCACCGGCAAGGTCTCCCCTGCCGCCACCCTCCCAGTCACGCTGCTCATGCTTGAAGCAGTCCGCGACTTCGCCGACAAGACCGGCACCAAGGTGGGTGTGAAGGCCGCCGGCGGAATCAAGACCAGCAAGGACGCCATCCGCTACCTCGTCACGGTCAACGAGACCGTCGGCGAGGCCTGGTTGAACCCGGACCTGTTCCGCTTCGGAGCCTCGAGCCTTCTCAACGATCTACTACTCCAACGCCAGCGCATGCGAGATGGCCATTACTCCGGCCCCGACTACGTCACCATCGACTAGGACAGGAGCCACACACCACCATGACTTTCGAGTACGCACCAGCGCCCGAATCGACGTCCGTTGTGGACATCGATTCCTCCTACGGCCTGTTCATTGGCGGAGAGTTCGTTGAGCCCGCCAGCAATGCCTTCTTCAAGACCATCAACCCGGCCACCGAAGAAGTCCTCAGCGAGGTCGCCGAAGCGGGCCAAACAGACGTCGACGCCGCCGTCGCCGCAGCCCGCAGGGCTTACGACAAAACCTGGTCAAAGATGTCTGGCAAGGACCGCGCGAAGTACATCTTCCGCATTGCACGTCTCATCCAGGAGCGCTCACGCGAACTGGCAGTGCTGGAGACGCTCGACAACGGCAAGCCGATCCGCGAGTCCCGTGACGTAGACATTCCGCTGGTAGCCGCTCACTTCTTCTACCACGCAGGCTGGGCCGACAAACTCGAATTCGCCGGCTACGGCCCCAATCCCAAGCCTCTTGGTGTCGCCGCGCAAGTGATCCCCTGGAACTTCCCGCTACTGATGCTGGCCTGGAAGGTCGCCCCCGCTCTGGCCTGCGGAAACACGGTCGTCCTCAAGCCAGCCGAGACCACTCCACTGACTGCTCTAGCGTTCGCTGATATCTGCCAACAGGCCGATCTCCCACCCGGAGTGGTCAACATCATCACCGGCGCCGGAGAAACCGGCCGGATGCTCGTAGAGCAACCCGACGTCAACAAGGTGGCCTTCACCGGATCCACCGAGGTGGGCAAAGCAATCCAGCGTGCAGTCGCTGGAACGAACAAGAAGCTAACCCTCGAACTCGGCGGCAAGGCAGCCAACATCGTGTTCGACGACGCACCCGTAGATCAGGCGCTCGAGGGCATCGTGAACGGCATCTACTTCAACCAGGGCCACGTCTGCTGCGCCGGCAGTCGGCTCCTACTTCAAGAGTCCATCGCCGAGGAGGCCATGGATTCGCTCAAGCGCAGGCTGGGAACCCTTCGACTCGGTGACCCGCTAGACAAGAACACCGACATCGGCGCGATCAATTCGCGCATGCAGTTGAACAAGATCGAGGAACTGACCAAGTCCGGCGAGGACGAAGGTGCCGAGCGCTGGAGCCCGAGCTGCCCCATCCCGGATAAGGGATTTTGGTTCCCACCCACTGTCTTCACCAACGTCTCCCAAGCTCACCGCATAGCGCGCGAGGAGATCTTCGGTCCGGTCTTGTCGGTTCTCACCTTCCGCACGCCGAAAGAGGCAGTCGAGAAGGCCAACAACACTCCGTTCGGACTTTCCGCTGGCATCTGGACTGAGAAGGGCAGCCGCATCCTGTGGATGGCAGACCAGATGCGATCTGGAATCGTCTGGGCAAACACGTTCAATCGCTTCGATCCAACGAGCCCGTTCGGCGGTTTCAAGGAATCAGGCTTCGGTCGAGAGGGCGGAGTCCAGGGCTTGGGTGCCTACCTTCACGTGGAGGATCCGTCATGAGCAGAGTCGATGTCCGCAAGACTCACAAACTGTTCATCGGTGGTGCCTTCCCGCGCAGCGAGTCAGGACGCACCTACGAGGTCACCGACGCGAAGGGTGAGTTCATCGCGAACGTCGCCCAGGCCTCCCGCAAGGACGCCCGCGATGCTGTCCTCGCCGCCCGCGCAGCGTTCAACAAGTGGTCGAACGCGACTGCCTACAACCGCGGCCAGGTCCTCTACCGCATAGCCGAGGTGATGGAAGGGCGCCGCGATCAGTTCACCGCCGACGTCCAGCAGGCAGAGGGACTCTCGGCACGTAAGGCCTCTCAACAGGTAGACGCTGCCATCGACCGCTGGGTTTGGTACGCAGGCTGGGCAGACAAGTACGCACAGGTGCTCGGTAACACAAACCCCGTTGCAGGTCCTTTCTTCAACTTCTCGGTTCCCGAACCAAGTGGTGTCGTCGCCGCGGTGGCACCCCAAGACAGCAGCATCTTGGGACTTGTGAGCGTCGTGGGGCCAATCATCACGACGGGCAACGCGGTAATCGTCATGCCGAGCCCCTCAGCACCCATCCCCGCGATCACTCTCGCCGAGTGTCTCGCCACCTCCGATGTTCCTGGAGGCGTGGTAAACATCCTCACGGGTGCTCCTGCTGAGGTTATGCCCTGGCTCGCAGAGCACGCAGATGTGAACGCCCTCGACCTCACGGGCGTTGTCGACGACGGTGTCAGTGAAGAACTCGAACGCCAGGCTGCCGGCACCGTCAAGCGGGTTCGGTCCGCGCGGCCCGATGCGAACTGGCAAGCCACTCCGACGCTGTCGCGCATGCGCATGTTCGTTGAGACCAAGACGGTCTGGCACCCACTCGGCCTCTGACGTGTCAGGACATCGGATCTACTCCACCCCGGTCGCCGCGGTACATCCGGCGTACGTCGCAAAACTCAAAAGAAAAGGGCGAACTTCCGAAAAGTTGACCAAGGTGACCAGGTAGCTCACCGGATTCGATGATGGTCAGTTGCGATCTCACTGGGAGTCGAGAAAGACGTTCCGCAAATTCTGCAACGCGGAGTCGTTGAGTCCTCATGCCTCCCATAGCACCGGCGTGGTGTGTGGGGTGCGCATCGAGGAGTTTTCCGATCTCTTGATGCAAAAGACTCGGTACCTGGACATATTGGTGGATGAACTCGTCAAGGGTAAATCCATGGAGAAGGTGCTCCGCGCCTAGTCAATTGCCTAGGGTTCGGAGATGACAACTCGCAGGGTCTACGCGATAGCGGCGGGCATCACCTGGTTCGGTCTCGCGCTGGGCGCCATGCTGACGATATTCAACGTGTACCCGCCGGTGGAGGTGCAGCCCAACTCACTGGGCGTGAACGCCGATGGGGTGGCTGGGCTGTTCGGCCGCGTAATGGACATGCTCAGTTATTTCACAAACCTGTCGAACCTAATCGTGGCAATTGTGTTCACGATGCTCGCCCGCAATCCCGATCGGCAAGGTGTCGTGTGGTCTGCCGTGCGGATGGACTCACTGGTGATGATCTCGATCACCGGATTGATCTATGCGATCGTGCTTGCCCCCGATGCGCAGGTGGAGGGCCTAGACATCATCGTGAACTCCCTCAAGCACTACATCGTTCCAGTCATGACCGTAGTGCTGTGGTTGCTCGTGGGCCCGCGCCGGCAGGTGACGTTGGCATCGGTCTTTACCGCGCTGGTCATTCCCATCGCGTGGGCGTTCTACACACTGATCCGCGGTGAGTTTATCGAGGGATACCCCTACGGCTTTTTGAATGTGATCGAGTACGGACTGCCGGCGGTCCTACTCAATATCGCCGGCGTAGCCGTCCTCGGCATCATCTTGGGACTGTTGTTCTGGATGGTCGATCGACTCGTGGGGCGGTTTGTAGTCCGATCGTCGAACTAGAGGTACCGCACCGACACCGTCGCGGCGAGTAGCGCGAGTATGACGATCATGATGTAGCCGTCAATCCAGTTCCACATAGTCGCCGCGGTGGTGAGTCCGGATCACGGTGATGGCAGTTTCGGTCACGATCTGACGCTGGCGAGTGCTGTCCACGAGGCCTTTGCCGCCGCCGTCCCATAGGAGCCACCGAAAAGGATCGCGTGCACAAGAAGCGGATAGATCTGATGCAAGGGGACCCGTTGTTGATAGCCGGGGGCAAGCGGCCAATGTTCGTTGTAGGCATCTAAGACGCCATCAAGGTGTGGCAACCCGAAGAGCATGAGCATGGCCAGATCGCTCTCCCGGTGGCCCCCGTGCGCGGACGGGTCGATCAACACACAGTCGCGTCTTCGCCACAGCACATTTCCGCTCCACAGGTCACCGTGGAGTCGTGCAATCGGTTCCGCCGGTCCGATGAGCCGAGAGTCCTCGGTCTCAAGGGCCTCGGCAAGTTCCTGCAGCAGTTTCGCCTCGTTGGGGGTCAGAGCGCCAGTGGCTCGGGCTTGCTCGGTGAGGGGCCTCACCCGCGCCTGTGCGTAGAAGGAACCGAATGTCTCCCATGTTCCCTCGGGGAGTTCGAGATCAGCGATAAACGATCGAGTGTGCTTGTGGGGAAGTTCGCCGAAGGCGTCTGCACCGGATTGGTGAGTGTTGGCGAGTTGGGCGCCGAAGGTGCGTGCCGTTGATGAGGTTGGAGTTGCGGTCGCAATGAAGTCGAGCGTCAGGTGGTCGGTTCCGATGTCACGAACCCAGGGCACCGGACAGCCGTCGTGATCGTCGTGGGCCTGTCTTAGCCATTCCAGGCTTGCCGCCTCGTAGGCGTAGGCCTCAGGGGTAGAGCTCGGACGGCGCTTGACGAATACGTCAGCGTCGTCACGCCATCTGCGTCGGACCAATGGCTAGAGGTCGGACTCTTGATGGGTTTTCTTGCGCTTGCGCCAGAAGTAGACGCCGACTGCCGCAGCCGTGACGACCACGCTGACAGTAATGATGACCGGCATCGCCTTGCGCGCTTCCTCGATCGCTTCCTCGGCAATCTGCAGGCCCTCGTCCGCAATGCCTAGTACTGCATCTGTGTTGTCCAGTGCGTGGCGGACCTTGCCGAGTTCCTCACGGAACTCCTCGACTTTGGCCTGTCCCTCGCTGAGTGCCTCCATGACGGCCATCGTGCTCACTCCTTGGTTGCTTGTGCTTGCTCGGCCTCGAGTTCAGCGTAGACCGGTTTGATGCGGTTGTTGATGATGTCCAGCCGGTCATCGAACGCAATGAACGCACTCTTCATAGCGTTGACCGTCAGCCACTGAAGATCGTTCAGCGTCCAGCCGAAGGCCTCGCAGCACAGTTCCATTTCCTTGGTCATCGACGTTCCGGACATCAGGCGGTTGTCCGTGTTGAGTGTCACGCGGAAATTGAGGTCGCGCAGCATGCCGATCGGGTGCTCGGCGATTGAGGCCGCGGCCCCGGTCTGCACGTTGCTGGATGGACACAGTTCTAGAGGAATCCTGCGGTCGCGTACGTAGGCGGCAAGTTTGCCAAGTTTCGGATGCTGGAGGTCGGTGGTGTCGATGTCATCGACGATGCGGACGCCGTGACCAAGGCGGTCGGCACCGCACCACTGGATCGCCTCCCAGATAGATGGAAGGCCGAAGGCTTCGCCCGCATGGATGGTGAAGTGGGCGTTCTCGCGTCGCAAATATTCGAAAGCGTCAAGGTGACGGGTGGGAGGAAAGCCGGCCTCAGCTCCAGCGATATCGAAGCCGACCACGCCCCGATCTCTGTACTCGACCGCGAGCTCAGCTATCTCCTTGGAATGAGTAGCAGTGCGCATGGCTGTGAGGAGCACACCAATACGGATCCAGCGACCGTTGGCCTGTGCAGAATCAGATCCCTCGGCAAATCCCGCAAGGACAGCGTCGATGACCTGGTGGAGCGTAAGGCCCTGCTCCACGTGAAGCTCGGGAGCGAACCGGACCTCGGCGTAGACAACGCCATCATTCGCCAAGTCCTCAGCACTCTCGCGGGCGACACGGGTGAGGGCTGACGCGGTCTGGGTGACACCGACGGTGTGTTGGAAGGTCTCCAGGTAGCGCTCGAGGGATCCGGAATAGGCAGACTCGGCGAACCAGCGTCCAAGGTCTTCTGCGTTGTCCGCGGGTAGACCTTGATAGCCAGCGTCGCGCGCTAGTTCGATGACCGTCTGGGGCCTGAGTCCACCGTCGAGGTGGTCGTGCAAGAGAACTTTCGGGGCGCGAGCGATCGCATCCGTGAAGGGGATCGTGACCATGGGGAGAACTTATCCCGCGCAAAGTTGACCTGTTACCTCGGAAGGCAGAAACCAGGAAGTTACTCGTCGCCGGCAAGAATTCGGCCTATCACTGCCTCAAGGCGTGGGGACGGGCGCACTCCTACTTGATCTCGCAAATGGCCGCGGCCTCTTTGCATGTCCGAGCCGCCTCAGCTAGGCGCTCCTCGGAGACCAGTGCCTGGATAAGGAGTTCATGAGCCCGTGTAGTCCAATGAACCTACAAATTCCCCCGGGTATTCCACTCACTCCCCCTTCCCCCGTAACGCGATTGTTGCACGATTAAGGAGTCCATCACGATCGGTGTGGTGCAGACTCAGGGGGTATGAACGGGCTTGACCACGGGGCAACACTGGTGATCGGCGACGTTCGGGGGCGACTGTGAACCTCGGACCCTCGAACGGTGCTCTGCCACAGTTTCTGCGCTATCTCGCCTCGCTCCCAGATCCGGACGCCGTTGCGCGAGCCCTGCTTCTAGGGCCGATGGCGATGTTCGACTGCGCGGCAATTTCGATGACCACCGTTGAAGGTGACTTCCTTGTGCTCAACGGCACCAGCGGTTACGAGAAGGACGAAGTCCAGGGCTATTGGCGGGTGCCCCTATCAGTGCCCACGCCATTCAACCGATGCGTACATGAAGCAGAAGTCATCATCGATGAAATCGAGGAGGTGACCACCAACTTCGAAGCTCTACGGGTAGACGAAGCCCTGTGGCAGGGCTTCATGGATCGCTACGGAATTGGTCAAGTCATCAGCGCGCCCATCGTGCTCCAAGGAACGGTCATAGGTGCCTTCGGTGGCGTGACCCGCAGCAAGCGGTCATGGAAATCCTCAGACTTCGCACTCTTGGACGGCATCTCATCCGCGCTCGGGCTGTGGATGACCCATCCCGACACTCCGGCGCCGCGAAGCGATCGCCTGGCTCGCCCCGAGATCGGCTTACTGCACCTCACCGAACGCCAAAAGCAGATCTTGATGCTCGTGGAAAGCGGAAAGTCCAACACCGCAATCGCCCACGCACTCGGATACTCGGTCTCGACCATCAAGCAGGAGCTTCAAAAGGTCATGCGCACGATGCACCTGTCCGATCGCCTAGAGGCCGCGGCCCGCGCACGCTCGGTTGGCCTCCTAC
The DNA here is from genome assembly GCA_040266055.1 of Candidatus Nanopelagicales bacterium. GTDB lineage: Bacteria > Actinomycetota > Actinomycetes > S36-B12 > S36-B12 > S36-B12. The sequence continues at coordinate 28,722 of JBDQFC010000005.1, read as the reverse complement.
CCGAGGTGCCGTCATCCCGATAAAGTCCCGCGTGTGACCGTGGCCGGCCGCCTACCTCGGATGGCGGCGCTCGTTCTCCTCTTGGCGATCCCGGCCATCATCGCTCAACAAATATGGCTTCCTGGATCGGCGGGAGTGTTCGTTCTCGGAGCGCTGCCGTCGTCCATCGCCGTGGTTGTGGTGGGCGTCAAGCGCGCCTGGCAGATCGCAATCGCTGCGGCCGTCGGGGGTGCCCTCGCCGCGGCATTCGCGGGCAATGCATGGATCGGCGCACTCATCATCGCGGCCCTGGCTGGATTCGGTGGCTACTCGGCTCGCTACGGAAACGAGAGCCCCATCCTCTTGGTGCCTGTTGTCATCTCTTTCATCGTCATCTCACCTCCCGCGTTGGTGGACCGAGATGGAACTGCCCTCACCGATGCGCGGTACGCACTGGTAGTTGGACTCGCTCTACTCGTCGGTGGACTGTGGGTAGCGCTTATCGGCTACTTCCTCGCCCGCGATCTTGAGCGTGCCAAGGATGATCCTGTGGAACGTCGTGTGGCGCTCGGCTACGGCATAGCCCTCGCACTATCGACCGGTATCGCGACTTTCGTCGCTGCTGAGTTCTTTCCCGGCAGTCCGGGGGCTTGGGTGGTTCTGACGATCCTGCTCGTGATGAAGCCCCGCACGACAGACATGTGGCGCACAGCTCGTCACCGGGTTGGCGGGACTCTCGTCGGCGCACTCGTAGCCGCCGTTCTCGTTGTGGGAATGAATGCCATAGGTATTCCACTCGCCAACTGGACCCTGGTGCTCGGAGCTATCTTCTTGGTGCTGGCCTTGAGCGTGCTGCGGGTACGCCCGTACTGGCAGTTCGTCACCTTCTTGACTCCGGCGATCATCTTGCTCAAGTCCAGTGGTGACGACACTTTGCAACTCGATGGATTGCGCGTAGGGATGACGCTGATCGGCACGTTGGTGACCTTGGCGTTCGCGGTCGGGGTGCGCGAGGTGAACGATCGATTCTTGGCACCCCCGCGCGCTAGCGCGAGCTAATCCTCACGATGAACAAGATCGTTATTGAATGCCGGTAGGCAGATCGCAACGTAGCGTGCTCCGGTCTGCGTCCGGTATCTGATCCGCTCGCCGGCCCGCGTAATGATCGCTTGACCGCTGCTGATCGTGGAGGTCTTTTCATCGTGGTCGACGAGTAGTTCGCCCTCGAGCACCACTGTGAACTCATCGAATTCCGGGGCCTGGAACGGCTCGTCCCAGCCAGCAGGAGCGACCATGTGGGCCACCGAGACAGCCTCATCCCTGCTGGAGGCTCGCCCAACGTATTCCTCGATGGTCTTGCCGCCGGGGACGGGGATCAAGGTTGGCGCGGCGATGATCTCAGGCATGTATTCACATTACGCCTTGCGGCTTCCATTTCGTCCTAGATACGGTCACTACATGAGGCGCTTGATCTCGATTTCGGTAATTGCCCTATTGACAGTCGGTTCTGTAACCTCCCCGGCTTGGGCCCAACCACGCCCCGGGGACGAGTGCAGTCCTGAGGGATCGTCATCTGCCTTCGACGGAACCTCAATGACCTGTCAACAAGGCAGGTGGGTGCTGGCGGGGCCGCCCCCACTCGGTCCGGGCAATGCAAACGATCCCGCAAACCCAGGAAGTAGGCCGGCATCGCCATCTGTGAAGCCGGCAAAAAACTTCAGGACCATCGGTACCGCCCTTGACGCCGCAACCTTCAACTCCGATGGAAAGCAAGTGGCTGATGCAACCGGCATTCGCTTACCGAACGGCAAGATCCGGCTGTTTGCATTTGTGAACTCAACCGTGTCGCTACCTGGAACTCTTTCCGCTACTTCTACGAACAAGCGAGGCACCAGATTCATCGCCGATGTCACACCCCCGCTTCCAGGGGTGGCAGCCGGTCAGCCTCGAATCGTTTCCCTGGGTGGCAATTCCATGAGGCTTTTCTATGTCGCGGGAGGCAATATCAATGCTGCTGTCTCCAATGACGGAGGTCGAACCTTCTCCGATGAAGGTCCCGTCATCACTAGCGCACAGGCCGGATTTGAACCTGGGGGAATAACCGTCATCCGTCACAAGGGACAGTGGCGGGCGTATTTCTCGAATCTCGAAAAGCCCGGCGAGCGCGAAACCCGAGTTATGCGAACCGCGACGAGTTCGGACATGCTCAACTGGACGATGGGGCCGATCATTACCCAGGGGTCCGGACCATTGAAGGACGGTGGTTCTCACCCGTTCGCTGTCGTGGACAAGGGTCGAATCGCCCTGTACTACGCCGGGGATAGAGGTGGGTTCTACGGAATCTTGGTCTCGACGTCGAAGAACGGCATCAACTTCACACGGGAGCGGTCCGTGATGGAAGGTGGCGGGGACCCAGACATCGTGCGCGTAGGAAAGAAGAAATGGCTCATGTACTACGGCGCCGATCTTGGTGGGGGCAACTTCGGCATCAAGGTAGCCAGGTCAACCGGCCCTGTCGTGCCGAAGAAGTAGGTGAGACGGATTACTGCGTTATCCGTTCGACGATCAGCGGAAGCCTGACCATCGGTTCACCGTTGATCTCGTAGGCACCGTCAAGTTCCGTCAGTGCTGCAGGGAATTTCGACTCGTCGTCGGCCAGGAGCGTCATGAGTGGCTGGCCTTGCATGATGTGGTCACCCGGCTTGGCGTGCAGTCGGATGCCGGCACCGTGCGTAATCGTGCCGTCCTTGTGTGCGCGACCGGCTCCCAGCCGCCAGGAAGCGACTCCCACGCCGTAAGCCTCAAGGGTGGTCAAAGTGCCCGATTCTGGTGCTGTGATGACGTGTTCATGTTTCGCTTGCGGCAGCGAGGCATCGGGGTCACCGCCTTGTGCGGACACCATGGCGCGCCAGTGATCCATCGCTCGACCGCTGGTGATGGCCTGATTCGGATCGGCGTCAATTCCGGCCATCTCGAGCATCTCAGTTGCTAATGCAATGACCAGGTCGATGAGATCCTGCGGGCCGCCGCCGGCAAGGACCTCGACGGACTCGGCGACCTCAACAGCGTTTCCGACGGCCAGCCCGAGTGGGACATCCATTGCAGTGATCAAAGCCCTGGTGCGAACCCCGGCATCGTTGCCGATCGCAACCATGGTGCGGGCGAGTTCACGCGCTCGCGGCAGGTCGGACATGAATGCGCCATTACCGGTCTTGACGTCCAGGACGAGGTTGTCAGCACCCTCGGCAATCTTCTTGCTCATGATGCTCGAGGCGATCAGCGGAATCGCCTCAACCGTTCCGGTCACATCGCGAAGTGCGTAGAGCTTTTTGTCGGCAGGAGCCAGTCCATCGCCCGCCGCGCAGATAACTCCCCCGGCAACGCGCATGACGTCCTTCATCTCGTCATTGGACAAAAGTGCCCGCCAACCGGGGATGGATTCCATCTTGTCGAGCGTTCCACCGAAGTAGCCCAGACCGCGCCCACTGAGCTGCGGCACTACGGCACCGCACGCAGCAACGATCGGCACCAGGGGCAGGGTGACCTTGTCTCCCACACCACCGGTCGAGTGCTTGTCCACACTCGGAGCGTCGAAATCCGAGAAATCCATCCGCGCACCTGTGGCAATCATTGCCTCGGTCCATCGGACGATCTCGCGCTTGTTCATGCCGTTGAGCAAGATCGCCATTCCGAGGGCGCTCATCTGCTCGTCTGCAACATGACCACGGGTGTAGGCGTCGACCACCCAGTCGATCTGCGCATCGGTCAATTCCCTGCCATCGCGCTTGGCGATGATGATGTCGACGGGGGCGAAAGCCTCGCTCATTCGGTGGTGGTGGCGCTCTCGGGTGCGTCCTCGCCGCCCGCCATCAAACGACCGATGCGGTTGCGGTCGGCGTTCTCACCGTCGATCTCTGCGACGATCCGGCCGTCGTACATGACCAGGATGCGATCCGAAAGCCCCAACACCTCATCTAGTTCAGCCGAGATCAAAAGCACACCGGCACCGCCATCACGCGCTTTGACGATTTGGGAGTGAATGAACTCGATGGAACCGACGTCCACGCCACGAGTGGGCTGGGAGGCGATCAGCAGACTCGGATCGGCGGCGAGTTCGCGCGCGATGACCACCTTCTGCTTGTTGCCACCCGAAAGAGACTGCGCCGTGGTCTGGATCGAGGGTGTGCGGACGTCGTAGTCCTTGACCAACGTGGTGGCCAGAGCATTGACGGCCTTGCCGTTTCGCACACCCTTGCTTGCGAATTCGGGTTCGTCGAAACGGTTCAAAACCATGTTGTCGGCGATCGAGTACTGACCGACCACACCGTCCTTTTCGCGATCCTCGGGAACGTGACCCACACCCATCTCATGGATGGCGTGAGGTGTGGCGCCCTTGGCGTCCTTGCCGCTGATAGTCACCGAGGTGGCGTGATACTTGCGCAAGCCCGTGAGCGCTTCCACAAGTTCGCGCTGACCGTTGCCCTCGACGCCGGCGATTCCGACGATCTCGCCCGAGCGAACGCTCAGCGATACATCGCTGACTGCCGGCAGACCGAGTCCACCCTCGACATTGATTCCCTGAACATCGAGAACCACGTCCCCCGGTGCGGCCGGCTTCTTGTCCACGCGAAGCAGCACGCTACGACCGACCATCATCTGGGCCAGACCCGCCTGATCGGTTTGCTCAGGGGTGGTGGTCCCGACCACTTCGCCACCGCGAAGCACCTCGATGGTGTCCGCGATCGCGAGGACCTCACGGAGTTTGTGGGTAATGAAGATGACCGAGACACCGTTGTCGGCGAACCCGCGCATCACCTTGAGAAGTTCGTCGGTTTCCTGGGGTGTCAACACGGCGGTCGGCTCGTCCATGATGAGGATCTCGGCCTTGCGGTAGAGCGCCTTGAGGATCTCCACTCGCTGCTGGGCACCAACGGGAAGATCTTCCACCTTGGCGTTGACGTCGACCTTGAGTCCGTACTCCTCGGACAGCCGCGCAACCTCTGCCGTGGCCTTCTTCATGTTGACGAAGATTGAACGATGCGGCTCGTCACCCAAGATGACGTTCTCAGCAACGGTGAAGACCGGCACCAGTTGGAAGTGCTGGTGAACCATGCCGATTCCGCGACGAATCGCATCGCGCGGTCCTTTGAGTTTGACCGGCTTGCCGTTGATGAGGATGTCACCCTCGTCGGGGTCGTAGAGCCCGTAGATCATCTTCACCAACGTGGACTTGCCAGCCCCGTTCTCCCCGAGCAGCGCAACGATTTGCCCCTTGTGAATTGTGAGGGAAACGTTGTTGTTGGCGACCACACCAGGGAAACGCTTGGTGATCCCTCTGGCCTCAAGGACCGGGGTTCCACTGGGCACGAATGAAGGCATAGTTCTCCCCTATTCCTTCTCGTACGGTTTACCGACGGCTGCTGGCGGCTTGATGCGTCCGGAGACGATCGCCAAGAGCACGATGGTCAGGATGTAGGGCAGCATGTTGATGAACTGCTGCGGAATAGCGATGACTTCGTCGGCCTGCAGCTGACTCGCAAGACCGTTGGCCAAGCCGAAGAACAAGGCAGCGGCTAAGGCACCGATCGGGTTCCATGCGCCGAAGATCATGATCGCTAGAGCGGTGAATCCTCGGCCAGCGGTGAGTCCGCGCTCGAAGGTGCTGGCTGCTTCGATGGACAGATAGGCACCGGCGAGACCTGCCAGGCCACCGGCGAGGGTGACGTTGAGGAACCGGGTGCGCTGGACGTTGATGCCCGAGGTGTCCGCAGAACCCGGCTTCTCACCGACCGACCGGGTTCGCAGCCCCCAGATGGTCTTGAAGAGCAGGACCCACAACAAGAATGCGGTCAAGATGGCCGCATAGGTGAACAGACCGTTGTCGAAGAAGACCGGACCTATGAGCGGGATGTCCGCAAGGATCGGAATACGCAAAGTGGGCGTAATAGCCGGCAGCACGTAGCCCTGCGAGTAGAAGAACGACGTCAGGCCGGTGGCAATGATGTTAATGATGGTGCCAGCGATGATCTGATCCATCTTCCAGGTGACCGCGCCCGTCGCTAGGAAGGCACCCATGATCATCCCGGTGCCGATCCCGATCATCGTTCCCAAGATGAGATTGCCAGTGATAGCTGCGCCGAAGAAGCCGGCGAAAGCGCTCATCAGCATCTGACCCTCAATACCGATGTTGATGATGCCGCTGCGTTCGCAAATGATGCCAACCATCGCCGCGAGGATCAGCGGGACGGCATAGCGGAGTGAGAACGACAACACCGAGACGGTGCGGTTTTCGTCGTTGATGAAAGCAACAATGATGCCCGCGAAGATCGCAATTGCCAGTGTGTAGGCGTACCGGGCTCTCATGCGCCACCCCAACCGGAGCTGACCGTGGTTTGCTTCTCAGCTCGCTTGCGGAACAACAAGCGGCCGACGATTGGTGCGGCGACAAAGAGCAGCGTGAGGGCCAAAATAACGTCCACAACTTCCGGTTCGATGCCCGTTTCAAACTGCAGGGTTGCCGCGCCAGCACGCAGGGTTCCGACCAGGAGTGCCGCCGGAATCGTGGCGATGGGGTTGGCTCGTGCGAGAAGTGCGATGGTGATGCCGTCAAAGCCGAGACCGGCGTTGAAAGTCGGCTCGAAGCGGCCAGTGATTCCAAGGGTTTCGACCGCGCCACCCATGCCCGCGAGGGCGCCGCTGACGGCCATGGCTAGGAAGATCGTCTTCTTGACACCGATACCTGCGTAGTTGGCAGCACTGGGATTGAGGCCCACGGTGTTGAACCGAAAACCCTGCGTGGTGCGGGCAAGGAACCAGCCGAAAAACAAGGATACGAAAAGCGCGATGACGAATCCTGAGGGCACGATCCCGATGTCAGGCAATGCGGCACTCTCGGCGATTGGCGGGGTGCGCGTCAGCGGCTGGTCCGGCTCCTGGAGCGGGCGGCTCGCCAGGTAGTCGACGAGCGCGATCGCTACCGCGTTCAACATGATGGTCGTGATGACCTCGGAGACGCTCCGGTAGGCACGCAGCGCACCCGCGATGGATGCCCACGCGGCTCCGCACAACATTCCGAAGGCGATAGCGAATGGAATGTGGATGATTGTCGGCATCGTGAAGTTGTAGCCGGCCCAGGCCGCGCCGATGGCACCCACGAGCAACTGACCCTGGGCACCGATGTTGAACAGGCCGGTGCGTAGGCCGACCGTCACGGCCAGGCCGGTGAGGATCAGCGGAGTGGACTTTTCCATGACGCGCATGAGTCCGTCAGCGTCACCAAGCGCAGACGAGAACAGCACCCAATAAGCGGTAAGGGGGTTGACACCTTGGAACCAGATGAGGATGCCACCGATGGTGAATGCCAGAAGAACCGACGCGAGAGGTAGGACGATTGACTGGACACGCGTCCAACGCCCAGCGCGCTGCGGATCGGGATCGGTGTACCCGAGATCGGTTTGCGCGGGATCGGTCACGGACATAGCGCCGAATCTTTGCACATGGTTCGTAGCCAGCGGAGCGTGTTGGACATATCTCCTACGCCATTTTGTGTGGTCGCTTCAGGACCATGACAACAACGCAAAGACAGTGGGGCGGTGGCTATCAACGCCGCCTCCGCCCCACGTCGTCTTTCAGGGTGGATCCGCCTTTCGAGTTGGATCCGCCTTGCAGGTCGGCCTAGTTCTCCAAGAGAGCCAGACCACCGGTCTCGATGGAACCATCGACCAGGCCTGCGAGGACCTCTTCCATCTGGGCCTTGACGTCGTCCGGCACGGCACCGTCGGTGTCGTGGTACGGCGCCAGGCCAGTCGGGCCGAAGAAGTTGCCACCGGGGAATGCGCCGTCGTAGGACAGCAGCACGAGCTCCTCGGTACCGGAAACCAGCTTCTTCTCAGCCGAGGTCAGCAGACACGGAGCGGCCTGCGGCACGGTGAAGAACTGGTCGATGTCAACACCGATGCAGAAGACGCTTTCACCAGCACCGGGATCCTTGGCGATCTCGATGAGGCCACCATTACCGGTGTTGCCGCCTGCAGCGAAGATGATGTCCGCGCCCTGGTCGAGCTGCTTGCGGGACTCCGCAGCACCCCACTCAGGATCGTTGAACGCGTTGTTCGGCTCGTGGTAGACGAGAGTGACCTCAACGTCCGGGTTGGCAGCTTCCGCACCGACCTTGTAGCCCTCACCGAACAACTTGACCGGAGGAACGGTGTCGGTACCGAGAACGGCGCCAATCTTGTTCGTCTGGGTCATCAAGCCTGCGAGGTATCCAGCGGCGTAGCCCGCCTTGTCCTCGTTGAAGACCAGGCCGGTCAGGTTCGGAATCTCTTCACCCTGGAACTGGTCAACACCGATGAAGTCAATGTCGGGGTACTCGGCAGCGGCAACGCCGGTCGCCTCAGCCATCAAGAAGCCGACGGTGACGATGGTGTCGTAGTCCTTGGACGCGAACTGCCCAATGTTGTTGGCGTAGTCCTTGGGGTCGACTGTCTCGACGTACTTGGCGAAACCACCGACCTTCTCCGCAGCGAGCTGGGTGCCTTCCCACGCGGCCTGGTTGAACGACTTGTCGTCCACCTTGCCGGTGTCGGTCACCAGACCGATGCAGTAGTTCTCCGGAGCGGCGCAGTTGCTGTCGTCGGTGGTCGGACCAGCAGCGGCTTCTTCCTCCGCAGCCTCTTCCTCGACGGTCTCCTCGGCGGCCTCTTCGGTCGACTCCTCAGCCGCTGTCTCCTCAGCGGTGGACTCGGCGGCGTCGCCACCGGAGTCGCTGGAGCAGCCGGCGAGCACGAGAGCCGCGGCCGCGAAACCCGCGACCAATAGCTTGCGATGCATGCACATGCCTTTCTGTCGGGACTTCTACGTCGATGAACGACGGCGAAGCATTCGTGTGCCCTGACAGTAATCCTCTGAACTCACGACTTGGGCAGCGACGTGAGAAATACGCACACTCTCAACCAACTTGTAACACGAATGAGTATCAAACTGTGACGGATGTGACGAATGTGATCTGAAGTGTTCAAAACGATGTGCGTGCACTCGCCGACCAGCCACCGTCGACCGGGATCACCGCGCCATTGACTCCCGATGCCTGCGGGCTGATGAGAAACGCAACGACACCTGCAACCTCGTCGGCGCTCACCGGCCGTGCAGTGGGTGCTGATTCGCTCCACCAAGCCACGCCCTGCGGCCAGTCCTGATCGAGTCCCTCGCGGAAGATCAATCCGGGTGCGACGCAGTTCGCACGCATCTGACGTGGGCCGAGATCGAGTGCCAGCGACCGGGTGAAGGCTTCCAGCGCTGCCTTTGATGCCGCGTAGTGCGCGTGATTGGGAAACGCCGACGACGCTTCCACCGACGAGATGTTCACAACCGACCCGCCAGGAGCCATCACTTCTAGTGCTGCGCGCGTCACCTGGGTCGCGGCGACGACGTTGGCATCCAAAGTGCGCCGCCAGTCCTCGACGGTGAGTTCATCGAAGGCGATTGGCGTTTGATCGGCACTGTTGTTCACGACGGCATCGATTCGCCCGAAGGTGGCCATAACCTCATCGATTAGCGACTGGCCGGGATCGCTTACCGAGGTATCAGCAAAGTCCGCACCGAAGGCGACCGCACGACCCTCCGCCCGCTCGATCGAATCAACCACAACCTCGGCGCCCCGCCTGTTGGACCGGTAGTGAACCGCCACGGTGAAGCCCCGTGCCGCGCACACTCGAGAGATTGCGGCGCCGAGGTTTCCCGAGGCACCCGTGACGAGCACAACTTTTCCTGCGCTCACAGCCATCACCTCATTCGTTTCGCGATCGCATCGCCGGCTTCCGACCATACGGAGAAGTCGGTGGCACGCGTGGCGAGTTCGAACTCGCTAAAGGGCGGTGCGAGAACACACGTGACCAGCGTCCAGTCGCCTGTGGTGAGTGTTCCTTGCCACGTGTTCGCGGGAATCCGATGGTGTGCAACATGTCCAGACCCGGGTTCGGGTCCCAGTACGACGATCTCGGCCGCGCCGTCGGGGTGCAAGATCAGCATCTCCGCTGGGCTACCAGCAACAAAAGTCCACGCCTCGTCTTCGACAAGCCGATGCATCGCGCTGAAGTCATCGGGAGTGATCACGGCATAGATGGCATTGGCATGTTCGGTACGCCACAAGACTTTGATCCAGCACCCCTCCCCCTCGAGGTACTCCAGTTCCAGCGCATCGATGACCTGCTCAGCGGTCATATCGCGCAGGTCGAGCGATTCCGAAGCGGGCAGGGAGCTCATCACGCTTCACCCTTGACGTGTGCCCTCGCGCTCGCCATCACTTCCGTCCCGTCGACTCGAGTGGCCGTGCGATCAGCGATGACCTGCTCCCCCGCAACAAAGACATCGCGTACATCGGACCTACCGGCGGCAAAGACCAGTGCTGTGTACGGGTCGTGTAGCGGCGTGAGATGTGGCACGGAGGTGTCGACCACGATGAGGTCGGCCTCCTTGCCCACCTCGATGCTGCCAATCCGATCAGACATCCCGATGGCGGCTGCCCCATCGATCGTCGCCGCACGCACAACATCCTCGGCGCTGATCGCCGCAGGATCGTGACGCACAAGTCGAGCAAGGTTTGCAGCCAGCCTCAGCACTGCAAACATGTCGAGATCATTGCTAGACGAACATCCATCGGTGCCGAGCCCAACGCGAATCCCCTGATCGCGGTAGCCGACGAGATCCATCGCACCACTGGCGAGCTTGAGGTTCGATCCCGGGTTATGCGCAACGCTCGAGCCGGCCGCTGCGATGGCGGAGCGGTCGTCGTCGTTCAATCGAACGCAATGAGCAAGCACCGTCCGCTCGTCGAGTAATCCCGACTCGCGCAGCAACGCCGTGGGGCGGGCTCCGTGCGTGGCGATGGTGGCGTCGTTCTCTTTATCGTTCTCGGAGTTGTGCGTGTGAATCCGCGCTTCCATACGCTGCGCGATGGCGTTCAGATCCCGCAGATGCTCGGGGTTGACGATCAAAGGACTGTGCGGCATCAAGAACTGTGGGACGTACGGGCCGCCGATCTCCTCGAGAATCGAAGGCCAAAGCTCGGTCAGTTCCAAACGCTGTTCCCACTCCAGACCATCCGGGCCGGGGAAATCGAAGTAGACCGGTCCGATCACATGCCGGATCCCGACCTCGACCGCGCCGCGATGGGCAGCCTCAGGATGGAAGTACATATCCAGAGCTGTGGTGGTTCCACCAAGAAGGGCCTCGAGCGCTCCGAGTCGTGCACCAACGTACGTGCCCTCGGGGCCCATGATGCGCGCTTCCTCCGCCCACACCCGCTCGAGGAATCCCTGCAGATCAACGTTCTCGGCGACACCGCGCAACAGCGTCATTGGCAAATGTGTGTGCAGGTTGATCAACCCAGGTAAGACGATGCATTCTCTGGCGTCAATGGTCGCCTGGGCCGAGATGCCGTTCAGGTCGCCAATGGAGACGATAAGACCGTCCCTGATTGCGATTCCAGCGTTCTCGTGCAAGGTTCGGCTGTCGTCGCACGCCAATACATAGCGAGCTCCGGTGATGACAGTGTCGACGGTCTCACGAATGTCCGATGCCATCAGGCGAGCAACCGTGCAGCTTCGGACAGGACGCGTGTAACGGTCGCCGCACCCTCGGCGACCACCGCCTGCACATCCTCGATAGTGATGGGCTCGGTGCCCTGACCGGCAGCCGGGTTGGCCACGATGCACAAGCTCGCGTACGGCAGATCGCGCTCGACGGCGAGCACGACCTCAGGAACGCCGGTCATCCCAACGACGGTCACTCCCGCCGCCGCCGCGAGACGAATCTCAGCTCTTGTCTCGAACCGCGGGCCTTCGTAGGCGCCGTAGATGCCCTGGTCGATCACCGTGACGCCCAGGTTGTCCGCTGCCTGCTTCCACGCTTGGCGCAGGCGCGGGTGATACGGCTCGCCCATGTCCACGTGCACCACGCCTTCGGGGGTGGAGCCGTCATAGAACGTGATGGGGCGGGCTTTGGTGAAGTCGATGAAATCGTCGACGATCACCAAATCCCCCGCATCGGTTCCGACGCCACCGACCACATTGACCGCGAGGATCTCGGTGACCCCGAGGTCGATCATCGCCTGGATATTCGCGCGGTAGTTCACCATGTGCGGCGGAACCGAATGGTCGTAGCCGTGCCGTGAGATGAACACGGTCCGCCGATCGTGCAAGGTTCCCACCCGCGCACGCGTGGGCCCATAGATCGTCTCGACGGTGATGTCCTCGGGATCGCGAAGATCGTCGAGGGCATAGAAACCGGTTCCGGCAATCACTCCCAGTGCTGCTGTGCTCACGGAATGCAACCTAGCGGTGGTCGGGCAGGTCTTCGCGACCGAAGCCATCGGGAAGAAGTACCGACAACGGAGTAGGCCCACCGTCTCGATCGATGATGAGGTCCGGCCCGCCGTGTTCCCACAGGATCTGCCGGCAGCGGCCACACGGCAGCAGCGGACCAGGGTTCGGACCCACGCAGGCGAACGCGACAAGTCGTGACTTGTGGCCAACCGGACTGGTCTTGGCAAGTTCGCTGACCAGGCCGCATTCGGCGCACAACGTCGTGCCGATCGATGCGTTCTCCACGTTGCACCCGGAGACGATGCGTCCGTCGTCGGTGAGAGCCGCAGCCCCGACCGGGTGGTTGGAGTACGGCGCATACGCGTGATCGCGCGCCTCACGCGCAGCGGCCCGCAGAGAGTCCCAATCGATTTCTGTCATGTCGCTTTCCGTCATGACGGGACGCTACTGCGGGCCGCTGCGATTCACGAAGTGAACGTGATCAATCGATGCGTGCGATCTCCTGACCCTGCTTGGCCGTGCCTTCTTCGTCGATCAAGCAGGTGATCACACCATCGATCGGTGCCTCGACATCGACCGAGACCTTGTCGACCATGACTTCGGCGATGACCTGTCCTGCTTTGACGGTCTCACCAGTCTGGGCGAACCAGGTAGCGACCACTCCCTCGGCATCAGGATCGTTGGACATCTCCGGAAACGAGATGGTCTCGCTCATGCAGTCACCTTCGCGATTGCAGCCTTGATCTTGTCTCGAGTCGGCAGAGCCTCGTATTCCAAGACCCGTGCGTACGGAATGGGGATGTCCGGGTAGCAGACCCGCTCGACCGGAGCCTTGAGCATGCTCGGATCCTTATCCGCGATTGTGGCGATGATCTCGCCACTGAGACCGAAGGACTTGTAGTCCTCATCGACGATCACCAGCTTTCCGGTCTTGGCAACCGAGTTGAGAATCGCTTCGCGATCCAGCGGAACGATCGAACGCAGGTCGAGAACCTCAACACTGGTGGTCCCCTCGAGTTCCTCGGCCACGTCCAAGCAGTGCTGCACCGACATCGAGACGCTGACCACGGTCACATCCGATCCTTCGTGCGCGATTGCCGCTTTACCGATCGGAACGGTGTACTCCTCCTCGGGCACCGGACCGATGGACCGCGGGTTCTTGGCCATCCACGGAAGGCCCATCACACCCTTGTGGAACATGAACACGACCGGGTTGTCGTCACGGATGGCCGAGATCATCAGGCCCTTGGCGTCGTACGGGTTCGACGGCGCCACCACCTTCATGCCGGGCATGTGAGCGAAGGTTGCCCATAGGCACTGCGAGTGCTGAGCGGCATCGGAGTAGCCACCGCCCACCGCGGTCATCAGCACCATCGGCACCTTGACGTTTCCGCCGGACTCGTAGTGGATCTTGGCCATGTGGTTGTAGATCTGGTCGAAACACACACCGAAGAAGTCGACGAACATCAACTCGACCACCGGCCGCATGCCTTCAACGGCTGCGCCGATGCCGGCACCGATGAAGCCTGTCTCGGAGATTGGTGTGTCGACGATGCGTGCCGAGCCGAACTCCTCGTACAGACCCCCGGTTGAGCCGAAGATGCCTCCATAGGGGCCGACATCCTCACCCATCACGAATACCTCGGGGTTGCTACGCATCTCTTGCGCGATGGCCTCGGAAATGGCCTTCGCGGTTGTGACCCGGCGGGTGCCGGCGTCAACTGTTGCAGTCATGGAAAGTCCTTTCAGGTCAATTGATTACGACGATCGTGGTGACGTCGTCCGCTTACGCGAAGACGTGGAGGTAGGCATCCGACGGCTTGGGCTCAGGGCTGGACTTGGCGAACTCGATCGCCTCGTTCACCTCGGCCTCGGCCTCAGCACGGATCGCAGCTGCACTCTCCTCGGTGAGGAGGCCAGCGGAGATGAGTCGCTGCTCGTAAGCCGGCAACGGATCGCGCTCGGCCGCCTCGTTTAATTCATCACCGCGATATGCCTGCGCATCTCCTTCGAAGTGCCCCCACAGCCGAACCGTGTGAATTTCCAACAATGTTGGACCTCCGCCGGCACGAGCACGCTCCACGGCGGTCTTGCAGGCTTCGTAGATCATCTCGACGTCGTTGCCCTCGACGCGCTGGGATGGCATGCCGTAGGCGGTTCCGCGCAGGGAACCGTCCTTGATCGGAGTCGCGGTGTCGCGGGCAACAGAGATAGCCCAGTCGTTGTCCTCGATGATGAAGATCACCGGCAACTTCCACATGGCTGCGAGGTTGAGTGCTTCGTGGAACGCACCCTGATTGGCGGCACCTTCACCGGCGACGGCCACAGCGACGTTGTCGGTTCCGCGCCGCGCGAACGCCATCGCCTGTCCCACCGCCACGGGCATGCCCTGGCCGATGATGCCTGAGCACGAGAAGTGCTGCTCGGGATCGAACAGGTGCATGTGGCCGCCCTTGCCGTGCGACAAGCCAGTGTCGCGACCGTAGATCTCAGCGGTCATCTTCTTCATGTCCACGCCCTTAGCCAGAGCGAGGTGATGCGGGCGGTGCGGTCCTGTGATGGCATCGTCCTTGACGAGGTTCGCGCACAGTCCAACAGCAACAGGCTCTTGGCCGGCAGCCAAGTGCATCTCACCGGGGATCAAGCCCGCACCGATATCCCACTGGGGTGCCTTGTCCGCGTGATAGTTCCCTTGCAGCGCCGCCTCATATGCCCGAATTCTCGCCATTTGTCGGTAAAACTCGACGCGCTTGTCATTGTCAACCATGTCGCTCCTTCCGCGCGGGACGGCGCTCGCGACGCTGACCCGCGACCGAATCTCGGGGGCTGATGCCCGTATCGAAGGGCAACCGGCATACCGATTGCTTGCTTTTTAGTGTGCAGCACCAGCACGGTGCATCGCAGGGAAACATTTCAATTAGCGACACGTTGACCAAGCTGTATTCAGCTCTTTCGAAGGCCTCGAGTGAGGTCTCCGATATGTACGCCGCTGTCGGACTAGAAAGCGTCTTTGGGCTGATAGGTGCCCCACACATCGCGAAGCGCATCGGAGACTTCGCCGACCGTCGCACGGGCCCTCAGCGCATCGCGAATCGGGTACAAAAGATTTCCATCACCCGCCGCTGTCTCCCTAATGATTTGCAGGAGGCGTTGGACGTCGTCGTTGTCTCGCTCTGACTTCAACTTCTCCAAACGCGCCACTTGATCGGCTTCGATCGACATGTCTACCTTGAGTGGGTCGTAATGCTCGTCGCCGTGAACGGTGTACTTGTTAACGCCGACAACGATGCGCTCGCCACTATCGATCTGCTGAGTGACCCGGTATGCGGAGTTCTCAATCTCCGACTTCTGGAAGCCCTCCTCGATCGCCGCGACAGCACCACCCATCTCCTCGACGCGATCAATCAACGCCATGGCGGCTTCTTCGATCTCATCGGTGAGTGACTCCACGACATAGGAGCCGGCGAACGGATCCACTGTCTTGGTCACATCGGTCTCATAGGCGAGAACCTGTTGTGTGCGAAGGGCAAGACGCGCGGCCTTCTCGCTCGGTAGCGCGATGGCCTCATCAAAGGAGTTCGTGTGTAGCGACTGTGTTCCGCCAAGGACGGCCGCTAGACCCTGGACAGCAACGCGAACGAGGTTCACCTCTGGCTGCTGAGCGGTGAGTTGGACGCCGGCCGTTTGGGTGTGGAACCGGAGCATCATCGACTTCGGGTTCTTCGCACCAAATCGTTCCTTCATGATGCGCGCCCACATGCGTCGTGCTGCACGGAATTTCGCGACCTCTTCGATGATGGAGGTGCGCGAGACGAAGAAGAACGCCAAGCGCGGGGCGAAGTCGTCGACGTCCTGTCCCGACTCAACCGCCGCGCGGACGTACTCAATGCCGTCGGCGAGTGTGAACGCGATCTCCTGAACGGGAGTCGCTCCCGCCTCAGCCATGTGATACCCAGAAATGGAAATGGTGTTCCACTTCGGGATCTCATTGCGGCAGTAAGTGAAGATGTCAGTAATCAAGCGAAGGCTCTGCGCGGGCGGATAGATGTACGTGCCCCGCGCGATGTACTCCTTGAGAACGTCGTTTTGGATCGTGCCGCCGAGTTTGTCCGGCGATATCCCCTGCTCTTCTGCGACCAATTGGTAAAGCAGCAGCAAGATCGCCGCGGGTGAGTTGATGGTCATCGAGGTGGTGACTTGGTCCAGCGGAATACCGTCGAATAGCACCCGCATGTCGTCGATGGAATCGATCGCCACGCCAACCTTGCCGACCTCACCATGCGCGAGCGGGTGGTCGGAGTC
Source organism: Candidatus Nanopelagicales bacterium (assembly GCA_040266055.1). Taxonomy (GTDB): domain Bacteria; phylum Actinomycetota; class Actinomycetes; order S36-B12; family S36-B12; genus S36-B12. Next base: position 12,118 of record JBDQFC010000005.1, on the reverse strand, counting down.
GTAGCCCATCTGTGTGGGCAGATCGAACGCGACCGACAAGCCCATGGTCCCGGCATCGAGAAGTTGCTTGTAGCGCTCGTTGGACTCCTTGGCGGTGCCGAAGCCGGCGTACTGGCGCATGGTCCACGGCCGGCCCGTGTACATCGTGGGGTAGACGCCGCGGGTGAAGGGGTACTCACCGGGCTCGGCCAATTGGGTGGCCGCATCCCAGCCATCAAGGGCCGACGGCTCGTAGACGGACTCGAGGGGCAGGCCGGATTCGGTCTCGGACGACATGACGCACACCCTAGGGCCAAATCTCTGCGCATAAAAAGCCGATCGGGTCACTGCCAGTGTGAGGCAGAACACCGATCCAGGAGGGAACCCGCCGAGCCGACATCGCTGAGCAGGGATACGCTGCTCTCATACCAGGCAGGGGCGCCAGCCTCGCCTGAGTTGCCCACACAAAGAGGAGGAACGCCGGTGGCCACCACCACGCCCGTCGGCACGCTCTACCGCGGTGGCGACGGCATGTGGACCTGGGTTCTGCACCGCATCACAGGTGTTTCGGTGTTCTTCTTCTTGTTCGTCCACGTCCTCGACACCGCCCTAGTGCGTGTCTCACCCGAGGCGTATGACCTCATCATCGCCACGTACAAGACACCGATCGTGAATGTCCTTGAGGTCGGTCTCGTCGGTGCGGTTCTCTATCACGCACTCAATGGCGTACGCGTGATCCTCGTTGACTTCTGGTCGCGCGGCCCGCGCTACCAGCGCCAGATGACCTGGGCGATCGCCGCTTTGTGGCTCGTGGTGATGATCCCGGGCACCTACTACATGATGATTCACACCGTCGAAGCACTGTTCGGGAGTACCCCATGAGCGCCCCCAGCATCGACGCGCCCCGGACCCCCCAGGGTGGGCGCCGCACCCGTCAGCGCAGCAACTTCGAGCTCTACTCGTGGCTGTTCATGCGGATTTCCGGCCTAGTCCTGGTTTTCTTGGTCTTGGGTCATCTGTTCATCATGAACATCCTCGACGGCGGTGTTCAGCGCATCAACTTCGCTTTCGTCGCCGGTCGCTGGGCAAGCCCCTTCTGGCAGGCCTGGGATCTGACCATGCTGTGGCTGGCCATGTTGCATGGCACCAACGGCATGCGCACGATCATCAACGACTACGCAGAGCGCGATCAGACCCGCTTCTGGCTGAAGATGCTGCTCTACGTATCCGCGGCCTTCATCATCCTTCTCGGGACGCTGGTCATATTCACGTTCGACCCGAACATCGGCTAACTGGAGGATCGAGAGCACCATGCAAACTCACACCTTCGACGTCATCATCGTCGGCGCTGGTGGCGCCGGAATGCGCGCTGCGCTGGAATCCAGTGACCGCGCCCGGACCGCCGTTCTCACCAAGCTCTACCCCACTCGTTCGCACACTGGTGCGGCGCAAGGCGGTATGTGCGCGGCCCTGGCCAATGTCGAGGAAGACAACTGGGAATGGCACACCTTCGACACCATCAAGGGTGGTGACTACCTGGTCGACCAGGACGCCGCCGAGATCATGTGCAAGGAAGCCATCGACGCAGTTCTCGACCTGGAAAAGATGGGGCTGCCGTTCAACCGGACACCCGAGGGTCGCATCGACCAACGTCGTTTCGGCGGCCACACCCGCAACCACGGCGAGGCCGCGGTGCGTCGCTCCTGCTACGCAGCCGACCGCACCGGTCACATGATTTTGCAGACTCTCTACCAAAACTGCATCAAGGCGGGTGTTGAATTCTTCAACGAGTTCTACGTCCTGGACATCGTCGTGAACGAGGACTCCGGCGAGCCTGTGGCTGCCGGCGCCGTCGCTTACGAGCTCGCCACCGGTGAGATCCACATCTTCCGCGCCAAGAGCGTGGTGTTCGCCACCGGCGGTTACGGCAAGGTCTGGAAGACCACTTCCAATGCCCACACCCTCACCGGTGACGGCATGGGAATCATCTGGCGCAAGGGTCTGCCGCTGGAGGACATGGAGTTCTACCAGTTCCATCCCACGGGCCTGGCTGGCCTTGGCGTGCTACTCACCGAGGGTGCGCGGGGCGAGGGTGGCATCTTGCGCAACGCCTCCGGCGAGCGCTTCATGGAGCGCTATGCACCCACGATCAAGGACCTCGCACCGCGCGACATGGTGGCGCGCGCGATGGTCCAAGAGGTTCGTGAGGGCCGCGGCGCAGGTCCGAACAAGGACTACGTCTATCTCGATCTCACACACTTGCCCGCCGAGCAGGTGGAGTCGAAACTTCCAGACATCACCGAGTTCTCCCGCACTTATCTAGGTGTGGATCCGATCACCGAACTCGTGCCGGTGTTCCCCACCGCTCACTACGCGATGGGTGGGGTGCCCACCAACATCCACACCGAGGTGCTGCGCGACAACGAGCACGTGGTTCCAGGCCTGTACGCCGCCGGCGAAGTCGCCTGCGTCTCGGTCCACGGAGCAAACCGGCTGGGTACTAATTCGCTACTGGACATCAACGTGTTCGGACGCCGTGCAGGTATCGCCGCGGCCGAGTACGCGAACTCCGTGGAGCACGCTGAACTGCCTGCCGACCCGCAGGGGACCACCATTGCCCTAGTCGAACGTCTGCGTTCGGGGACGGGAAGCGAGCGAACTGCGGCCCTGCGTAAGGACATGCAGGAGACCATGGACATGAACGCCCAGGTCTACCGCACCGAGGCGACCCTGAAGCAGGCCCTGAGCGACGTCCAGGAACTCAAGGCTCGCTACGCCAACGTGTCTATCCAGGACAAGGGCACCCGCTACAACACCGACCTCATCGAAGCGATCGAGCTCGGCTTCCTGCTCGACCTTGCTGAAGTGACAGTGGTCAGCGCACTCGAGCGCAAGGAGTCCCGCGGCGGACATGCCCGCGAGGACTACCCCAACCGCGACGACGTCAACTTCATGCGCCACACCATGGCGTACAAGGCGGAGGGCGTTAGCGGTGAGGACTACGTCCGCTTGGACTACAAGCCGGTGAGCGTCACCCGCTACGAACCGATGGAGCGCAAGTACTGATGACAGCTGTCGTCGAGGAGACCACGGTCCCCGAAACCGAGATTCCGGTCGCTACGGACTACACCTTCCGTATTCGTCGTTTCCTTCCCGATGTGGACGACGAGCCGCATTGGGAGGACTACACCGTCGCGCTGTTCCCCACCGACCGTGTTCTCACCGCCATGGAAAAGATCAAGGGCGAGCTCGACGGCACGCTCAGCTTCCGTCGCTCGTGTGGTCACGGCATTTGTGGTTCGGACGCGATGCGCATCAACGGCCGCAATCGACTGGCCTGCAAAACGCTCGTCAAGGACCTCGACGCCAGCAAGCCCATCACCATCGAGGCGATCAAGGGTCTGCCGGTCGAGAAGGACATGATCGTCGACATGGAGCCGTTCTTTGCGGCCTACCGGCAGGTGCTGCCGTTCTTGATCCCCGAAGGTCACGAGCCCTCCCGCGAGCGTTTGCAATCAGCCGAGGATCGGGCTCGATTCGATGACACCACCAAGTGCATCCTGTGCGCCTGCTGCACCACGTCCTGCCCGGTCTATTGGACCGACGGCCAGTACTTCGGTCCCGCGGCGATCGTCGCTGCGCACCGGTTCATCTTCGACAGCCGCGATGCCGGCTTCGAGCAGCGGCTTGAAGTACTCAACGACAAAGAGGGCGTGTGGCGCTGTCGCACCACCTTTAACTGCACCGATGCTTGCCCGCGTGGCATCGAGGTCACCAAGGCGATCCAAGAGGTCAAGCGCGCACTGATCTTCCGCCGCGTCTAACCCCCCCCTTACCCCGCGAACTTGCAGTCTGGGAGCGCGAACTTGCAGTCTGGGAGCGCGAACGTGCAGTTTCAGAGCGCGAACGTGCAGTTTCAGGGCGCGAACGTGCAGTTCTCAGGGTCGAACTTGCAGTCTGGGAGCGCGAACTTGCACTCAGTCCACACGAGTCGCGAGCGCTTGGGGATTTTTTGGGTGCGCAGGCAACCGACCTGCGACGACATCTAGGACGGCTTGGGTTGCCTGCTCGGTCATCGCTTCAATTGACCGGTGGCTGAGCCCAGCGATGTGCGGGGACATGATCACCGTGGGCAGATCTCGCAACGGTGAATCACCAACGGGTTCTTTGGCGAACGTATCCAAGCCAGCGCCGGCAAGGTGTCCGGATCGAATCGAGTCCGCGAGCGCCTCTTCATCGACGATCCCTCCGCGCGAAACGTTGATCACGAAGGCGCCCAGCTTCATAGCTGCGAACTGTTCGGCACCGAGCAGATTTCGGGTGCCGTCGGTGAGCGGCGCATGAACAGTGACGACGTCACTTCGCGCTAGCAATGTCGGCAGGTCGACGAGCTGCGTGCCCTCAGGAGCCACATCCAGGAACGGGTCGTAGACGATCACGGTCGTTCCAAAGGCGAGCAATCGACGGATGACCGCGCGACCGATCACACCCGAACCCACCAGCCCCACCGTGGCGCCGTAGAGGTCGCCAGGGGTGAGCGATCCAGCGCGATCCCACCGTCCGTCGCGGATTGCTGCATCGTTCTCCGCGAGGCGTCGCTGCAAAGCGAGAATCATGGCCAGCGCATGATCGGCAACCGCCTCTTCATTCGCACCCGGAGTTGTTGCCACCACTACCCCTGCCTCGGTGGCAGCGTCCATGTCTATCGCGTCGACTCCCACCCCAGTGCGGGCAATCACCTTGAGGCGCGGACATGCCGCGAACACGGTTGCGTCAAATGTATCGGTGCTCGCGATAACACCCACTGCATCGCCGAGGATCTCAGCAAGCTCGGCCGGGGTTCGGTTACTAGTTCGAGGATGGAGTCTGATTCCCAAGCCTGCTTGTCTTAGCAGTGCGCCTGTGGTCGGTCCGTCGACGTCAAACACGGGCCACGTGACGACTACGTCCTTACTCACACTCAACCCCACATTCTGTAAAGGCCATCCACCGCGTAGCCTCACCATACGGTGTCAAGCGAAAGGCAAGCGATGCGTCCGAACCCGTGGTTAGAAGCCATCCGCGCAGGAAACACAGCAATCGGCAGTTGGATTTCCAACGCATCCACCATCAACGCCGAGATCATGGCCAACGCCGGTTTCGACTACGTGGCCATCGATACACAGCACGGGGCGATCGACTATTCGACGATGCTTCCGATGCTGCAAGTCCTCTCGCTCGGTCCGGCAACACCGATCGTGCGCGTGCCATCCTGCGACTCCGGGCACATCGGTAAAGCCCTCGATGCCGGAACACGCGCGGTGATCGTGCCAATGGTCAACGACCGCGAAACCTGCGAGCGGGCACTGTCCTACACGCGCTACGCACCCGACGGTGAGCGCAGCTTCGGTCCAACCCGAGCGGTTCTGGTCGAAGGGGACGACTACTTCGACTACGCACTCGATCAGATCTCCGTCATCCCGATGATCGAAACAGCCGAGGCCATGAGGAACATCGACGACATCCTCAGCGTTCCCGGTATCGAAGCCATCTACGTCGGCCCGAACGATCTGTCGATCAGCCTGGGCATCAAGCCGAACACCACCGATCCTCGGCTCGATGAAGCGATGGTCGAGATCGTCGCCGGTTGCCGACGCAACGGCGTGGTTCCCGGCGTGCACGCCAGTGCAGCGCTGTGCGCTAAGCGAGTCGAGCAAGGGTTCGGCATGGTCACGGTGAGCGCGGACGTCGTCGCTTTGCGCAAGCAAGTCGGGGAAGATCTCGCAACCGCCCGCGGCACCGTCGCCGAAGCGATCACCAGCACCTACTAGTTAGACCGTCACAGCACAGAGCGGTTCAAGTAAGCCGCGAACACCGGGCTCGAAGGCCACAAGGGATCCGGCAGCAAGCGGGCCGTCGGCAGCCGGTTGACGACCACCCGAGCTGATCGATGTCACCACCATGGTGTCCAGATCCGGTCCCGCGAAAGCCGGCATCGACGGTTTGTGAACAGGAAGTTCGACCGTTCGATCTAAACGACCATCGGGGGTGATGCGGACGACCGCCCAGCCGTAGACACATGCCACCCAGTAGCAACCATCCACGTCAACGCACGCCCCGTCCGGCTTACCCGGTAGTGGGGCGAAGTCAAAAAGGGGACGCTTGTTGTGCGCCGTCCCGGAATCGACGTCGTAATCGAACATCCAGATGACTTGCTCGGAGGTATCGGTCCAGTACATCGTTTGCTGATCCGGCGAGAACGCCAGTCCGTTCGAAGTGGCGACTCGTTCGACTACCGTCGTGACCGAGCCGTCGATGTCAACGCAGAAGAGATGACCACGCGGAAAGCCTGCTTCCAACTCGGACCCTTCATCCATGGAGCCAACCCACAATCGACCGCGCGGGTCGCAGCGACCATCGTTCATGCGAATGAGCGGATTGCTCTCCAGCGCAACAAGTTCGGCCCAGTCTCCCGTGACTGCGTCGTACTCGATCAGCCCTGCTCCCATGCCAACAACGAACGAATGCTCGCGCTCAGTCAGAGCAATGCACGCAGGCCTTCCCGGAAGAAACCATGACGACGGTTCCTCGCTACCCCAGCGCAAAGCCTGGATGGAAGAGGCGTCGACATCGACCCAGTAAAGAGTCGAGTCACGTTCGGACCACACCGGCGACTCACCGAGCTTGGCCCGGTGCGTGCCGAGGACCCGAACCTCGGGGTTCACAGTTCCGCAGCGACCTTCTTCAAGAACTCAACGCTCGCTCGCGCATCCTCAATGGGTCCGGTACCTGGCTCGGGATCACCCGTCAGCGAGCAGTCCTGCTCGAGCACGTACCAGCCCTGGTAGCCGCGACCCTCAAGATACTTGATAACGCCGGCCAGGTCGACGTCACCCGAGCCAGCGGGCACGAACATTCCGTCGATCGTTGCTTGACGGAAGGGAACCTCTCCATTGCGGACTTTCTCGGCCATCTCGTTGGTCAGGTCCTTGATGTGGACGTGCAGGACCCGGTCACCAGCATCTTTGACCACCTGCAGCGGGTCGACACCCGACAAGAACAAGTGGCCGGTGTCGACGCACATTCCCACGTCACAGGAGTTCAGAAGGCGATCGACCTGGTTTTGCCGAGAGATTGCCATTCCCCAGTGCGGGTGGAGCGCGGTCGCCAGTCCACGAGCCTCAGTGATGTCCTGGAACCGGCGCACGTTCTTCAAAAAGACCTTCCACTGGTCGTCGTCCATGTCGATCTCAGTGTCGTAGCCGTCGTAGTGCGAACGCGGCCCGAGCACAACGGTGGAAGCGCCGGCTGTAGCAAGCTGGTCGCTGGCTCGGCCGAAGTAGTCGAGATCGGCCTCCATGTCCTTATCGCGGTACAAGATCGCGGGGACGAAGGCGCCGACCATCGACATGTCGTAGCCGGCAACGAAATCCTTGAGCTCCTCGGGGTCACTCGGCAAGAAACCATCAGGGCCGAGTTCGGTGGCACTGAGGCCGACTTCGCGCATCTCGGACATCACCCTGGCGGGATCCATCATGTAGCCCCAACCCGCGGAGGCGTCGGCGCCCCAGGTGATAGGTGCTCCGGCAACCCGGCTCAACATGTCGCTCATTGCGGTCCTCTCGAAACGTCAAAATCTGGAAAATGTGCGGCCGACCCCTTGGCGTGGGAGCCTTCCTACCCCTAAGTTGGAACGTGCCAACGCGCAGCATGGCACAGTATGCCCCGACTTTCGAGCCCGCAATCCGACCAAAAATCATGACCCGTCCAGGAGGACACAGTGGAGACCACCCGCTTGACCATGGCCCAAGCTCTGGTGCGCTGGCTAACTGCCCAAAGGACCGAGATCGACGGCCAAGTAGTCCCCCTGTTCCCCGGTGCCTTCGGCATCTTCGGCCACGGCAACGTGACGTCGCTGGCGGAAGCCCTCGCAGAGGTTAAGGACGATTTCCCGACCTGGCGGGGTCACAACGAGCAGTCCATGGCTTTGTCAGCCATCGCCTACGCCAAGGCGATGCGCCGCAAGCAGATCATGGTCGCGACCTCCTCTGTGGGCCCGGGCAGCACCAACATGGTCACCGCCGCGGGTGTGGCCATCACGAACCGTCTTCCGGTACTGCTGCTCAGTGGCGACACCTTCGCCCACCGGATCGTCGACCCGGTGCTCCAGCAGGTCGAGCAGTTCGGTGACCCGACGATCACTGCGGCGGACACGTTCAAGCCGATCACTCGATTCTGGGATCGCATCATGAAGCCCGAGCAGTTGATGAAGTCGCTGCCGCAGGCACTCGCGGTGATGCTCGATCCCGCCGACTGTGGGCCGGCCTTCATCGCGCTTCCCCAGGACGTCCAGGCCGAGGCCTACGACTATCCCGTCAAGTTCTTCGAGGAGAAAGTCCACTACATCCGCCGCCCGCAGGCCGATCCGCGTGAGATCAGCGCCGCTGCTTCAGTGATCGCCTCGGCCAAGAAGCCGATCGTCATCTCCGGTGGTGGCGTCTTGTACTCCGGAGCCGCCGAGACCCTCAGTGCGATCGCTGCCAAGCGGAACATCCCGATCGTTGAGACCTTCGCCGGCAAGGGTGCGTTCGCGGATTCGGATCCCAACTACGCCGGTTCCTTGGGAATCGCCGGCGATGCCTGCTCCAACGCGATCGCCGAGGACGCCGACGTCGTCATCGCTGTGGGCACCAAACTCCAGGACTTCACCACCGGATCATGGGCACTGTTCAAGGATCCGAACGTCAAGATCGTCACCATCAACGCCGCCCGATGGGATGCCACCAAGCAGCAGGCAACCTCCGTTGTCGCAGACGCTGACATCTCGCTGCAGCAGATCGACGCAGAGCTCGGTGACTACGCCGCGCCCTTGGATTGGCTGGAGCGCGCTTGCTCAGAAAAGGCCGCATGGAACGCACACCTTGACGAGTTCGGTCGTGCTGTCAGCGATCCGCCCGCCTACAACCAGGTGATCCAGCGCTTCCACCAGGTATGCGACGACTCCGATTACATCCTGTCTGCCGCCGGCGGCCTCCCCGGTGAGCTCTTCGCCGGGTGGCGGACTAAGGAACCCAACACCTTCGACTGTGAGTTTGGCTACTCCTGCATGGGCTACGAGATCGCTGGTGCCGTGGGCGCAAAGATGGCGCTCCCCGATCGCGACGTCGTCTCCTGGGTCGGTGACGGCTCCTACCTGATGATGAACAGCGACATTTACGCCAGCGTTCTCACCGGCAACAAGGTCATCTTCATCGTGTGCGACAACGAGGGCTTTGCCGTCATCAACCGCCTGCAGGTCAACCAGGGCGGCGAGGAGTTCAACAACCTGCTGCGCACTACGAAGCACACCGATCTGCAGCGCGTGGACTTTGTTGCCCATGCCGCGTCGATGGGTGCCAATGCGGAGAAGGTCGAGTCGCTCGATGACATCCCTGCGGCCTATGCGCGAGCCAAGGCCTCGGACAAGACTTACGTGTTGGTTATCGACGTCGCCCAGTACGAATGGGTCGGCGGCGGAACCTGGTGGGAGGTTGGCGTGCCGGAGGTGAGCAACCGGGCTGAGGTTCGTGCGGCTCGCGCGGTTTACGACGCCGAGTCCAAGCACCAGCGCCCCGGGGTCTAGTCATGGCGCTGTATCCAGAGTTCGAAGGCAAGGTGCTGGTTGCGACTGGAGGGGCGTCGCTGATCACTGAGGCACTCGCTCTTCAGTTCGTTGCCAATGGCGGAAAGGTCGTGCTCGGCGACCTGAACACCGAGCATGCTGACGAACTGCTGGTCGGCCTCGGAAATGCTGGGCGGTTCGTGGCAACGGACGTCACATCCGATACAGACCTTGACGCGCTCTTGCAGACCGCCGTCGATGAGTTCGGCGGCGTCGACTTCGCCGTCAGCGCCCACACCACCTTTGCGTGCAGCTACCTCGACACAACACGCGACCAATGGCTGAATTCGTTGAACGTCAACGTTGCCAGTGCCGCGATGTTCATCGAAAAGGCCGTGCCGTTGATGCAAGAGCGTGGACGAGGTGCGGCCGTGTTGGTGACGTCGGTCTCGGGGAAGGCGTCGCAGCCAAACCGAATCGTTTACCCGGTTACGAAGGCAGCTCTCCTAGGCCTGAGCCGCAATATGGCGCAGGCGTTGGCTCCGCTGGGAATCCGGCTCAACAGCGTGTCCCCTGGATGGACCTGGAGCCGAAACATCGAGAATCGCTACGGCACCCGCGAGCACGCGGACAACTTCGCCGGCGAGTTCCACGCGATCCGTCGGATGGCAGAACCCGAGGAGATTGCCGACGCCATCTGCTACCTCTGCTCTGACGGCGCAACCTTCGTGACCGGCAGCGACTTCGCCGTCGATGGTGGCTACAGCGCCATGGGCCCCGAGGCACTAGGTCAGCCGTACGAGAAGTTCCCGGTCGTCAATTAGTAACTCGGGTCGGCGCGGCAGTGCATGTTCGCGCTGTCAGGCTGCATGTTCGCGCTGTGTCCGTGCATGTTCGCGCTGTCAGGCTGCATGTTCGCGCTGTCAGGCTGCATGTTCGCGGGTTTAGAGGTCGACGGCGAAGTACTGGGTCTCGAGGAATTCGTGCATTCCGTCGAAGCCACCCTCGCGTCCGAGACCAGACTCCTTCATGCCACCGAACGACGCCGCCGGATCTGAGGCGATGCCGCGGTTGATCGCGACCATTCCCGACTCCATCTGGCGCGCAACCTTGATGCCCTCGCCAGCGTCCTTAGCGAACACGTAGGAGATGAGGCCATATTCGGTGTCGTTGGCCATCCGGATGCCTTCGGCCTGATCTTCGAAGGTCACGATCGGGGCAACCGGCCCGAAAATCTCATTACGGGTCAGCGTCGAACCATGCTCGACCCCACGGATGATCCGAGGTGCAATGAACGCACCGTCGCCGGGCGCCTCGCCGGCGACCGTCGCCGGAGTGCCCTCAGCCTCGGCGGCTTCGACGAGCTCGAGGATCTTGTCGCGCTCCTTGATCGAGACCATGGCGCCAAGATCATTCGACTGATCAATGCCCGGACCGATCTTGAGCCCCCGCAAGGCAGCCTCGAACTTGGTCGCGAATTCCTCAGCAACCGACGCGTGCACGTAGAAACGGTTCGCCGCGGTGCAAGCCGAGCCACCGTTGCGCATCTTGGCGACCATCGCGCCCTCGACGGCATGGTCCACATCGGCTCCCTCCAGAACGAGGAATGGTGCATTGCCACCAAGTTCCATCGACGACGGAAGCACCCGCTGGGCCGTCTGACCTAGCAGCAACTTGCCGACGTAGGTCGAGCCGGTGAAGGAAAGCGTCGCGACGCGAGGGTCGGACAAGATCGCATCCGAGACCGGACCTGCCTGTGACGTTGTGACCACGTTCACGACCCCAGCGGGAGCACCTGCCCGCTCGAGAACATCGGCGACCCACAGCGCCGTCAACGGAGTCTCCTGCGCCGGCTTAAGGACCGAGGTGCAACCCGCAGCCATCGCCGGGGCGAGCTTGCGGGTGGCCATCGCCGCGGGGAAGTTCCACGGCGTAATCAGGTAGGCCACGCCCATCGGGCGGTAGTCGGTGATGATCGTTTTGTCGCCGTTGGGGCCGTAGCGGAAGTCGCCCTGGACATGGGCTGCCTCCTCCGAGAACCACCGGAAGAACTCGGCGGCGTAGGTCGCCTCGCCCATGGCGTCCTTCCATGCCTTGCCGTTCTCCAAAGCGATGAGCCGAGCGCAGTCCTCGATTTCGGCGGTCATGATGTCGAATGCCTTGCGCAGGATTTCAGCGCGGAATCGAGCAGATGAGGTACCCCAGGTCTGGAATGCGTCATGGGCGGCGGTCACCGCTTGCAGACCCTCGTCCGGGGTCGCGTCACCGATCTCCGCGAGCGTGCCCATAGTGGCGGGATTAATGACGTCGAGGTGCATGGCCGTAGTAAGCCAATCCCCGCCGATCAGGAGTCGGGTGGGCGTGCGCTCAGGGAGACTGGTGGTCATGGGCGATCCTCTCGACGTTCGCGTGTCAGAAGGCTAGCGTCGTATGGGGCTCCTCAGCATCCCCCAAGGAGGGGCAACATCTGTGAGAACGGCCACGGTCCAACCCGCGATCAGGGTGAGAGCAACTGACCGACCATGGTACGTCTGATCGGTCAGTTGCTCTCACCCTGAT